>JBCCOP010000004.1:0-51650 GCA_039025315.1 Planctomycetota bacterium | reverse complement strand
CGCGCCAGCGACTTCTCTTCGTCGGCGGTCAGCAGCGGCGACTCGTCGATCTGCTTGAGGTACAGCTCGAGGTCGGTCTTGATGCGAGCGGATTTGGCCATACGCGGCGGGGTCCTCGGGCGGACGCCGGGCCCCGGTCGGGCACGCAACGTCTCCCCTCGCATCGGCGAGGTCGGGGGACGGCTTAAGGCGGTACGCGGTTGGCGGCTCCACGCCGGCGACGCCGAGTCGCTACGCTGCCGGGCATGCCCGAACCGACCGGACCGCTGCACGCCCTGCGTCTCGCCGGGCGTTTTGCCGCGCAGCCGGGGTTATCGGTCGCCTCGTCGTTCGCCGACTCGGTGCGGGGCTACGGCGTCGGGAAGCTGCGGGGCGACCTGATCGCCGGGCTCACGGTGGCGATGGTGGCGATCCCGCAGTCGCTGGCGTTCGCGAGCATCGCGGGCGTGCCGCTGATCTACGGGCTCTACACCGCGATCGTCGGCGCGGTGGTCGGGTCGCTGCTGACCAGCAGCGCGCATCTGGCGATCGGGCCGACCAACACGATGAGCCTGCTGGTCAGCAGCGCCCTGGTCGCCGGGTCCGTGCCGGTCGGCGGCGACGCGGCGATCCGCGTGGCGGTGATGCTCACGCTCGCCGCCGGCGTGCTGCAGCTCGCCTTCGCGCTGGCGCGGATGGGCGAGCTGGTGAAGTTCGTCAGCCACTCGGTGATCGTCGGCTTCAGCGCCGGGGCTGGCGTCCTGATCGCGGTGGGCCAGGTGCCCAACTTCTTCGGCATCCGGCTGGCGGGCACCGAGAGCGGCCACGCCGGCGTCGCCGAGAAGGTCGAGCGGCTGATCCAGGCGGTCGGGCTCAACGGCGAGCTGCCCGACTGGCGGCCGATCGCCGTCGGGCTGGTGAGCATGGCCGTCGCGCTGGTCTGCCGGCGGGTCTCCAAGTTGTTGCCGGCGTACCTGCTGGCCGTCATCGCCGGGGGCGTGGTCGTCTGGCTCGCGGGGTGGACGGGCGAGGACCTGCGACTGGTCGGCCAGCTGCCGTCGGGCCTGCCGCGGTTCGTCGCGCCCGAGCTGAGCCTCGAGGCCTACCGGCCGCTGCTGGGCCCGGCCCTCGCCATCGCCATGGTCGGCATGATCGAGGCCTACGGCATCGGCAAGACCGTAGCGGGCAAGACCGGCCAACGCATCGACGCCAACCAGGAGTTCCTGTGTCAGGGCGTGACCAACGCCGTCGGCGCGCTCTTCTCCTGCATCCCCTCGACCGGCAGCTTCAGCCGCACCGCGCTGAACTTCGCCGCCGGCGCCCGCACCCGCTTCGCCGGGCTGTTCTCCGGCGTGTTCATCGCGGTCGTCTTCCTGCTGCTGGCCCCCGCCGCCCGCGTCATCCCGATGGCCAGCATCGCCGCCATCCTCTTCGTCATCGCCTACGGCCTGATCGACTTCCAATATGTCCGCCGCATCGCCAAGTCCAACCCCGCCGATCTGCTCGTCTGCGTCGGCACGTTCGCCGCGACGCTGACCATCTCGCTGGAGATGGCCGTCTTCGTCGGCGTGTTCCTGACGCTGGCGCTCTACCTCCAACGCGCGCGGCAGCTCTACATCACCGAGATGGTGCGCACCCCCGGCGTGCCCAGCGGGTTCATCGAACGCTCGCTCCGCGGCCGCACGCCCCGCGGCGTCGACCCCCCGGAAGTTTCCGAGAGCGGCCCCGAGGTCCGAGATACGCTCGAACCGGAACCGGTTAAACAAGAGTCCTGCGGCGACGTGGTGTTCCTTCAGGTCGAGGGCAACCTCTTCTTCGCCGCCGCCGACGACCTGCAGGACCGCTTCAACGAGCTGCTGGCGTCCGACGCGCGGGCGGTGATCCTCCGGCTCAAACGCACCCACCTCGTCGATGCGACGATCATGCACGTGATCGAGCAGTTCGCCGGGCAGCTGCACGAAGACGGCCGGCACCTGATCCTCTGCGGCGTCCGGCCGCGGATGTTCGAACGCATGAAGTCCTACGGCCTCGTCGCCGACGTCGGGGAAGAGAACATGTTCGTCACGCAGGACGAGCCATTCGTCTCGGCCAAGCGGGCGGTCGAACGCGCACGTGCACTCGTCGCCGACGCAGCGGCATGAACCTCGTCTTCCACCACGCGGCGCTGGGCGATTTTGCGTTGATCCTGCCGCTGCTGCGCGGCCTCGACGGGCCGACGACGCTGGTCGCGCCGTGGTCGCGGGGCCGGCTCGCCGCGGCGCTGATCGACGGCTTGCAAACGCTCGACATCGAGCTGTTCGAGTTCACCCGGCTGCACCACGAGGACGGGCCGAGCACGCTCAGCCCCGCCGTCCGCGAAGCGTTTGAAGATGCCCGCACCGTCGTGAGCTTCGTCGGCAACGGGCAGGACGCCTGGACCGCCAACGTATTGCGTCTCGCGCCGCAGGCCAACGTCGTGCACCTGCCCACCCGGCCGCCCCGGGAATACGGTGGGCACCTTGCCGAATTTCATCGCGACGAGCTGATGAGCCACGGCGTCGCGGTCGCCGACGTCGCGGTTGAGCGACGGGCCGACCCCGACGGGCCGGTGCTGATCCACCCCGGCAGCGGCGGCGCAGCGAAGTGCTGGCCCCCGGAACGATTCGCCGAGTTGATCGACCGGTTGAAGGCGGCGGGCCGATCGGTACGGGTGGTCTACGGCGAGGCCGAGGCCGAGCGTTGGCCGGCAGCGCGGCTCGACGACTGGCGTCGGCGTTACGACGCGGTGGGCTGCGCTTCGCTGGAGGCTCTGGTCGAGGCGATACTCACGGCCTCGGCCTACGTCGGCAACGACGCGGGGCCGACGCACCTCGCGGCGCAGCTCGGCCTGCCGACGCTCGCGCTCTTCGGCCCGACCGACCCGGAAACGTGGTCACCCCGCGGGCCGGCCGTGCGGGTGCTGTCGCCGCCGCAACCCAGGCCGATGGATTGGTTGAGCGTTGACGCTTTGGTGGATGTTCTGCGGGACTGGCCGTAGCTTCACCTTTACGGAACGGCCCGTACGCCGTAGGCGGTGCGGGTCGGGCCTTCAACCACGCCGATCACGTCGAGCACGTCCGAGTCGGTCCAGACCACGTGGCCGTCGAAGAACAGCGTGTTGACCCCGTCGCCGTTGCTGCCGAGGTACCCGGCGTAGGAGGGGTTGGTGGCGAGGATGCTGGTATCGGCCCGTCCCTCGCCGTGGTTGTAGAGCAGCTCACCGGGGCCGTCTTCGCGGTAGGTGTCCTGCAGCAAAGTGAGCGACGACGCGGCGTGGGCGGTGTCGAGCCGGTCGGGCACGCCGGCGGGCAGGCCGAAGTCGGGGTCGGCGCGGCCGGCGTAGTAGCCGTAGGTGCCGTAGTTGGCCGGGCTGCGGACGTTGCCGGGGTCGTCGAGCGGGGCGGCGTCGGTCGCGGGGCATCCCCAGACCGACAGGTCGGTGAGATACGGACCAACGAACGCCCGCAGGTCGTAGCCGGCCCGCTGGAACACCGAAGGCACGTACGCCCCGCCGCCGCCGCCCTCCGGGGGCAGGATGCCGTCGGCGTCGCCGGCGTAGGCGTGCAGGGCGACACCGATCTGCCGCTGGTGCGTGCCGCAGCGGACCAGTGTCGCGGTCGTGCGGGCGCTACCAAGCACGGGTAGCAGGAAACCTAGCATCACCGCCGCGATGGCGATCACGACCAACAGCTCGATCAAAGTAAACCCTCGATCACGGCCCGACGCGGGCGCGGCTCGATCCATCTCCGTTCTCTCCCTTCCGCCTTTCTCACCTAACGCCCCCAAACATAGCCCACGCCGCCGGCGATGCCAGACAAAAACCGGCGTTAATGCTCGGCGTCGCCCCCCGCCGACTCGCTGACCATCACCCGCCCGGTCATCTCGGCGAGCGCCTCGGCCACGACCGCGGCGGGCAGGGCGTAGGCCTCGACCCGCCCCGCCCGGGCGATGTTGATCCCCAGGCACCGCCCGTCGAGGTCTAGCACCGGGCCGCCGCACTGCGCCGGGTCGATCGTCGCGTCGTGCTGGAACACCGAGGCGAAGCCGTCGCGCCGCCGCGACAGCCCGTTGCCCATCGTGTTCATCCGGTCCGCCCGGCTACGCGGGTCCAGCGGCCGCAGCCGCATCTCCACCGCGAACGTCATCTCTCGCCCCCCCCGTTGCACCACCACGTCCAGCACGTCGCCCGAGTTGGCCGCCTGCAGCGACTCGATCACGTCTTCCGCCGTTTGGACCTCGGTGTCGCCGATCGAGATCAGCACGTCGCCGCGTTGCAGCCCCGCCGCCTCGGCCCCCATGCCCGGGATCGTTGCGCCGATCTCGGCCCGGCCGTCGGCGTTGTCGCCCAGCGCGATGCCCAGCCGCACCCCGCGGATCCGCCGCGGCGTCACGCTGTAGACCCCCACCGCTTCGGGCAACTCGGTCAGTCCCGGCACGACCAGCCACTTGCCCAGCACCACCGGCCGATCGACCGCGAGCTCCACCGGCGTCAGCCCCTCCGCCTCGATCTGCAGCAACGCGAGGTCGTGGCGGCGGTCCTCCCGCAGCAGCTTCGCCGCCACCCGCCGACCGTCGAAAAGATCGGCCGTCAGCATGACCGCGTCGTCGCCCGTCCCGCGCAGCTCGCTGGCTTTGCTCAGCACCAGACCACTCCGCCCCACCACCGTACCCAGTGCCGCCGGCCGGCCGTCGACCTGCAGCGCGACCACCGACCCCCGCGCCGCTTCGACCACCATCCGGAACGCCGACAAGACCTCCCGCCCCTCGGTGTCCTGCGCCCGCGGCAGGGCCGACTGCCCCGCCGCCGACGCGCTCACCCACAACGCCACCGCGAAGCCGAGGACCTTCATTCCCACTCTCCCAGTTGCACATCCAGCACCACCTCGCGGCCCCCGCGTAGCAGCGTCAGCTCGACCGTGTCGCCCGGTGCCTGCAGGGCCATGATCTCCATCACGGTCTGCGAGTCGCGGATCTCCAGCACGCCCATGCGGGTCAGCAGGTCGCCCCGCCGCACGCCGGCCCGCGCCGCGGCGCTGCCGCGGATCACCCGATCGATCCGCACGCCCCGGCCCTCCTCGTCCGGCGTGAACACCACCCCCAGCAGCGGCATCCGCCGCTCGCCCCACTCCCGCCCCCGGAACAATCGATCCCATGAGGCTACGTAGTCGCCGACGGCAACGTGGATGTTGGTGCGGCTGCTCTGGCCGATGCGGCTGTGGATGCCGACCACCTCGCCGTCGAGGTTTAGGAGCGGCCCGCCCGAGTCGCCGCCGATCAGCGAGCAGTCGGTCTGGATGCCCACCACGGGCCGGACGCGGATGACCCGGCCGAGGCGGACGACGACGGGCCGCTCGGCGTCGAACCCGCCGGGGTGGCCGAGCGCGACGACCCAGTCGCCCCGCCGCGCGGCGTCGGGCTCGGCGAGGGGGACGAACGGCCAAGGCCCGTCCCCCTCGAGCTTGGCCATGCCCGAGTCGTTCTGTCGGTCGCTGCCCAGCGTCCGGGCTTTGGCCACGGTGCCGTCGGGGAAGCGGACGTCAAACCGCCGGCCGGCCTCGCCGATCACGTGGGCCGCGGTGAGGATCACGCCGTCTTCGCTGACCACCACGCCGCTGCCGGTGCCGAAGAGGCCCAGGTCCAGGGCGACGGTCGCCGGCCCGGCCGCGGCCGCGACCTCGGTGACCCGCCGCTCGATCTGCCGCAGGTCGTCGATCGACTCCGGGGCCGGCTTGTCGTAGCCGGCGGCCCCGTCCGCCGCCGCAGCGGGTGAGCCGACGGCCGCCAGCAAGATCCCGCACACGGCCGGGTAAAAACACGAAATAAAAGGGGATTTTCTCTGTTTCACGCGGTAAGTTGGAAAGGATACGAATCTCGGGAGGGCCAGTTCCCGAATCGTACCGAGGTAAACGCACGCTATCGATGTTATGCCCGGATGAAGCCGACGGGTCAGTCCGGCCCCAGAAAGTTACGCGATGAGGAAAGAAATCCGCGGGGCGCTGAGTTTCTCCGACATGCGGTTGAGCACCAAGCTGCTGATCATCTCGGAGCTGGTGCTGCTGGTGCTGGCGTTTGCGCTGCTGATCCCGACGCGGGGCGGGATGAAGCAGCAGGTCATCACCGACCTGCAGAACCAGCTCGCGGGCATCGCCGGGACCGCGACGCTGCAGCTCGACGGCGCGAAGCACCGCGCGGTCGCGGCCGACCCGACGGCCGACAGCCCGGCGTTCCTCGCGCTGCGGGAACAGCTGCAGGCGATCCGCGACATCAACGGGCTCGACCGCGAGCACATCTACACCTTTTACCGCGACGACCGCGGCGGGCTGCGGTTCGGCGTGATGACGCACGAATCCGACCCGTTCGTCGGCCGGGACTACCCGAAGAAGCCGCACCACATGGAGGCGATCGAGACCGGCCGGGTCGCGGTCTCGGGGCTGTACGACGACCGCTACGGCCAGTGGATCTCGGCCGCGGCCCCGATCATCGACCCCGGGGGCGCGGTGACCGGCGTCCTAGAGGTCACGCAGCCCGCGGCGACTTATTTCGCCCGCTACGACCAGCTGCTGCTGGTCAACACCGTGATCACGGTCGTTGGGCTGGCGATCTCGTCGCTGCTGGGGTATCTGGTGCTGACGCGGCTGGTGATCCGGCCGGTCAACAAGATCCACGCCGGGCTCGAGGCCTTGGGCCGCCGCGACTTCAGCCACAAGGTCGATATCCGCACGGGCGACGAGTTCGAGACGCTAGGCGCGGCGCTCAACACGATCGCTGAGCAGCTCAACGCGGCGCGGTCGATCCAGGCGGGGTTTTTCCCTGAAGAACTGCCCGCCAGCGCGGGGTACCGGTTGGCCGGGGCGTCCGAGCCCTGCGACGCCACGGGCGGGGACTACTACGACGCCTTCCGCCTGGACGAGCAGCGGACCGCCGTCGTCGTCGCCGACGTCACCGGCCACGGCCTCGGGCCCTCGCTGATCATGGCCACCGCCCGCTCGGCCCTGCACGCCCTGGCCCGCGCCGACCTGCCGCCCGGCGAGCTGCTGCAACGCCTCGAGGCCCAGCTCGAGCCCGACCTCACCGAGGGCCGGTTTATCACCATGATCTTCGGCGTGCTCCACGAGGACGGCACGTTCGTCTACGCCAACGCCGGCCACGCCCCGGCCATGATCTGTACCGCCGACGACGGCGTCGCCCACCTGCCCTCGCACCGCCCGCCGCTGGGCGTCGTGATCCCCCTCGACGGCGAAGAACGCCAGTCCACCCTCCGCCTCGCGCCCGGCGACCGTGTGCTGCTGACCTCCGACGGCGTCAACGAGGCCCAGGACCCCGCCAACCGCCAGTTCGGCTTCCGGCCGCTCGAGGACCTGATCGGTCAGACCGACCTCGCCTGCGACCAAGTCGTCGCGAACCTGCGCCGCGACGTCGGGACCCACCGCCACCCCCGCCGGGCCGACGACGACCTGACGATCCTCTGCATCGACCGCGTCGGCGTCGAGGTCGCGGTGGGGTAGAGAAGCCCACGGATTGAATCCGTGGGCTTCCGGTGGCGGGTCGCACTAAAATATCGGGCATGGGAACTGCATTGGCCAAACGCATCGTCGTCGGCGTCACCGGGGCCAGCGGCGCGCTCTACGCGGCGCGGCTGGTGCAGCTCCTGGTCGCCGCCGAGGTTGAGACGCACCTCGTGGTCTCGCCGCTGGGCCAGCGGCTGCTGCGGGACGAGCTCGGGATGGAGGGTGTCGATTTGGCTGCGCTCAGCGGCCTGGACGCTCGGGCCGAGCCGCCTAAGCACCTGATCCACCACCACCACAAGGACGTCGGGGCGACGGTCGCGTCGGGCAGCTTCCGGCACGACGGGATGATCGTCTGCCCGTGCTCGTCGAACACGCTCGGGGCGATCGCGGCCGGCTCGGCCCAGAACCTGATCCAACGTGCCGCCCACGTCGCGCTCAAGGAGCGGCGGCGGCTGGTGCTGGTCCACCGCGAGACGCCGCTGTCGCTGATCGACATCCGCAACATGGCGGCCGTCACCGAGGCCGGCGCGGTCGTCGCCCCGGCCAACCCGGGGTTTTACAAGCTGCCCAAGACGCTCGAAGAGGTCGCGGACTTTGTCGTCGGGCGGTGCCTGGACCTCGTCGGCGTCGAGCACGACCTGGACATCCGCTGGTCGGGCCGCGTAAGTGACAGCTTGCGACCCCCGGAAGTTGAGGCTTAGCTCTTGGGAGAGGTGGCCGCGATACGGGCGACGGGGTGGCGGCAGGCCGGCGTGTTCGCGGCGGACATCAAGCTGGCGCACACGGTGTTTGCGCTTCCGTTCGCGGTGCTGGGAGCGGCGCTGGCGTGCGGGTGGGCGCAGAGAGTTCCGGCGTGGGGCGAGGCGGTGCTGGTGCTGGCGTGCATGGTGCTGGCGCGGACGTTTGCCATGGGCGTAAACCGCTTGGCCGACGCCGCGATCGACGCGGCGAACCCGCGGACGGCGGGCCGGGCGTTGGCGTCGGGGCGGCTGAGCCGCGGCTTCGTGGGCGGGGCCGTGACGTCGTGCGGGGCGGGGTTCGTGGTCGCGGCGGCGGGTTTTGGTTGGGGCTACGGCAACTGGTGGCCGACGGCCCTCGCGTTGCCGGTGCTGGGGCTGCTGGCGGTCTACAGCTACACGAAGCGGTTCACTTGGCTCTGCCACGCGGTGCTGGGGCTGGCGTTGGCGGTGAGCCCGCTGGCGGCGGCGCTGGCGCTTGAGCCGGGATACCTCGCGGCGTCGCCGGCGGGGTGGCTGCTGGCGGCGGTGGTGCTGGGCTGGGTCGCGGGGTTCGACGTGATCTACGCGTTGGGTGACGTGGCGTTCGACCGCGGACGGGGTCTGTTTTCGATGCCGGCGTCGCTGGGCGAGGAGCGGGCGCTGTGGGTCAGCCGGGGGCTGCACGCGGCGGCGTTGTTATGTTTAGCCGGGACCTGGGCGGCGAGCCCGCGGCTGGGCATGTGGTTCCTCGCCGCGGTGGTCGTGACCGGCGGGCTGCTGGTGCTGGAGCACGCCCTGGTGTGGCGGTCGAACACGAACCGTCTTGACGTGGCGTTCTTTACCGTCAACGGTGTCATCAGCGTGGTGCTGGGCGTCGCGGGGCTGGGGGATGTGCTGCGGTTGTCGGCTTAGCGGCGACGCCACGCGTTGCTGGCGGACGTGTTTGAAATGAGGGTTGGTTGAATCGGGTGGTGCAGACCCGCTGAAGCGGGGCCGCCTGGGGTGAGGTTGCGGTCAGACCAGTGTGGCGGCATCGGGGTGTGGGACGCAGGTGCGGTCCACCGCTTCGGCGACGCGGGCGAGCTGCTGCATGAGGGTCAGCAACGTCTCGGGCTTGATCGACTGGGCGCCGTCGGTCATCGCGTGCTCGGGATCGACGTGCATCTCGATCGCCAGCCCGTCGCAGCCGGCGGCGACGGCGGCCTTGGCCATGGCGGGGACGAGGTGGGCCTTGCCCGTGCCGTGGGACGGGTCGATGACGACCGGCAGGTGGGTCTTGGTGTGCAGCTCGGGGACGGCCGAGAGCGAGAGGGTGTTGCGGGTGTGGTCCTCGAAGGTGCGGATGCCGCGCTCACACAAGATCACCCGCGCGTTGCCCTCGGCCAGCACGTACTCGGCGGCCTGAAGGTACTCGTCGAGGGTCATGGCCATGCCGCGTTTGAGCAGCACCGGCTTGGGCTGGCGGCCGCAGGCTTCGAGGAGCTTGAAGTTCTGGCTGTTGCGGGTGCCGATCTGGAGGCAGTCGGCGTACTTGGAGACCAGCTCGACGTCGGACGGGGTGAGCACCTCGGTGACGACGGGCAGGCCGGTGGCGGCGCGGGCGTCGGCGAGCATCTTGAGCCCGTCCTCGCCGTGGCCCTGGAAGGCGTAGGGGTTGGTGCGGGGCTTGAACGCGCCGCCGCGCAGGGCGTGGGCCCCGGCCGACTTCACGGCCCGGGCGGCCTCGACGATCTCGTCGGCCCCCTCGACGCTGCACGGCCCGGCGATCACCGGCACCTGGGTCCCGCCGAACACCACGGCGTCGGACCCGGTCTCCGCTCCGCCGACGGTGATCTGGGTCGTCGGCTTGTCTTCGACGCGGGCGGCCATCTTGTAAGGGGCGAGCACGTTCATGACCCGATCGACGCCGGGGGCGCGTTCGAGCTTGCGGCCGTCCTTGCGGCGGTCGTCGCCGATCACGGCCACGACGGTAAGGTCGGTGCCGACGATGGGGTGGTCCTTGAGACCCATCTCGCGGACGAGTTCGCAGACGTGTTCGATCTGCGGCGGGCTGGCGTCGGGTCGCATGACGACGATCATGGGTAGGGTCCGGGGGTTGGGGTTCGGGGTCGGGGGTGGGAGTCCGGTGACAAAAAAACCCGGCGTCGGGGCCGGGTCGGAGGTCGGGCGGGGGCTCGGGGGTCGAGCTACGCGGCTTCCAACACGGCCGGCGGCCGGGTCAACCAGCGGCTAAAAAAACGGTAAGCATCGGGGAGTTCTGACCACACGACTCTTTAAGTATGTCCCAGGGCTCCGACGCGTCAAGCCCGCGGGCCGGCAAAACCGGATTGGGCTACAGTGAATGCCATGGATCAGGACCGATTGCGGCGGGCCGCTGGGTGGTGTTTGGCGTTTTGCGTGCTGATCGGTACCGGCCAGGCACGTGCGGAAGGTTTCACCGGCTGGCAGGCGTTGCGGGTTATCGAGCAAGAGGGCAGCCCCGGGCGGCTCTACGCCGCCGACCTCGACGGCGACGGGCGCGACGAGGCGATCGTCGTGAACCTCCGCCACGCCCGGCTCGATGTCTACGCCTCGAAAGCTGCACCGGAAACGGGTGATAAAACTTCCGGGGGCGGGGGCCGCGCGAACGAGCTGCCGATGGCCCCGGAGGTCGAACGGATCGAGGTCGCGGTGCGGCAGCCGCCGATCGACGTGAACGTGGCCGACCTCGACGGCGACGGCACCAAAGAGCTCTACGTCTTGGTGTCGGACCCGAACCGACTGCTGCGGCTGCGGCGCGACGACGAGGGCGGGGCGTGGCGGCGCGACCGGGCGTGGGACCTGCTGCCCGGGCGGTACGACGGCTGGGATCGCTTGGTGCGGTTCGTGCCCGACCCGCGACGCGACGGCGGCTTCGTCGCGTTGGTGAGCATGGACAGCGGCTTTCAGCAGGTGCGGATCGACCCCGCGGCCGACGACGACACCCCGTCGGCCCGCCCGGCGTGGGTGCCGCCACGCGAACAACGCGGCCGGACCGACTGGTGGATCGGCGACCTCACGGGCGATGGTCAAGACGAACTCATCGAGTGGACCAACGAGGACCGCCTAGGCGTACGGGTGCAGCCGTTCGGCCCGGCAAGCGACGAGAACCCGTCGGGGCTCGGGCCGGCCGAGACGGTTCACGACGAGCGCGCTCAAGACGTTACCTGGCTGCCCCGTACCGATTCGCCCGGCGGGGCTTCACTTCTGGTCCTGGAGAGCCGGCCCGCCGGGGTGCTGCGGCGTTACGAGCTGTCGCGGGGCGACGCCGGGCCGCTGGGTCGGCGTCAGCCGCTGGCCCTGCCCGGCGGGGCCGACGCGGTGTGGGCCGTCGGCACGATCGACGGCCGGCCGACGCTGCTCGCCGCCGACCCGGGCCAGCCGCGCATCGCGTTGTTCCGTCACGGCGACGCCGGCTGGACCGCGGGGCCGAGCTTCCCGGTGATCGCCGACGTGAAGGCCATCGTCGAGACGGCCGGGGACTCCGGCCGGTTCCTCCTGTGGCCCGACGGCGGCGGCGACCTGTTCGAGACGCGGTGGGACGGCAAACGCCTGACCTACCCCCGGCCGATCGGGCTGGGCGGCGACGCGGAAGACCGGCAGGTGCTCGGGCTCGGCGTCGCGGGCGGCACCGTCTGGTGCGTACAGAAAACCGGCGACGACCTGACGCTGCACCGCTGGGACGGCGGGGTATCTCTAAACACCAAACTTTTTGCCGGAGTTGCGGGCAAGGCCGAGGCGGCCAAGTGGATCGGCGGCGACAGCTTGCTGGTGGCCGACAAGTTCGCCCGTTCGCTGCGGTGGGTCACCTTCGACGACGAGGGCCAACCCATTGGGCGGCAGCCGCCGCAGCTCGCGGGAGCAAAGCTCGACGAGTTCCGCCTGCTCGGGGAGGGGCAAGCGCTCGGCCGGTTCACCGACGGCGTGTTCCAGCGGCTCGACGACGGCCTACAGGTAACCGACCAAGTGATGCTGCCCAACGGGGTGTCGCTGATCGATCTGGGGCCGGGCCCGGCGGGCGAGTTGTGTGCCCTGGCGGCCGACGGTCGGGCGATCTACCGTTTACAGCCGGACGAAGCGGGGGTGCCCCGGGTCGTGTCGATGTCGCGGGTGCCGAGCGGCCGGGGGTTGTCGTACGACGAGCGAGTGGGCCTGCTGCTGCGGACCGACACCGGGTTGACCCGGCTCGACGCGGGCCGGCCGGACGAGCTGGAAGTGGCTCAGAACCTCGACCCCGACGACGGCCAGCCGGCCGGGTCGGGCGAGGCTTCCGTCAACCGGTTGGCCGCCACGGACCTCGACGGCGACGGCCGGGTCGACGCCCTGCTGTTCGACGACGTCCGGCACCAGATCACGGCCGTCGGCTTCGGCGATACGGCGTCGCCTACCGACACCGACGCCGACCTGCGGCCGATGCTGTCCTGGCCCGTCTTCGAGGACCGCGCCTACCCCTACGGCGGGGGCGGCGAGAACGAGGCCGTCCGCGAACCGCGCCGCGTTGTCGCCCTGGACCTCGACGGCGACGGCGGGCAAGACCTCGCCCTGCTCAGCCACGACCGGCTGCTGATCTACCTCGCCCGGGAGCCGCAGCGATGAAACCAGCCACCCCCTTCCCGGCAGTCCTGATCGCGGCGGCGTCCTGGCTCCCCGTTTCGGCGGCCGAGGTGTCCGACGACCTCGTCGGCCAGGCGGTGGAAGCCACGCTCGTCGGCGGGGCCAAGGTCACCGGCACCCTGCTGCGTAGCAGCGACAACGGCATCGCCATCGACCTCAACGTCGAGGTGCTGCACCTGCCGGGCGACGTCGTGCTCGGCGTGACGCCCCTGGAGGCCACGGCGAAAACGGCTGACGACAACGAAGCCCCCGCCGCCGACGGACTCTTCACCGCCGGCCGGCTCGACTCCGCGCCGATCCCCGACCTCGTCGAACGCTTCGGCGACGCCGTGGTCCTCGTCCGCACCGCCTCGGGCCTCGGCACCGGCTTCCTCATCAGCGACCGCGGGCACCTGATCACCAACTACCACGTCGTCGAGGGCGCGACCCGCATCGGCGTCACCGTCTCGACCACCACGCCCCGCGGTCGGGAGAAGACCGAGCTCCGCGACGTCCGGCTCGTCGCGCTGCAACCGCTCCGCGACCTCGCGTTGCTGCAGCTGGACTGGGACGAAGACGAACACGGCCAACACCCCGAGCCCGTGGTCGTCAGCGCCGACGACGACCTGTCCGTCGGCGACCTGGTCTTCGCCGTCGGCAACCCGCTAGGCCTCGAACGCACCGTGACCCAGGGCATCGTCAGCTCGACCACCCGCACGATCGGGCACCTGCGTTTCGTCCAGACCGACGCGAGCATCAACCCCGGTAATTCCGGGGGGCCGCTGTTCAACGCCCGCGGCGAGGTCGTCGGCGTCGCCTGCGCCGGGTTCACGTCGTTCAACGGGCTGGCGTTCGGCATCCCCGCGGCCGACCTTCGCGACTTCCTCGTCCACCACACCGCGTTTCTCTACGACCCCAGCCAGCCGCAAAACGGCGTAAAGTATCTCGACCCTCCCTTTCAACCGGCCGACGAATGACGTCCCGGCCGCCCCTCACCGCCCCCGCCCCGCCGAGAACACCCGTCATGACCCGCCCTTTCGCTTGGTTTTCCGTGTGCCTGACCCTGGCGGCCGTGCTGCTGCCCGCCCGCCCCGCCGCCGCCGAGCTCGGCCCGGGGTGGGAAGCGCTGCCCGGCGAGACGATCGCCGCCCTCCGCGCGCCCGACACCCAAGGCTTCCTCGACGCGTTGTCCGAAACGCGGGCCGGGCAGTTGATCTTCACTCAGGAGCGTTTCGACGGCGTCCTGGCCCTGATCCAGGAGGCCAACCCCGACGCCTGGGACGACGCGATAGCCGAGCTCGAAAAGACCGGCTACAGCCTGGACGACCTGGTCGAGCTGGCCCGGAACAACTGGGGCTTGGGCGTCGTGGCCGAGCCGATCGACGGCGAGACGCTGCCCTACTTCAGCGCCCTGATCTGGGCCGACCTCAGCGAGGAAGAACTCGACCAGGCCTACGCGTCGATGGACCTCGACAACGAGGACATGGACGAGGGCACGCGCCGGGTGGACCTCGAACTCGCGGGCCTACCCGTGCGGCAGTACTCGTCGGACGAGCTCGAATTCGACTTCGAGGCGGAGCAGGACGGCGGCGACGGCGAGGTGAAGTCCGACGAGACCCACGTCCTGGTCGCGCGGATGCCGGGCCGGCTGCTGATGGGGATGGGCTTCCCGCAGTCGGGCGGCCGCGTCGATCGGATGATCGCCGACGGAGCCGCGCGGGACCAGATCGACTGGGACGAGGCGACCCGGGTCGAGCTGCTGCACGCCACGTTCGCCCGTTTCCTCGAAGCGCAGGAGGCCGGGGCGGGCACCGACGCGTTCGCCGGGCGGATGCTCGCCGAAGCGGACCTCGCCGACGCGGTGGGGAACGAGTCGTCGCTGCTGGAGTACTACCTCGACGTGCCGCGGCTAATCGACGTCTTCCGGTCCGCGATCGCCGAGCAAGAGAGTGCCGAAGAGGCAGAGATGTTCGGCACGGTCATGGAAACGCTCGGTCTCGACGGCCTGGGCGTCGCCGCCGGCTCGGCGTATCTCGGCGAGGGGGCGCTGCGGCTCGACACGTTCGTGCAGATGGCCGCGCCGCGGGCCGGGCTGCTCGCCACGCTCGACGGCCAGACCCTGCCCGCGGCCCCGCCGGCCTGGGTGCCCGCCGGCGTGTCGTACGGCCACCTCGCCTACGACCTGGGCAAACTTTACGACGTGGTCATCCAAACCATCACCGCGACGGCCGGGCCCGAGGCGGCGCAGCAGGTGATGATGGGCAACATGATGGTGCAGGCCCAGGTCCAGGCCGACATCCCCACCATCCTGCGGTCGCTCGGCACCGCCCACCGCGTCGTGGTGATGGAGGGCCAAGAGGTCACCGCCGAGGTCCAGGAGTACGACTTCGACGCCCAGGAGATGAAGACCGTCGAACGGACGAGCTACGTGCAGCCGACCGCGCTGGTCTGGAACCCGTCGGACGCCGCGGTGTGGGACCGGGTGATGGCCGCCATCAAAGGGTTCGCCCCGATGGCGGGGCCCGACAGCGGGATCGAGCTGGCCGACGAACAGGGCTTCACCGGCTTGCGGGTTGAGAACCCGCAGATGGGCACGCCCATGGGCTTCATGCTCGGCCAAGGCCACCTGGTCGTGGGCATCGGCCCCGAAGCGACCGCCCGCACGCTGACCGCCCTGAGCGCCCCGCCGGCCGCCGGCGGCCTGGCGGACTCCGAGGATTACCGCGCCGGCGACGCGCTGCTCGGCTACGAGCCCGGCATCGCGTTTGGCATCCAGGACCTGCGGCAGGACGCGATCGCCGGCAAGCGGCAGTTCGACCTCGCGCTCCAACACGGCCAGATCGACCTTGACCCCGAGCTGGCCGACAAGGTCCGCGCCCTGCTGCCCACCGACGACGAGATCAACGAGAGCTTCGGCGTCAGCGTCGGCCAGGTGACCATGACCGACGGCGGGCTGAAGTACGAGGCCGCGTCGGCGATGCCCGGCGGCGAGTGAAACCCGTGGCCGCCGCCGCCGACCGCGAAGCGAAACCGGCTTACGGCGGCGTGATCACCGCCCTGCGGCCGACGCAGCGCGACCCGACGCGGGTCACCGTCAAGGTCGGCCGCCGGTCGGTCGGCACGCTGGCCCAGACCCTGGCCGACGGGCTCGGGCTGCGGCCCGGCGTCGTCTGGACCGAAGCCCTGGCGGCCTCACTCGACGACGCGCTGACTTACGACAAGGCGTGGCGGGCGGCGACACGGGGCCTCGCCCGGCGGGCGATGTCGTCGGGCATGGTCCGCCAGAAACTCCGCAAGCTCGACCCGCCGGCCGACGCGTCGACCGTTGACCGCGTGCTCGACCGGCTCGCCGAGCTGGGCCTGCTCGACGACGAAGCGTTCGGCCGGGCGCTGATCCGCGACGTGACGCGGGCCAAGCCCGCGGGCCCGGCCCTGCTGCGGCAGAAGCTCTACGCCAAGGGGCTGGACCGCGGCGTGATCGACCGCCTCGTCGCCGAGGCCACCGCCGACGACGAGGCCCAGGCCGACGCCGCGGTCGCCTTCGCCCGCAAGCGGGCCGCGTCGATGCGCAAACTCGACCCCGCGACGCGGGACCGCCGGCTCTACGGCCAGCTCGCCCGGCGCGGCTTCACGCCCGACGATATCCGGCGGGCGATGGCGGCGGTTCGGGCCGGAGGGGACGACGAAGAGTCAACCTACGAATAACCCGCCGGGGCTTCGCACCGGCGGGCTTTCGGTTGGGTCGTGATGACGTGGAGCGGCTACGCCTCGGCGGCGACCTTCTCCTGCGGCTTTTCGATGACCTCGTCGACCAGGCCGTAGGCCTTGGCCTCCTCGGCGGAGAAGAACTTGTCGCGCTCGGCGTCTTCTTCGATCTTCTCCAGCGGCTGGCCGGTGTAGCCGGCGAGCAGGTCGTTTAGCTCCTTCTTGGTCTTGAGGATCTCCTCGGCCTGGATCTGCACGTCGGTCGTCTGGCCGTAGATCCCGCCGTAGGGCTGGTGGATCATGACCTTGGCGTGGGGCAGGCAGAAGCGTTTGCCCTTGGTGCCGGCCGCGAGGGTCAGCGCCCCGCCCGACATCGCCCGGCCGATGCAGTAGGTGTTCACGTCCGAGCTGATGAAGTCCATCGTGTCGATCATGGCCAGCGTGTCGTCGACGCTGCCGCCCGGGCTGTTGATGTAGAGGTTGATGTCCAGGCCGGGCTTCTGGTTCTGCAGGTGCAGCAGCCGCATGACGACGCCCATGGCGGTGCCGTGGTGGATCTCGCCGACGAGGAAGATCACGCGGTTCTCGAGCAGCAGCTCGTCGATGGTCATCTCGCGGTAGCGGCCGATGGGCGGGGCGAGCCGCGGGTCGGGGTAGGGCATCCCGGCCGAGGCGGCGGCGACGGCGGCGGGGTGGGCCGGGGCGTGCAGCCCCTGCGCGGCGGCCTGGGGCATGAGGGCCAGCGGGTTGAATCCGGGGGAGCCGGGGGAGCCGGGGGTCGGGGTCGGTTGCGTCATGGTGGTGGGTCTCTCGCGGGTCGGCACGTGGATCTAGCCAAGAATCATAGCAAAGCCGCACCCCCGGAAGAAAACCGCACCCCCGGAAGATCGGGGGTGCGGCGTCGTCGGTTCTGATTCAGGTGTCGGGTCGGACCCAGCCGGTTTACGACACGCCGGGCAGCGTCTCGTCCTCGTCGTCGGACTCGACGTCTTCGGCCGAATCGAGGTCGTCGAGCCCGAAGTCGTAGTCGTCCTCGGCCACGTCGTCGTCCAGCTCGATCGCCGTCGGCGGGGTCTGCGTCTGCTCCAGCATCTTGCGGAGGTAGCCGTTCTCACGCCGCGTGGCCTCGAGGTCGAAAACCAAGTACTTGATGGAGAGGCGGAGGTAGTCGAGCGACTCCTGCAGCTCGCCGACGGTCTGCTTGAGCTTGCCGCGGCGGGCCTGGGTCTCGGCGGCGAGCTGCTCGAGCTTCTCGCGCTCGGCCTTGGGCAGCGTGCTGATCTCTCCCATCAGGTCCCCGAGCTTCTTCTGGAAATCGTTCTCGTTCATGGCGGTTCACTCCGGGCAACGGTGGGCCAACCGGTGTCGGCCCGCACTCGGTTATATCACCGCCGCCGCCGCGGGCGAGTCCGACGGTAAGAAAGCCCCGATAATAATCGCAAGCACTTTCATATCAATGACTTGCTGTGTTCTCGGCACGCTTCGGCTGCGTGTAGGCCTATGCGGGATGATCCGTATGTTGCCCCCACGCCACACGCAAGACCCGGGCTCAGCCGAACCGCACCCGTCCCTTGCCCGGCACGACTTTGCCCAGGACGCTTACCGCCTCGCCCGCCCGCCGCAGCTTGTCGGCGACCGCCTCGGCGAAATGCGGCCGGACGATCAGCGTGTAGCCGACGCCCAGGTTGAACACCCGCATCATCTCGGCGTCGCTCACGCCGCCGTGCTTTTGCAAGAAGGTAAACAGCCGCGGCGTGGCCCACGAGCCGCGGTCCAGCTTCGCGTCCAGGTCGCCCGGCAACGCCCGGTTGAGGTTGCCCGGCAGCCCGCCGCCGGTGACGTGCGCCATCCCGCTAATCGGCCGCTTCACCTTGTACTGCCGCAGCAGGCCGACGACCGACTTGACGTAGATGCGGGTCGGCTCGAGCAGCAGCTCGCCCAGCGTCCGGCCCGCGCCGGGGGCCACGCCGTGGGGGTCGTCGTCCAGCTCCGGGTAGACCCGGTCAAGCTTCAGCTTCGCGTGGTCCACGATCTTGCGCACCAGCGTGTAGCCGTTGCTGTGGATGCCGCTGCTGGCCAGACCCAGCACGACGTCGCCCGCCTCGACCCGCTGCTCGCCCTCGATAATCTTCTTGAGTTCGACGACCCCGACCGCGAAGCCCGCGAGGTCGTAATCCCCCTTGCCGTAGACGTCCGGCATCTCCGCCGTTTCCCCGCCGATCAGGGCGCAGCCCGCCAGCTTACACCCGTCCGCGACGCCCTTGACGATCCGCTCCATGTGCCCCGGATCGACCGCGTGCGTTCCGATGTAATCCAGGAAAAACAGCGGCTCGGCCCCCTGGACGATCATGTCGTTGACGTTCATCGCCACGCAGTCCTGCCCGATCGTGTCGTGCACGCCCAGCCGGATCGCCAGCAGCACCTTGGTGCCCACCCCGTCGGTGCAGGCGACCAGCACCGGGTCGCGGTAGTTGCGCTGGAACAGCCGTTCGTTGTAGTCCAGCCGGAACATCCCGGCGAACGCGCCGTGCCGCCCCAGCACCCGCGGGCCGTGCGTGCTGCGTAGGTGGTGCTTGATCCGCCCCACCATCGCGTCGCCCGCGGCGATGTCCACACCCGCGGCGGCGTACGTCATCCCCCCGCCCCCGCCCCCGGAAGTTTTCTTTGTTTTGCTGGATCGCTTCGACATGGGGCGACAGTGTAACGCCCCCCTGAAACCCTACTCACCCACCCCCACTCACCATTCACCGCTTCACACCCGCATCCGCCGCGTGTACACGAACCACTCCACCCCCAGCAAAGCCAACGCCGCCCACGCGAACCACGGCCAGACCTCACGCCGCACCAGCGACGCCGCGGCCGCCGGCGTCGTCGCCCCCCCGCCGACCGCCAATTCCCCCGCCGCCCGCACGTCGCTCTCCAGCGGGTCCAGCAGGTTCACCGCCAGCCGGTCGTCCGGCGGCCGGACCGCGCTGGGGTCCGCCGCGTCGTAGAACCCCGCCCGCGGGAACGCCGGCAGCGACGCCGACCCCCGCCGCGCCGTCGCCGACAGCCGCACCGGCCCCGAATAACCCACCGTCTCGACGCCCGCCGCCACCCCCACCGTCGCCGACCGCCCGGCCGTGAACGCCACCGCCGCCGTCCCCGCGTCGGCCGACCCGCCCAGGCCCAGCACCTCCATCGCGTTGACCATGAACACCTGGAAGCTCCAGTGGTGCGGCCACCGGCTGTCCAAGACGTCGAAGCTCACCGCCGCGTGCGTCCGCCCGTCCCGCCGCACCTCCGCGATCAGCGGCCCCGCCAAGCCCACCGCCAGCACCCGCGCCGCCGGCGGCACCGTCAGCCGGCCCGGCCGACGCAGCGTCACGTCGTCCAGCACCACATAACGCATCAGCGGGTGGTCCCGCGTCCACGTCAACACCGCCTGCATCGTCGGCGCCCCCTCCGCCGACGGCCGAACCCCGAAGCCCTCGATCGGCACCGCCGCGCCGAACGACAGGCTGCTCAGTGGTGGTACCGCAGCCGGCGCATAGCGGTCGAACACCACAAGGTCGTAGCCCACCGAACCGTCACCCCCGGCAACCAGCCCGCCCGACGCCGCCAGCGCCTCGTATTCCGGGGGCGTCACGACTTCGAGACGTTCCGGGTCCACCGCCCGGATCGCGCCGCGCAGGTACCGGTTGCCCTCGGTCACCAGCAGCACGTGCAGCCGCCGGGCCGACACGACCCGCAACCGGGCCCGGTCGTCGGCCGGCAACGCGTCCGCCCGGTCGTGGAACACCTCGACCGTCGCACCCCCGGAAAGCTGGAGGTCGAACGTGACGGCGGCCTCGCCGACCCCGTCTTCCGCGCCGCGCACCGTGACCGCCCGCGTCCGCACCACCTGCCCGTCAACCGCCAGCGTCACGTTCGCGTTCAGCGGCGAATCACCCGAGTTGCTCAGCCGGGCGAAGACTGACAGCCGCGACGGGTCGTCGTAGCCCCGCCGGGCCGACGCCGCGACAAACCCGAGGTTGGCCGTGTCCGTCCCGCCGATCCGCTCGAACGCCACCTCCGCCCCCGGCAGCCCCAACGCCTCCGCCCCCTCGCGGTGCACCCGCCCGTCGCTGAGCACGTACACCGTCAGCCCCGCCGCGTCGTCCCCCGCCGCCGACGCGAACGGCTCGATCAGCCCCAACGCCGGGCCTAAACGACTCCGCTGGTCCGTCGGCTCGATCGCCCGCACCGCCGACCGCAGCAACCCCCGGTCCCCCGTGAACGCCTGCACCACCGCCGCCCGCTCCGCGAAACTGACGATCATCCCCCCGGAAGTTTCTTCGCCGTGTCCGGAGGCGTCGAGGGTGTCGATCAGCTCCAACGCCCGGCGTTTCGCTTCGTCCAGCCGCGTCCCGCCGCCGTCGACGTCTTGCGTGTTCATCGACGCCGAGTGGTCGATCACGATCACCACCCGCTCGCCGGGCGACACCTCCGCCCGCTGCGTCGGCCGTGCCATCACGATCAGCAAGAGAGCCAACAGCAACAGCTGCAGCCACAACAGCAGCGAATTCCGTATCCGCTGAAACGGCGCGTTGACCTCCAGGTCTTGTACCGACTTCTTCCACAGCAGCGTCGAAGGCACCGCCATCGGCTTCCGCCGCAGCTTCAAGAAATACAGCGACACCAACAACGGCACCGCGATCCCCGCCGCCACCAATGCTGTGACCGGGTTAAGAAAACTCATGACGGATTAGCCACGAAAAGTCACAAAAAGCACAAAATGGAATTTCGAATAAGTCATCAATCTCTTCATTGCCTTTCGTTTTGTGTGTTTTGTGACTTTTCGTGGCCAACCCCTCATCCCAGCAGCCCCCGTTCCCGCAGGTACTTCAGCACCACCAACTCGACCGCTACGTCGGTCGTCGCCGTGAGGTACGACAGCCCCCGCTTCGTGCAGACCTCTCGCACGTGCTGGCAGTAAGCCTGCAGGTTCGCGCGGTAGCGTTCAAGCAGGGCCTTGCTCACCGACACCTCGGCCCGGTCGCCGTCCTCAAGGTCGGTCAGCCGCAGGTCGCCGACGACCCCGCCCTTCGCCGGGTCCACCTCCTGCGGGCTGAGCACCTGCACGGCGTACGCGTCGTACCGATCGCCCGCCAGGTACCGCAGCGCCGCGGCGAGGTCGCCCTTCTCGAAGAAGTCGCTGACGACCACGACGACGCCGGGCCGCTGGTTGAGCATGGCCAATTGCTTACACGCCGCCGCGAGGTCACCCGGCGAGGGTGTCCCCGCCGTCGCCGCCGTGGCGGGGCTTTGCTGATTCAGCCAGTCCACCATCCGCGGGATCGGCCGCCGGCCTCTCAACCCCTCGGCCCTGTCCACGACCTCGTCCGTGAAGCTGTAGAGGTTCAGCCGGTTGTAGTGCGTCAACGCCACGTACCCCAGTGCCGCCACCATCTGTTTTGCGTAGGTCAGCTTCCGGGGGTCGCCGTAGTCCATGCTGGCGGTGGTGTCGAGGACGATCGAGACCGAGAGGTCTTCCTCCTCCATGAACAGGCGGAGGAACAGCTTGTCGAGCCGGGCGTAGAGGTTCCAGTCGATGCGGCGTAGGTCGTCGCCGACGACGTAGTTGCGGTAGTCGGCGAACTCGACCGACGCCCCGCGTTTCTTGCTGCGTCGTTCACCCTGCACCGTCCCGCGCAGCATCTTGCGCGAACGCACGTCCAGCCGATCGAGCTGGGCCATGAACTCGGGCGTGAGCAGCGCGTCGGGGTTTAAGGTGGCTTCGGGCATAAACGAATGATGGGGTTGAGAGCGGTGTATTTGGCGATTTGGTGATTTGGTGATTTGGCGATCGCAAAATCACCAAATCGCCAAATTACGAAATGACGGCCCCCGCCTCGACCGGCAGGTTGTCCACGATGTCGTTCACGATCATGTCCGGCGTGATGCCCTCGGCCTGGCCCTCGAAGTTCAGCAGGACGCGGTGACGCAGTACCGGGGGCATGACGTCGCTGATGTCCGCCACCGCGACGTGGGCCCGACCGTCGAGCAACGCCTTGACCTTGGCACCCAGCACCAAAGCCTGGGCGGCACGCGGTGAAGCGCCAAACCGCAAGAACTGCTTGGAAAGACTTGTCGCGAACTCGCCGTCGGGGTGCGTCGCCAGCACCGCGCGGATGGCGTAGTCCTGCACGTGCGGGGCGATCAGGACCCGGCGGACCAGCTTCTGGTAGCGGACGATCGTCTCGGCGTCGAGCACCGGCTCGACCTCGGCGGACATGCCGGCGGTAGTGCGGTTGACGATCTCGTTCAGTTCGTCGCGGGACGAGTAGCCGACGTCGAGTTTGAACAGGAAGCGGTCGAGCTGCGCCTCGGGCAGCGGGTACGTGCCCTCCTGCTCGATCGGGTTCTGGGTCGCCATGACGAAAAACGGTTTTGCCATCGGGTAAGTCGTACCGCCGACGGTGACGGATTTTTCCTGCATCGCTTCGAGCATGGCGGACTGGGTCTTGGGCGTCGCGCGGTTGATCTCGTCGGCCAGCACGATCTGGGCAAAGATCGGGCCCTTCTGGAACTGGAACTCGCGGGCGGTGGTGCCGTCGGGCCGCTGGTTCTCGATGACGATGGTGGTGCCGGTGATGTCGGCGGGCATCAGGTCGGGGGTGAACTGGATGCGGGAGAAGTCGAGGCGCAGGGCCTCGGAGAGCGAGCGGATCAGCAAGGTTTTGCCGAGGCCGGGCACGCCCTCGAGCAGGGCGTTGCCGCCGATGAAGAGGCAGGTGAGGATGCCGTCGACGATCGCGTCGTGGCCGACAATGGCCTTACCGATCTGGGCGCGGACGGCGGCGTAGTCCCCCCGGAATTTGTCGGCCAGGTCGAGGACTTGGGATTCGGTGTTCGCTTCGTCGGGCATGGCCATGGGTGGGCACCTCGGGTTAAGTGAATTACTGGTTCTGTTGCCGGGCCCGGCGTTTGGCGGCGAGCAGGCGGTTCGTAGTGTTGGCGTCGTCGGCGGGTTCGGGGTCGGTGGTCGCCGTAGTCACGGGCGGTGGGCGGCCGGAGTCTTCACGGGCCCCGCCGACGGCAGCGGCAAAGTCGGCATTCGCCCGGGCGTCGGGGGCGGCCTCGAACTTGCGTTTGGCCGGGCGGCCGTTGGTGGCCGCGGGGCGCGGTGTCGTGGGGGTTCGGCCGTCCTGCACGGCTTGACGCCGACGCTTGAGCGCGGACATCGTTTGTTTCGTCTCACCGGCGCTGCGGCGTTGCACCGTCGCCTTGGCTTTGGCCCACTGCGCGATCGCGCGGTGGTCCCAGGCGATGCGGCGGTTGGCGACGTCCACCAGCACCAGGCCGAGCAGCCAGGGCAGCAGCAGCCAGCGCAGCGGGCGGGTCGAGACCGAGGTGAAGCGGTGGGCGCGGTCGAAGAGGTTGGCGGCGACGGGGTCGGCGGGGTTGAGGACGCGGCCGCCGGTGGCCGCGGCGACCTCTTCGAGCAGCGGGCGGTTGGGCGCGAAGCGGCGGAGCTCTTGCCCGGCGGCGCGGGTGGCCCCGCCGGCGACGAACTGCTGGGAGCCGTCGGGGCCGGTCATGAAGAGGTTGAGGATGTAGCTGCCGGTCTCATCGGCGGGGGCGTCGGCCTCGTAGAGCCCGGGGCCGACCTGTTTGAGGGCGATGTCGGTGATCCGGCCGTCGGGGCGGAGGACCTTGCCGACGACCTGGACGGGACCAGACGCTTCGCCGCTCCGCGGCTCAGCGTCGGCGTTAGGCGCTTGGGTCGCGTCTAAGCGGACGCGTAGCTGGTCGCCCTCGATGGCGGCGGTGAGCTCGGCCTCGCGGCTGGCGGCGGGTCGGCTGACCATGCGGACGGTGCGGGCCCAGAAGTCGCCGTAGCCGCCCCAGCCGAGCCAGGGCGTGGCCCAGCGGTTGGTCGCGTCGCTGGTCCACGCGGCGGCCTTGCCCAGGCCGACCTGCCAGTGGGCGAAGAGCGGCTCGCCCTCGGGCCCGAGCAGCGGCATGTCGATACGGCGGTCGAACTTCGGGCCGGTGAGCACCAGCCCGTTGAGCGGCGGGGTCGCGGGCAGGTTCACCATCACGGGCGAGCCGGTGTTGACCCGGCGGGGGTTGAAGGTGACCTCCTTGATGAGGTTCTTGCGGATGGTGCGGGCCTCTTTGATGAATACCTGGGGCAGGTCGTCGGGGTTCTGGATCGGGTGGTACTCGCCGCCGCCGCCGATGGCTAAAGATTCGAGGAGTTGGGCGTCGTGGCCGTCGCCGACGCCGACGGTGGAGAGGCTGATGTTGGCGCGTTGCAGCTTGTTGATGAGCGGGAGGTAGTTGCCGCCGGACTGGCCGTCGGAGAGCAGGATGATGTGCTTGATCGAGCTGGTGCGGAGGTCTTCGGTGTTCTGGGTGAGTTGTTCGTAGGCGCGTTCGAGGCCGGCGTAGATCTCGGTGCCGCCGCCGGGCTGGATGGAGCGGACGTTGCGTTTGACCTGCCGCGGGTCTCGGTTTTTCTGGAGGGGGACGACGGCGGTGGCGAAGCTGTCGAAGGCGACCACGCCGATGAGGTCGTGGGGGTAGAGCGTGTCGATCGCCAGGGCGGCGGCCTCGCTGGCGAGCTCCTGCTGGGTGCGGCCCGAGTTGCCGACGGGCGCGCCCATCGAGCCGGAGCGGTCGATGACGATGACCAGCGCGCCGCTAGGCATGACGGTCTGGGAAGGGATCTCGCAGGCGACGGGGAGGATGCTGCGGTCGATGACGGAGTTGGTCCAGCCGCCGGCCCCGAAGCTGTCGGGCCCGCCGAGCATGACGAAGCCGCCGCCAAGGTCGTTGACGTAGCGGGCCAGCAGGTTCTGCTGCCGCCCGGTGATCGCCTCGGCCGGGACGTTCTGGAACAGCACCGCGTCGTACCGCGACAACGCCGCGGCGTCGGTCGGGAAGGCGGACGGCGGCACGACGTCGAGCTCGATCTCACGCTGCCGCAGCGCATCGGGCAGCACCCGGCCCGGGTCCCCGCCGAGGTTGTCGACGATCAGGACGCGGCCGCGGCCCTCGACGAGGGTGAACGACTCGGCGCGGTTGTTCACGGCCACGGAGTCCCGCCGCCCGACCGCGGCGGCGGTGGCTTCCGGGGGCGGTTCGAAGATCGCTTCGAACCGGTTGGCCCCCGCCTGGGCGATCGGCACGTCGATCTGACGGGCTAGCACAAACCGCCCCGCCGACGAGGCGACGTCGGCCTCGCCCTCGTCGAGCGCCCGCGCGTCGGACCAGTCGTCGGGGGTGATCGGGATGCCCTTGCCTTCCGTGTCCGAACCGTTGAGGTCGAGCAGCCGGCCGTCGTGCTGCAGCAGCAGCGAGCCCGCGCTCGGCGCAGTCGCCCGCAGCACGACGCGGACGGCGACGGCTTGGCCCTCCCTCGCCTCGACCGGGGTGTAGACGCCCTCGACCATCACCTCTTCGCCGACGCGGTAGTCGATCGGCAAGACGTCGACGACCACGCCGGCGGCCGCGGCGTTGCGGGCCGCGGCGAGCAGGTCGCCGGCCGTGTCGTTGCCGTCGCTGACCAGCACCAGCCGCAGCGCGGTGTCGGCGTCGGTCTTGGCCGCCATCGCCCACTCGAGCGCCCGGGCCGAGTCGGTCCCCTCGCGGATCGCGGCGTCGGCCGCGGCGTCGTACCGCACCGTGTTGCCCGGCCGGGTCAGCACCGTCGGTCGGGCGTCGTAGCCGACCACCCCGAAGCGGTCGTCGGGCCGGCGCTCCTCGGACGCCGCGAGGAGGAAGTCACGCACCGCCTGCGACACACTGCGGGTCGGCGTTGCGTCACCCACGGCTTGGTTGATTTCCGGGGCACCCTCCGGGGGGGCAAAGTCGGACGTGTCGCCGAACACCCGCATCGACGCCGAGCGGTCGATCACGGCGATGACGGTCAGGTCTTCGTGCGTCCGCTCCGCCCGCAGCCCGGCGAGGATCAGCACCAGCATCACCAGCACCGCGACCCGCAGGGCCACCGCAAACCCCCGCCGCCACGGCTCGACCGTCGTCAGCCACAGCCACCCCGTCCACGCGATCGGCCCGGCCAGCAGCAGGAGCCACAGGAACTCGGGATGGTCGAAACGCAGGGTTGGCAACGTGGTGCTTTTATTCCGCGGCGGGCTCTTCCGGCAGGTTCCCGAAGTAGTCCTTGATCGCCCGGTGGTACCGCCGGGGGGTGCGGTCTTCGGTAACCGCACGCTCGGCCTCGGCGCGGGCCTCGGTGACCGCCTCGTTGAACGTGGTCTGGGCTTCGCCCTTGGCCATCTGGCCGTCGCGGGTCCACGACGAGATGACGCGGCCGCCGCTGCCGTCCTGGATATCGCCCGAGGCGTGGCGGGCGGTGCCGAGGGCCGGCCGTTCTTCGCCCAGCGGGTTGCCGCCCGAGCCGTCGCCCTCGCCGGGGCCGACGCCCGTCCCGCCGCCGCTCGGGCCGGGCGGCTGGCCGTTGCCGGCGAGGCGCTGCATGGCTTCCTGCATCCGCTGGTTGGCGTTCTGCATGTTCTGCAGGTCGCCCTGCTGCTCGGCGCACTGTCCGAGCTGCTGCTGCATCTGCTGCATGGCCTCGGAGAGCTGCTGGTTGTCCATGCCCTGCTCCTGCATGGCCTGCGACATCTGCTGCATCTGCCGGGCGAGTTGTTCGGCGGCGTCGCCGGCGTTCTCGCCGTTCTGGGACTGCTGCATCGCCTCCTGCATCTGCTGCTGGAGCTGCTCGGCCATCTGCTGGGCTTCCTGCTGGCTCATGCCCTGCATCTGTTCGAGGGCCTGCTGCATCGCCTGCCGCACGGCCTCGGGGTCGTAGCCGCCCTCGGCGAGTTGTTGCTGCTGCTCTTCGGATAGCCCGGCGTTGTCCATCGCCTGCTGCGCCGCTTGCTCCGCCTGCTCGGCGAGCTGCTCCTGCTGCTCGGCGAGCGCGTCGAGCTGATCGGACAGCTGCTGCATCTGCTGGGCGAGTTGTTCTTGTTGTGACTCCGACAGGTCGCCGTCCTGCATGGCGGCGGCGAGCTCGGCGAGCTGCTGCTGGGCGTCGGCGAAGTCGCCGCGGCGCAACGCGTCGGCGAAATCGTCGGCGGGGCCGGTCTCGCTCGCGTCGAGTTGGCTCATCGCGTTCTGCAGCGCTTCGACTTCCGCCCGCTGCTGCTCGATGGATTGCTCGAAGCGTTCCTGCAGGTCGGAGATCTCCGCCGCGGCCTCGCGCTGGTCTTCGGGGTTCGACAGGTCACGCTGGGTCAGCATCGCCTCGAGCCGGTCGCTGAGCTCGGCGGGGTCCATCGCGTCGGGGTCGGCGTTGTCGGTTTCGGCGTCGCCGCCCTCTTCGGCTAAGCGTTCGGCCTCGGCCTGCGCCTCGGCCAGGGCCTCTTCGAGTTCCTCGGCCTGCTGCTGGGCGAGCCGCTTGGCCTCGGCCCGTTCGGCGGCCATGAGCTGCAGGCCGAACGGGTCGAACGCCAGCACCGCGGCGATCGCGGCCATGGACAGCGTGGCGACCCAGACCCGAGTGGGCCGGACGGGGAACGCGTGGCTGACCGCGGCGATCCCGGCGGCCCGCTCGGCGTCCTCGATCACTTGCCGGGTGAGCTCGCTGTCGTCGAGCTGCGCGGCGTAGAGCGACGTGCCCAGGCGGTCTTTGAGTTCGAGTCGTTCGTCGACCAGGACGGCGACCCGCGAGGGTTCGGGGCGGCGGACCCAGGCGATCAGTCCGGTGATGAGCAGAGCCACGCCTGCCGCGGAGACGTATGCCCACCACGGTGCGGCAAGGCCGAAGTAGTGCAGGACCGACGCGGCGACGGCGACCAGCGTGGCGACGACGAGCCAAGCCCACCCGAGGCCTCGCAACGCGGCGTGGCCGGTGAGGCGTCGGCGGGCCCGGCCGATGGTGCGTTGGGTCGCGGTCATGCGGGTCTCCGGCGGGAAACGGACGCGGCTTTTCGCCGCTTTTTATCATACGACGCCGGGCCCGTCGGGGGTTGGTTATTTGCGTCGGTTCATCCCGGCTTGTCGGTAGCAAGCACCGCTTCGTGCAGCCGGGTCAGTTCGTCGAGCAGGCCGAGGGTTTGCGGCAGCGGGAGCATCACGGCCGCGTCGGACTTGGCGTGGGTCGGGTCGGGGTGGGTCTCGAGGAACAGGGCGTGGACGCCGGCGGCGACGGCGCAGCGGGCCAGCGTCGGGGCGCATTCGGGTCGGCCGCCGGTCGAGGTGCCCTCGCCGCCCGGGTTCTGCGTCGAGTGGGTGACGTCGAAGCACACGGGTCGGCCGAGTTGCATCAGGTCGTAGAGCCCGGCAAAGTCGTTGACCAGCCGGTGGTAGCCGAAGAACGTGCCGCGCTCCGTGAGGAGTTGACGCTCGCAGCCCGCCTCGTCGAGCTTGGTCACGACGTTACGCATCTCGGCGGGCGAGAGGAACTGACCCTTCTTGATGTTGACCGCCCGGCCGGTGCGCGCCGCAGCGACTAGCAGGTCGGTCTGCCGGCAGAGGAACGCGGGGATCTGCAGCAGGTCGACGACCGCGCCGACCGCCTCGGCCTGTCCCGGCTCGTGGACATCGGTGGTGACCGGCACGCCGAGCTCGCTGCGGACTTTTTCCAGCAGCACCAGCCCCTCTTCAAGCCCGGGGCCCCGCTCGGTGTGGATCGAGCTGCGGTTGGCCTTGTCGTACGACGCTTTGAACACGTAGCCCAGCCCGAGCGTGGTGCAGCGGTCGCGGACGGCCTCGCCGACCCGGACGCAGAGGTCGTACGACTCGGCCTGGCAGGGCCCGGCGATAATGGTCAGCGTCGCGTCGGGGCCGATGGTGACGTTTTCGATTTCAAAGGTCTGCATCGGTCTAGCGTAAAGCCAAAATCCGCCTGCGGCTTTCAAAGATCGGCAGACGGCGGATCTTCCGACGACTTGATCGCTTGCAGCTGATACCAGTTGGTCTCAACCACCGCGGCAAGGCAGCGGCCTCCGGCGTGGATCAGCAAGCCAACCACGGTGTGGAACAAGATCGACCACACGCCGGAAAAAAGTACGGTGATCTGAACCGCGCCGTTGGCCTGGGCGGCCACAAAGCCCGCGGCCAACACCCCGACGACGCCGTGAGCCACAAACGTGATGGCCGCGACTAAAGCCACAAGCCGCAGGTAACGGGTATCGAATGACCACTTGGATTGCGCTTCGATTTCGGTCATCGAGAAGCCTTCCGGGGGCGAGAGAGTCCCCTGTGAAACCCTAAGTTTTACAACAGCGTCAGCTTACCGCGCCGCGAGGCGTTGCCGGATCAGACGGGCGCGGGCGACGCGGCGGGTGGCGGGGTCCATCTCGGCGCCGGTGAGGCGTTGGAGGTGGGCGGGCTGGGTGAGCAGGAACAGCTCGTTGATGGTGCGGATGTCGACGCAGTCGAGCCGGCCGAGGTTGACCCCGAGGCGGACGTGGCTGAGCAGCTGGAGGACCTCTTCGGTGCCGATGACGCGGGCGGCGTTGAGCAGGGCCCAGGCGCGGTGGACCTTGTCGTCGAGCTGGTCTTCGCGTTGGCGGAGCAGGGCCTCGCGTGCCTGTTTTTCGTAGCTGACGATCTGCGGGACGACGGTGTGCTCGAAGTCAGCGAGGATCTCCTGCTCGGTCTTGCCGAGGGTGGTCTGGTTGGAGACCTGGAAGAGGTCGCCGAGGGCTTCGGACCCCTCGCCGAAGAGGCCGCGGACGGCGAGGTGCATGTCGCGGGCGGCGCGTTTGACCTTGTCGATCTCGCCGGTGAGCTTCAGCGCGGGCAGGTGCATCATGACGCTGACGCGGAGGCCGGAGCCGACGTTGGTGGGGCAGGCGGTGAGGTAGCCGAAGCGGCGGGAGTAGGCGAACTCGAGCTTCTCTTCGAGAACGTCGTCGATGCGGTTGATCTGGTCGAAGGCCTCGGTGAGCTGGTTGCCGCTGCGCAGGACCTGAATACGCAGGTGGTCCTCCTCGTTGACCATGACGGCGAAGGTCTCGTCGCCGCCGACGGCGACGCCGCGTGGGACCTCGTTCTTGGACGAAGCGTGCTGGCGGGAGATGAGGTGGCGTTCGACCAGGAGCTGGCGATCGGTGGCCGTGGCGTCGGAGAGCTGGACCCAGATGATGTTGTCGGCCAGGCGTTTGTTAGTAATCTGCCGGCGGCAGGCGTCGAGGACCTCGTAGCGTTGCCGGCGGTTGGCGCGGGCGACGAAGGGGTAGCCCGCGAGGTTGCGGGCCAAGCGGATGCGGCTGGAGATGACCACGTCGGACTGGGGCCCGGCCCCGCGGAGCCACTCCCCCGCGTGTTCGGTGATGTTGCGTAGGGTCATGGGCGGAAGCAAGAACGGAACGCAGCCACCGGCCGGCAGTCAGTCGGTTTCTTCGAGTTCGCGGAGGTCGTCGCGGAGGCGGGCGGCGAGCTCGTAGTCCTCGGCGGAGACGGCGTCGTCGAGCTGGTGGCGGAGGCGTTGAAGAGCTATCTGCCGCTGCTCACCGACGCCGGCGCGGCGGGGGACCTTGCCGATGTGGTGGGTGCCGCCCTCCTGCGCCCGTTCGAGCAGCGGGCCGAGCGGCGGCTCGAAGGTCTTGTAGCACGTGGGGCAGCCCAGCAGGCTGGTCTCGCGGAAGTCGGCGAAGGTCATGCCGCAGACGTCGCAGCAAGTCTTCTCGGCGGTCTTGGTCGGGCCCGACTCGCCGCCGGAGTGCAGCTTGACGAAGTTGGTCAGCAGCTCGTTGATCGGGGTGTGGGCGGACTTGACGGTCAGCCCTTCCTCGGCGGCGCAGGGGTCGCAGAGGTGTTTCTCGATCTTCTGGCCGTTGCTGATCTCCACCGAGTGGTGCGTCGCGGGCCGGTTGCACTTGTCGCATTTTTTCTTCATATTGCGGGGATCGTAGGGAGGCCGACGGGGCGCTTCAAGACTGGCGGCCGTCCACGGTGAGGCGGACGTTGCCGCTGCCGCTGCGGAAGCCCTCGAGGTCGAGGGCGACGTAGTCGTAGCCGGCGGCTTTGAGTTGCTGCACGATTTGATCCTTGACGTCGGGCTCGGCGAGCCGGGGCCACTGGTCGGGAGGGATTTCGAGGCGGGCGACCGATTCGTGGTGGCGGACGCGGAAGCCGCGGAAGCCCAGGCGGTGCAGGGCGTCTTCGGCGGCCTCGACCTGTCGTAATCGTTCGGCGGTCACGGGGGTACCGTAGGGCAGCCGGCTGGCGAGGCAGGCGGACGCCGGCTTGTCGCGGTTGGGCAGGCCCAGCAGCGCGGCAAGGTCGCGGACGTCTTGCTTGCCCAGGTCGGCGTCGAGCAGCGGCGAGACGACGCGGGCCTCGTCCGCGGCACGGAGGCCGGGGCGGTGGTCGCCGAGGTCGTCGCGGTTGGTGCCGTTGGCGATGACCGTCACGCCCAGGCGGCGGGCGGTGTCGGTCAGCGTGGCGTAGAGGTGGGTCTTGCAGAAGTAGCAGCGGTCGCCGGCGTTTTTTCGGTAGCCCGGGTCTGCCTGCTCGCCGGGGGCGACCTCGACGAGGTGCAGGTCGAGGCTTTCGGCCAGGCGGCGGGCCTCGTCGAGCTCACGCCGCGGCAGCGAGAGCGAGTCGCCCACGGCCGCCGGGGCGTTGTGCTTGCCGAGCGTCCTACGGGCTACCGCGGCAACGAGGGTCGAGTCGATCCCGCCGCTAAACGCGGTCAGCACCCCCGCCCCGTAACCACGGACGTATCCCCGAAACACCCGCTCCAGGCGGGTGAGCCGCGGGTCGGCGACCGCCGGGTCCGCGTCGACGGTCGGGGGGGACACGATCGTTTCCACGCCGTGAGTTTAGATGGTTGCTGGCGTCGCCGGGCGGGGTTATTCTTCCCGATCAACCAATTCGCGCACTTGTAGCTCAATTGGATAGAGCAGCGGTCTACGGAACCGCAGGTTGCAGGTTCGAATCCTGCCAAGTGCATCCGCCCGTGTCGCCCTGCGGCACGGGTTTTTCGTGTCGGTCCCGCGGATCGGCCGCCGAGTTGGCCGATAAGCCTTCAGGGTGTCCGGATTCGACCGACCCGGAGCGTGCGATGCGGCGAGCCACAGAGTCATCGGGGACGAATCGGCGGCATCGGCGGCAACGCCTGATGGGGCTGGAGACGCCGTTCGGTCAGGTGCTGGACCTCTCGGACTCGGGCGCGCTGCTGTTCCGCAAGGGCGACGAGCCGCCGGCGGTCGGCAGCGAGCTGTCGCTGGAGCTGGCCGACGGGACCGAACGGGTCGCGGTGCGGGCGCGGGTGGTGCGGACCCAGGCACTGGGGCTGCGACGCTACGAAGTCGGCGTCGCGTTCCTGAGTCTTGACGACGCGCAGCTCGGCTTGATCCGCCATATCGCCGCGCACGCGGCGGCGGACTTCAGCCCGCGGGCTTACCTCGCCGCCTGACCTCGGGGGTCACCCCGCGACGCCGCCCCGCCGCTCGATCAGGTGGACCTGCATCGCGTCAACGAGCGCCTGCCAGCTGGCGTCAACGATGTTCTCGTTGACCCCGATGGTGCCGAAGCGTCGGAGCCGGCCGTCGTCGCCCCGGGCCTCGAACTCGGCGGTGACGCGGACCTTCGCGGCCGACTCGGCCGTGGGGTTGACGACCCGCACGGCGTAGTCGGTCAGGTGCAGCGCGTCGATCTCGGGGTAGTGGTCGCGTAGCGCCTTGCGCAGCGCCGCGTCGAGCGCGTTGACCGGGCCGTCGCCGCCCGCCACGCGGTGCTCGCCGGCGTCTCCGACCCGCAGCTTGACGATCGCCTCGGTGGTCGGTCGCCGGCCGCGTACGCCGAGGATCACGCAGCGATAGTGCTCGAGCGTCCAGAAGGCGGGGCGTCGCCCGAGCGCGTCGATCATCAGCAGCTCGAGGCTGCCGTCGGCGTGCTCGAACTGGTAGCCGCGGTGCTCGAGGTCCTGGACGCGTTCGAGCAGCCGCTTCTGGACGTCCGGAGTCGCGGCGTCGCCGAACTTCTCGCCGAGCTTGGCGGCGATGTTGCTACGGCCCGACAGCTCGCTGACCAGCACCCGCCGCTGGTTGCCCAGCGATTCCGGGGGGACGTGTTCGTAGCTGTGGGCGATACGCTGGACGGCGTGGACGTGCATGCCGCCCTTGTGCGCGAACGCGTTGCCCCCGACGTAGGGCTGGCCGGGGCTGGGCTCCATAGCGGCCAGTTCGTAGACGCGCCGCGACAGCTCGCCGAGACGCGACATCGCGGCGTCGCCCGGCAGCAGGCAGTCGTAGCCCAGCTTCAGCCGCAGGTTGGCGATCACGGTCAGCAGATCGACGTTACCGCAGCGCTCGCCGATGCCGTTGATCGTGCCCTGGACCTGGACGGCCCCGGCCTCCACGGCGGCCTGCGAGTTGGCGGCCGCAACCCCGCCGTCGTTGTGGCAGTGGATCGCCACCCCCGGAACCCCCGGAAGCGATGCGGGGGATGCGTCGGCGTCGACCGCGAGGTGCTCGCGCAGCTCCGACATGACCTGCGTGATCCAGCCGGGCATCGACCCGCCGTTGGTGTCGCAGAGCACCAGCCGGCTCGCCCCGCCGTCGATCGCGGCCTGCAGGGTCTGGCGGGCGTAGGCGGGGTTGGCGCGGTAGCCGTCGAAGAAGTGCTCGGCGTCGTAGAACACGTCCTCGACGTGCGCCGCCCCGCGGCAGAATGCCACCGAGTCGCGGATCATGGCCAGGTTCTCGTCGCGGCCGATCCGCAGGACCTCATCGACGTGCAGGTCCCAGGTCTTGCCGACGATGGTGATGACCGGGGCCCCCGAACCGACCAACGCCCGCATCCCGGGATCGTCTTCCGGAGGGACGCCCTTGCGGCGGGTCATGCCGAAGGCGCAGACGCGGGTGTGTTTCAGGTCGAGCTTCTGGACCTCTTCGAAATAGGCGACGTCTTTCGGGTTGCTCAGCGGGTAGCCGCCCTCGACGTAGTCGAAACCCAGCTCGTCGAGCAGTTGGGTGATCGCCAGCTTGTCGGTGAGCGTCAGCGACACGCCGACGCCCTGCGTCCCGTCACGCAGCGTCGTGTCGTAGATCTCGATCCGCCGCCCGCCCCCGGAAGTTGCCGAGGCACCCCCGGAAGTTGCCGGGGCGCGGCGGGAAGTTGACGAGAATTCGGCCAGCGTTTCCGGGGGTGCGGTGGGTTCGGTCATTCCGTGCGGGCTCAGGCGAAGAACTGAGACATGATCGCGTTACGGCCCGCCGGTGGGGTTCTTGCCGCTTCAGCGGGATCATACCCCTCAACGTAATCCCCGCAACGGGGCGGGTCCGGCAAGGGGGTTGGTTCTATAATGCGGCCCCATGGATGAAGCTGTGTCCGCACAACAGGAGAGCGTGACGAAAACCGCGAAGCCCTACCCGAAGTACCGCTGGTGGGTGCAGGCGTTGGCGGTCGCGTTGGTCGCGGCGACGTTCGTGTTGGTGGCGATCGGCGGGCACGTGACCAGCACCGACGCGGGCATGTCCGTGCCCGACGGGTTCACGACCTTCGGTGTCTGGTCGCTGATCGCGCCGCTCGAGACGTGGTGGTACCAGAGCGACACGCGGCTGGAGCACGGCCACCGGCTCAAGGGCTACGTCGTCGGCTGGCTGAGCATCGGCCTGCTCGTCGCACTTTTGCTGACGCAGGGACGGCGGCGGTGGCTCAAGGGCCTCGGCGTCGGGCTGCTGGTGTTCGTCGTCATCCAGGGCGTGATGGGCATCCTCCGCGTCGATGAGGTGTCGCTGGTCCTCGCCGGGGTCCACGGGGTGACGGGGCAGGTGTTTCTCTGCCTCACCGTGCTGGCGGCGGCGGCGGTCGGGCGGCGGTGGATGGCGGTCGGCCGGGCCAAAGCTTCTGAGCGGGGATCAATTACGACAACTCCCGGGGGCAGCGTGAGGTGGCTGCCGGTGTTGTTGCTCGCCGCGTTGCTGCTGCAGTTGAGCCTGGGCTCGGCGGTGCGGCACGGGCAGGCGGCGCTGGCGATCCCGGACTGGCCGATGCACTACGGCGAGGTCCTGCCGCCGATGAGTCAGGGCGAGATCGACCGGGCGGTCGCCGCGGTGCCGGCCGACCAACGGCCCGAGCGGTTCGCCCCGGCGCGCGTCGATGAGCAGGGCGTCAAGCAGGCCGGCACCTACGCCCCGTGGCAGGTCCACGTGCACCTGTCGCACCGCGTGATGGGTTACACGATCTTCGTGCTCGGCGTGCTGTTCGTCGCGTGGCTGGTCAAGCGCTACGCCGACCGCCCGGCGGTGCTGGTGCCCGCGGGGGTGTTCCTCGTGGCGTTGTGCCTGCAGGTGCTGCTCGGGGTGATGACCGTGCTGTCCGGGGAACACGCGACGCTGGCGACCTCGCACCAGACCGTGGGGGCGGTGCTCTTCGCTTCCGCGACGTGGCTGACCGTCCGGCTGCACCTCGTGCCCCGGCCCGCTGCGCTTCCGACAGAAGCCACCCAACCCGCGGCGGCCGCCTACCCCCGTGAGGCGCGGCCCGCGTGAGCGCCACCACTCCCCACGACACCACCGTCTCTGCCCCGCCGTCGATGGGCCTCGACGCCGTCGCCCGCGGCGCGTCGTCGTACGGCCTCGCCCAGCGGTGGGCGGACTACAAAACCCTCGTCAAGCCGCGGATCACCCGGCTGGTGGTCGTCACCGCCGCGATCGGCTTCTTCCTCGCGGTCCGCGACGGCTACGCCTGGACCTGGCTGATGCTCGGCGGCACGCTCTTCGGCACCGCCCTGTCGTGCATGGCCGCCAGCGTGTTCAACCAGGCGCTCGAACGCCGGACCGATGCGCTCATGCCCCGCACGGCCGACCGACCGCTCGCGGCCGAACGCCTGCCGCTGGCCGAGGCGGTGGCGCTGGGCTTCGCGTTCATGCTCGCCGGGCAGGCGATGCTGTGTATGTTCGGCACGCCGCTGGCCTCGGCGGTCGCGGGCTTCACGATCGTGAGCTACGTGCTGATGTACACGCCGCTGAAGCGTGTCTCGCCGACCGCGCTCTACGTCGGGGCGATCCCGGGGGCGTTGCCGCCGGTGATCGGGTACGCCGCAGTGTCGGGCAGCCTGTGGTCGGCCGAGGCGGTGGCGATCTGGCTGATCTTCGCGGTCATGGCGGTGTGGCAGGTGCCGCACTTCCTGGCGATCGGGTTCATGTACCGCCGGGACTACGCGGCCGGCGGGCTGGCGATGCACGCGGTCCGCGACCCGTCGGGCCGATCGTCGGTGCGGCGGGCGGTCCTGTCGTGCGGGGTGCTGCTGGTGCTCGGAACGCTGCCGACGCTGCTGGGCCACGCGGGCTGGGTAGCGTTGGGTCTGGTCACCGCCGGCGGGTTGGCTTACCTGTACTACGCCCTGCGCTGGGCGCAGCAAGGCGGACGCGACGCGGCCCGTAAATTGTTCTTTGTCTCGCTGATCTACCTGCCGGTGGTGCTGGCGGTCCTGTTGGCGGACGCCAAGTGACTCCTGCGGTGGCGGTCGAGCCCCGGTCAGGTGCCGATGCATCCTCGGCGGAGGGGTCGCCGCCGGCGGTCCGCATCGACGGGCTGACGCACCGCTACCCGAAGGCCGGACCCGACGCGCCGCCGGCGTTGGACCGCCTCGAACTCGAAGTCCGCGATGGCGAAGCGTTCGCCCTGCTGGGGCCCAACGGCAGCGGCAAGTCGACGGCGTTCCGCGTGCTCTCGACGCTGCTGACGCCGTCGGACGCGCCGGCCGGCTGCGCCCAGGTGTTCGGCCACGACGTGGTTGCGGACCCCGCGGCGGCCCGGCGTCAGCTCGGCGTCGTGTTCCAGTCGCCGAGCCTCGACGACAAGCTCACCGCCCGCGAAAACCTGGTCTGCCAGGCCCGTCTCTACGGCCTCCGCCCCGCGGAGTTTGCCCCGCGTATCGACGAGGCCCTCGCCCGCTTCGACCTCACCGCCCGGGTCCACGACACGGTCGAGACGTTCTCCGGCGGGATGAAGCGCCGGCTCGAGATCGCCAAAGCACTGCTCCACGGCCCGCGGCTGCTGCTGATGGACGAGCCCTCGACCGGCTTGGACCCGGCCGCGCGGCGGGAGCTGTGGACCTACCTCGGCGAGCTGCGGCGGGCAACCGGACTGACGATCCTGTGGACCACCCACCTGACGGAAGAGGCCGAGCACGCCGACCGGCTGGCGGTGATGGCCCGGGGCCGGCGTCTGGCGACGCGGACCCCGGCCGAGGCGCGGGCCGACGCCGCGGGTCACGTGATACGGCTGCGTCCGGCGGACGGGGCCGAGCTGGCGGCGTTGCGGGACCGGATCGACGCGGCGTGGGGCCCGTGGGCCGACGGGGCCGAGCCGCGGGTGATCGACGGCCAGGTGTGGTTCGAGCACCGCGACGGGCCGGCCCTCGTGCCGCAGCTCCCTCCGCTGTGCCCCGGCGGGCTGCGCGAGGTCATCCTCGGGCCGCCTACGCTGGAGGACGCCTACCTGCGGCTGATCTCCGTCTGACGCGTCGGATCCCCAGGGCGGCGACGAAATCGCAAAGAAAGTCTGGTGCCGCGGTGGCCCGGCGGTTATGTTCGTCTGAGATATCTGGTTCTCGGTTCGACCAAAGTTTGCCTCAGCCGACTGCCGATGATCCCCGGCCCTTCGGAGCCGGAGCCGACCCATCCTCCAGGCCCGCCCGCGAAAACGGGGCGGTTTGGAGAAAGGCATCCATCTCATCAACGTGTATACGTCCCGCAGACGGGCTCGCGTGGATGGGTCGGCTCCGGGGCCGAGGGGCATCAGCGGTAAGCCCGACGGACCCGCGACGGCCGAACCGCCGGGCCGTATGATCGGCCGATGCTGCCGACCGGGCCCGCGCTGAGCTACACGTTCGATCCGGCCGAGGCGCTGCGCCGCTGGCCGCGCGGCCGGCCCGTGGTGCTGCTGCACTCGGGGCGTTACCACCCGCGGTGGTCGTCGGTCTCCGTGATCACCGAGCCGGTCGGGGCGCTGGTCTACCAACACGCCGAGGGCCGCAGCGTCCTGGACGGGTGGCCCGCCGACCGCGTGCCGCCGACGCTGACCCACGACCCATTCCGCAACCTCGAGGCGGTGGTCCGAGGCGACCCGGCGCTGCACGTCGGCGTGCTGGGCTACGACCTGGGCCGGGCGGTCGAGCGGCTGCCCGATCGGGCCCGCGACGACCACGGCTTCGCCGACCTGCACCTGCTGCGCTGCCCCAACGCCCTGGTCTACGACCACGCTGCCCGGCGGTGGCATGCCTTCGGGCCCGACCCCGACGCGTTGCCGGACCTCGCGGACCCGCCCGGTGAAGACCACCTGAACTATCGGGCCGGCGATCCGGTTCCCGACCGGCCGCGGTCGGATCACGAGGAAGCGGTCCGCGAAGCCCTGCGGCTGATCGCCGCGGGCGACGTGTTCCAGGTCAACCTGGCCCAGCGGTTCACCGCGGGTTTCGCCGGCTCGACCCGCGGGCTGTACCTGAGCCTAGCCGAGGCGTCGCCGGCGTGGTACGGCGCGTACCTCGAGTTGCCGACCCCCGGAAGCGCGGATCGGCCCAAGGCCGTGTGTTCGATCTCGCCCGAGCTGTTCCTGGAGTTCGACCGCGACGGCCGCGTCACGACCCGGCCGATCAAGGGCACCCGCCCCGCCGCCGCCGACCCCGACGAGCTACGGGACGCGGAGAAAGACGCCGCCGAGCTGAACATGATCGTGGACCTGCTGCGTAACGACCTGGGCCGGGTGTGCCGGTACGGCAGCGTCCGCGTCACACAGCCGCGGGCCGTCGAGAGCCACCCGACGGTCCACCACGGCGTCGCCACGGTCACCGGCCGGCTACATGCGGACCGCTCGCTGCGTCACCTGCTGCGGGCGGCGTTCCCCGGCGGGTCGATCACGGGGGCGCCCAAGGTGCGCGCCATGGAGATCATCGAGCAGCTCGAGCCGGTGCGGCGGGGGCCGTATTGCGGCGCGATCGGGTGGTTTCACCGTCCGGACGGTGCCGCGCGGATCGCGGGGCAACTCAACATCGCGATCCGTACGCTGCTGGCCGAGCCGGCCGCGGGCCGGGTGCGGTTCTCGGTGGGCGGCGGGATCGTGGCGGACTCGGACCCGGCGGCGGAGTACGACGAGACGCTGGACAAAGCCGCCGCGATGCTCCGCGCACTGAAAAGCCCGCTCGGGGTCGGCGGCCCCTGAGGCGGGGCCGGCCGACCCCTCGCGGGCCGGGCGGATTGAAGAATAATTCCGGGGGTTAGTACTTGACGCTGCAGCCGTAAGCCGTGGTGGTCTCGGTCGGGACCTCGCTGCTGGCGGCGATGGCTTCAAGTGCCTCGGCGACGTAGTTGGTCGCGCCCTCGATGTCGCCGGTCTTCGTCGATCGGACGCTATCGATCGCGCCCTGATAGCGGAGCGTGCCCTCGCCATCGATCACGTACATGTGCGGCGTGGTCTTGGCGGCGTAGAGCTTGCCGACTTCACCGGAGGTGTCGAGCAGCACGGCGGTGCTGTTGATGCCCTGGGACTCGACCGCGCTGTTCCAGCCGTCGGCGGTCAGGTAACCCTGCTTGCCCTCGGCCGAGGAGGCGATCAGCAGCCAGACGACGTCGCCGCCCTCGGTGTACTGCTGCTGCATGGCCTGCATGTGGCCCTCGTTGTAGAACTTCTTGACGAACGGGCACTGCAGGTTGGTCCACTCGAGCACGACGGTCTTGCCGGCAAAGTCGCTGAGGCTGTGCTCGGTGCCGTTGGAGTCGGTGAGGGTAAAGTTGGGCGCGGGGTCGCCGGTTGCGACGCCCCCAGACTTGGCGGCTTGGGTCACGGCGGGGGTGATCAGCAGGGCGAACGTGGCCGCGGCGGCCGAGAGTCCGAACCAGGGTCGAGTCTTCATCTTGGGTCTCCGATACGGGGTGAGAAAAACGGTCAACGTCGTCGGGTCATTCGCCGTCCGCTACGCCGCGGATCGGCAAGTCGATCTCGAAAATTTCGTCGGGGGACGCGCCGCTCGGGTCGGACCAAACCACGACGCCGGCAAACCGCTCGGCCGGGCCGCTGGCCAGAGGGTGTGGCGGAGCGGTCAGGGACAAGCCGCCCACCGCGTCGAGCGTCGTTACCTGAGGCGACGACATGGCGATCAACATCGCATCGAAGGGGAAAAAACGGGCAACCGCCCCATCGGCAACGAAGGTCGGCGTGAAGGTGGATCCGAGCGTCAGCCGATAGCCCGCCGGCTCCAACACCACACGCCCCGAAGATTCGTCGGCGACCAACACCGGCTGGGTCCTCCGATCGGAACGGGTGAACCGTTCGACGTGTTGCTCGTTCTCACGGACCGCGGTCCGGTCGGCCGTGACCGGGACCGTCAGGCTCAGGTCCGCCCCGCCGGGGATGCAGGTCTCTTTGCAGACGAGCCAGTCGGCCCGGGCGAGCAGGGTGACCGATTCGCCCGAAAACCCGCGCGGGACGCCGATGCCGACGGGTAGCAGCACCTCGTCTTCGTAGCCATAGCTCGCCAGTCCGCCGACCTCGAAATACTCGGGGGCGGGCCAGACGATCGGGCCGATCGCAAAACCGTCGGGGAGGTCCCACTCCAGCGACGTGGCCATGCCCGAGTCGCCGGGGTTACGCCAGTAGGTGTGCCAGCCCGGGGCCATCTCGAGCCGGACCGCGACCTGCAGGGTCCGGCCGGGGACGGCGGCCGTGTGCCGTGCGATCAATTCGGCTTGGACGGACTCGGCGTGCGTGGCGACGGGCCAGCACGCCCCGGCCGTTAAGCAGGCGGTGCAAACCAGAAGCGACGACATCGTGGGGGTGAGATTTTTTCGCACGACCTCGAACCGTAGCGCCGCTTACCCCCGAATCAAGCCGGAGGTCACCCATCCCCGCTAAGTTGTCGGCGATGACGGACGCCCGCACGCTCAAGCTCGCCCTGCTGCAGCACGGCTGCGGCGACGATCCGACGGCCAACCTGGCGGCGGTCATCGACATGATCCGCGACGCCGCGGGGCGGGGGGCCGAGTTGGTCGTCACCCAGGAGTTGTTTACGAGCCGGTACTTCTGCGACCGCGAAGACCCGGCGAACTTCGACCTCGCCGAGCCGGTCCCGGGGCCGACGACGCGGCGGCTCTCGGGGCTCGCGGCCGAGCTGGGCATGGCGATCAACGCGTCGCTGTTCGAGCGGCGGACGGCGGGGCTGTATCACAACACGTCGGTGCTGATCGGACCGGACGGGGCGCTGCGGGGGCGGTACCGCAAGATGCACATCCCCGACGACCCGAGCTACCTGGAGAAGTTCTATTTCACGCCGGGCGACCGCGGCTTCGGGTCGCTAACGCTCAGCGAGGCCGAGGGGTCGCCGCGCGTCGGGCCGTTGGTGTGCTGGGACCAGTGGTTCCCGGAGGCGGCGCGGCTGACGGCGATGGCGGGGGCCGAGGTGCTGCTGTATCCCACCGCGATCGGTTGGCACGCCGACGACCCCCCGGAAGATCACAAGACCCAACACGACGCCTGGCAAACGGTGATGCGGGGCCACGCGATCGCCAACGGCGTGTTCGTCGCGGCCGTCAACCGCGTCGGCGTCGAGGGGGTCAACACGTTCTGGGGCGGTAGCTTCGTCGCCGACCCGATGGGCGTCGTGATCGCCGAGGCCGGCGGCGACGGGCCCGAGGTGTTGATGGCCGAGCTGGACCTCTCCGCCATCGAACGCCACCGCCGGACGTGGAGCCTGTTCTTCCGCGACCGCCGGTCGGACGCCTATGGCGGGTTGACGCGGACGTGGGGCGAGGGCTTCGGCAACCTGTCGGAGGGTTAGTCCCGCCGCCGGTACACCGACCGCATCACGAGCAGCCCCACCTCGAACAGCAGGTACAGCGGCGCGGCCAGCACGACCATGCTGAACAGGTCCGTCGGCGTCAGGACCGCCCCGGCGGCGAACGACGCGAACAACGCGTACTTCCGCAGCTTCGCCACCGCCAGCGGATCAAACAGCTTCGTCCAGCCGGCCACCAGCATCACCACCGGCAACTGGAACGCCGCCGCGACGCCCAGCATCATCACCGCCGCGAACCGCACGTAGTCGCCCAGCTGCGGCATCGGCGACAGCAGGTTCTCGGTCTGCAGCGCCAGCACGCGGACCCGGCCGTTGACCACGGCCTTGAGCTTGCCCTGCCGCTGGTTGATCCACACGCCGCCCTCGGGTGGTGAAGCCGGGTCGATGTCCAGCACCGGGTAAACCGGCAGCGGCCGCGCTTCGGCCGCCGGCACATCCACACCCGATTCGCCCATCGCCGGCAGCCCCGACGCCGTGGTCCCCGCCCGCTCCGGCGCGCCGTACGCCCGCAGCAGGATCGACATCACCGGGTCTGGTTCGCCCAGCTCGATCGGCGGGTACTTCGACGCGAACTGCAAAAAGAACAACAAACTCACCGGCAGCAGCACGTAGTACGTGAACCCGACCGCCAACGCGGTCATGACCGTGCTGAACGGCGTCAGGATGTAGACCGCCCGCCGCTCGTGGCGGTAAAGCCCGACCGACACGAACTTCCACGCCTGGTAGATCACCCACGGCGACGCGAGGATCGCCGCCGCGATCAACGCGACCGGCAGGTACACGCTGGTGAAACCGGCCGTCGGCTCGAGCACCAGCGTCTGGGTCGGAAAGCCCATCGCGTCCTGCGCGTGCAGCAGCGGCTGCGCGAGCCAAGCGATCAGGCGGAAGCCGAAGATAAACGTCACCACCGCCGCCGCGGCGACCCCGATGCCCGCGTAGATCAGCCGGCGGCGCAGCTCCTCCAGGTGCTCGCCCAGCGGCATCGAGGCGTCGAGGCTCGACCCGTGGTTAGGTTGATCCAACGGCATCGGGCCAGTGTAAAGCCGCTTGCGGCTTAGCGACGTCCCGTCACACGATCAGCATCGCGTCGCCGAACGAGTAGAAGCGGTACCGCTGCGCAACCGCCTCGCGGTACCAGCCCCGCAGCCGCTCGACCCCGACCCCCGGAAGGGCCGCGACCATCGCCAAGAGGGTCGAGCGTGGCAGGTGGAAGTTCGTCAGCAGGTGGTCGGTGTAGCGGAACGAAAACGTGCCGTCGGCGACGCGGTCGGGGGTGATGTACAGGCCCGTCTCGCCGCGGAAGCGATCCAAGTCTTCGAGGTCGTCCGGCAGGCTCTCGAGCGTCCGGACCGTCGTCGTGCCGATCGCCCAGATGCCGTGTTTCTCGCTGCGGGCCCGCCGCAGCGCGTCGAGCGTTTCCGGGGGCACGTCGATCGTTTCGTGGTGGAGCGTGTGGGCTTCGAGCGTGTCGGTCTTGACGGGCTGGAACGTGCCGAGCCCAACGTCGAGGGTGACCGCGGCCCGCCGCACGCCGGCGTCGTCCAGGGCCCGGAGCAGTTCCGGGGTGAAGTGAAGGCCCGCCGTCGGCGCGGCGACCGAGCCGGCGTGACCCGGGGCTTCGGCGTACACGGTGTTATAGCGGTCCGGGTCGTCGCCCCGGTGCTCGTCGCCGCCGCGCCGGCGGCGGGCGCGGCGGATGTAGGGCGGCAGCGGCGTGCGGCCGAAGACCGCCAGCAGGTCGGCCGGCGTGTCGGCAGACGGCACCGCGACGGACCACGCCCCCCCGCCGCGCGGCTCGACGAGGCCGAGCCGCAAGGGCGTGGCGGCGTGCCCGGCCGGCGGCGTCAGCTCGACCGCGTCGCCGCGGCGCAGCCGGCCGCCGGACTCGAGCAAGACTTCCCACCGCCCGGGCCCGAGCGCGCGGACGAAGAGGCCCGTGACCCGCCCGCCGGTGCCGACGCGGGTGCCGACGAGGTGGGCCGGCAGGACCCGGGTGCGGTTGACCACCATCAGGTCGCCGGGCCGCATCACCCCGAGCCCCGGCAGGTCGCGGACGCGGCGGTGATCGACCCGGCCGGTTTCGCGGTCGATCACCATCAGCCGGGCCGTGTCGCGGGGGGTCGCCGGCTCGGTGGCGACGAGCTCCTCGGGCAGGTCGTAATCGAGGTCGTCGGTCCGCATCGCGCCATCGTAGAGGACCGTCCACGGTGTGGCGGGCGGGCAACATCCCGCATCTTCCGACACGGCCGCGGCCTCGCCCGGACTCCGGCAGGTCGTTGATCCGTCCCGGGTTACCGTCGCGGCCACGACGCCGACGCCGCCCGGCCCGCGCCTCGCCGGCGGTGTCACGTGCGTGTCGTGCCCCACCACCCGCTTTCGGTTCAATTGATCGAGGAGTCGATCTACGGGCCGGGCCGGTTCGAGCCGTTCGGCCCGCCGCTGCGGCTGGCCCGCGACGAGCCCTGCCCCCCTTGCCCCCCCGCCACGCCGACGCCGCCGGTCACCGCCGAACCCCCGGCCGCACCCGGCGACCTGCCGCCCCACGCCTACACCTTGGGGCATGTGCAGGCCGGAAACGAACCGGCTGACGACCCGCACCGCCCCGCCGAAGCGCGAACGATCGCGGTGCCCGTGACCCTGCCGGGCCACCTCGTCGGGTCGCTGCTCGACGTGCTGGCGTAACCCTAATATCCGCGGATGGCCCGACCGCGACCGGACCCCGTGCGGTACCTACAACGCCGCCGCAAACGCCGACGCGTGGCGGCGGCCGGGCTGCTGGTCGTCGGGGCGGTGCTGTTCGTGGTCGACCGCTCGGGGCTGCTGCTGCACGCGGGCTCGGACTGGGCGCGTTACCACGGGCAGACCCACCGCGTGGCCGGGGTCATCGACGGCGACACGCTGGACCTGGCCGTCCGCGACGGCCGGCGGTCGACGACCCGGGTGCGGCTCTGGGGCGTGGACACGCCGGAGCTGGGCCGCGACGGCCGACCCGCCGAGCGGGGGGCGGAGGCGGCGCGGCGGCGGGCCGAGGCGTTGGCCCTCGATCAGCCCGTCAAGCTGACGCTGCAACGCCACCGGGTCCGGGACCGTTTCGGCCGGCTGCTCGCGTTCGTCGAGCTGCCCGACGGCCGATCGCTCAACGCGACGCTGATCGCCGAGGGCCTGTCGCCGGCCGACACCCGCTGGTCCCACGACCGCCTCGGGACGCACGCCACGCTCCAAACCGAGGCCCGACGCCGTGGCGCCGGGCTGTGGTCCGACCGCGAACCGGGCTAACCGACTTGAAAACCCGCCCCCGGCGGCCAAGATACGGTGTACATTTCCGCAGAGAAGGGATGACCTCGGCATGGTGGCATTTGGACGACCCCGCGGCAACCGACCGCCCCGCGACGCGCGGCGTAAGGCCATCGCCGAGACCAGCGCCTTCCTGACCTGGGCCCTCGCGCGGGACCGCAACCTGCCCCGCATCCCCCGCCGGGCCGTCGCCAAGGGCGGCTTCGACCGGCTCTTGGGGCGACCGGTGGCCCGGGTCATCGTGACCCACTGGTGGGGACGGGCCCTGGAAAAAGTCGGGCGCGAGGCCCCCTGATCCCGATCCTTTTCTCAGCCGACCTGCCTTCCGCCGACCCGACCGACACCAACTCTTTTTTCCGAGGCCCCTTCCATGCCCGAGCCGACGTCCGAGACGCCGACCGTCCGCGCCGCCATCAGCCCCGGCTACCGCGGGCGGCTGGTCCTGATCACCCTCATGATGCTGGGCTTCGGGGCCTACTGCGTCTACGACTGGCGCATCGGCTACCCCGCCCAGGTCGAGGTCTACCAGGCGTTCCTCGAGGTCCGCGAGCAGCACCCCGACAACTTCAACGAGGTCTGGCCCGAACGCGCCGCCGCCGAGGGCTGGGACGAAAAATACCCCAAGGAACGCACCGACCGCGACGTGTTCACCCAGTTCCTCATGGCCCTGATCACCGTGCCAATCGGGCTGTTCTTCCTGTTCAAACTCGTGAAAGAAAACGGCCGCTGGGTCGCGATGGACGGGTCGGGGATTACCGCCAGCGGCGGGCACGAGGTGAAATGGGACCAGATCAAGTCGCTCGATGAGACGCGATGGAAGACCAAAGGGATCGCCTGGCTGCACTACGCCGCGGCCGACGGCGGCGAGAAGAAGATCCTCCTCGACGACTTCAAGTCGCAGCGCGAACCGATCGCGCAGATCGTGGCCGCCGTCCAGGGCCGGTTAAGCCCCGAAGTACCCGCCGCTGAGGCGACCAACGAGACCGAGACACCCGAGTAGCCCCAAATCCCACCTACGTCTCTTTCGCCAGCGCCCGCAGCCGCGGCAGCAGCAGCTCCTTCGACGCGATCTTCACGCACGCCGCCAGCGGGATCGCCAGCAGCATGCCCAGCAGGCCCGCCAGCGTCCCGCCCACCAGCACCACCAGCAGCACCGTCAGCGGGTCGAGGTTCGTCGCCTGTCCCTGGACTACCGGCTCGATCAGCCAGCCGTCCAGCAGCTGCGCGACGAAGTACGCGATGCTCGGCCCCAGCACCAGCCAGATCGTGAACGCCTCGCCCCCCGCCAGTGCGCTCATCACCGTCAACGCCACCGCGACGATCCACCCCAGCGCCGGCAGGAACGGCACCAGGTTCATCAGCCCCGTCGCCACCCCCAGCAAAAACCAGTACGGCACGTCGGCGATCAGCCAGCCGACGATCAGCACCGCCATCATCACCACGCTCTGCACCACCCGGCCGCGCACGAACGCCGACACCGCCCCGTCCATCTTCCGCACCACGTCCAGCGTCTCGTCGCGATGGCTCGCCGGGATAAACGGCACGAACCATGCCAGGATCGCGTCGAACTTCCACGAAAAGAAGAAGAAGCAGAACGCCACGACTACCGCCGAGAGCGCGAGGTAGGTCGTCAGGCTGACCGCCGAGCCCACCAGCCCCGCGCCGACGTCCAGCGACTGCCAGGCCCAGTTAACGACCATCGCGCCGTCGAGCTCGCGCAGCCGCTCGACGCTCAGCTCGACCCACCGCCGTGTGGTCGCCGGATCGGTGAAAGGATCGACCAGCGGCTTGACGGCGTCGGTGATCGCGCCCGGCTCATCCGCCGCCGTGGGGGCGGTGTCCGTCCCAGCTGGAGCCTCGGCGGTGTCCGGTTCGCTCTCCACCGTGGCCCCGTCCCCGGCGGCTTCCGGGGGAGATTCCGAGGGCGGGTCGAGCTGGTCGAGCAGCTGTTCGAGGTAACGCGGGTACGCTTCGCGAACCGTCTTGACCAGCGACTCGCCCTGGCTCCAGGTCAGCCCGATCGCCGGCGGCAGCACCGCGGCGGCCGCGACCAGAGACAGCAGCATCAGGCAGATCGTCCCCGCGAGCCGGCCGATCTTCAGCCGACGCTCGGCCAGCCGCAGCACGGGGTTCACGATGTACGCCAACGCCAGCCCCACCAGCACCGGCACCAGCACCGACCGCACCGCGTACAACGCCCCCAGCACGCCGGGCACCACGTACGACAGCACGCCGAAGCCGACGAGCACCGCGAGCAGGACCTGGAACCACCGCCGCTGCCACACCGGCCGGGCCGGCGGCGTCTCGGGCTTCGGCGGCGGGCTGGGTGCGGTCATTCGGCGTCTCCTGTCTTCGGCGGCTCGCGCGGCGGCAGCGTAACAGCCTGCCCGCACGGCGTGTCCCGTGACTGCACCATCGAACCGTTACGTCCCCAGACTCGCAAAAAAACAGGATTAACCGGGCCCACGTAGCGGGCCGGCTATTGAAAAAAGAAAGTCTCGAAAGAGGTCAGCCCAGCGCCAGCGGCGTCTGGCCGAACGCCTCGCGGAACGAGAAGACGCCCCGGAAGTCGTCCAGCGAGTCGTCGTCGGTCTTGTGCATCATGCCCGACTCGACCATGGCAAAGACGATCTGGCCGAAGTCTTCGCAGCCCGTGACCCGCCACCGCCGCAGCACCGTCGCCGCCAGAAGCCCGTACTGCTCGAGCGCGAAGTCGCGCAGCCCCTCACAGAGCATCCGCCCCGTGACGTGCCGGCTCGGCTGGTCCTCGTCGTCGGGGTCGTAGTCGTCGGGCAGGTCACCGTGGGCCCGCCGCACGGTGAAATCCAGGCCGCGCTGGACGAAGACAAAAGCGTCCAGCGGGTACCGGGTGGATTTCACGGCCTCGGCGAGCTCGGTGCTGAGCATGCCGGGAGTATACGCCAACCACGCCGCCGCGGGCCGGCTAGAACCCGCCGCTGCGCATCTGCTCGACCGAATCGGGGAACGGGTAGCGGCAATACAGGGCGGTCGGCTGGGCGTCCCACATCCAGGGCGCGGGGTAGACGTCGCCGTCGAAGCCGGCCTCGTGCATGGTGCGCAGGACGGTCTCGAAGCTGGGCTCCGCGTCGCCGGCGAGCAGGCGGTTGGCCCGCGCCCCGAGGAACGACACCGACGCCGTCGGCCGCCGGTCGGTCTTGCGTCGCAGCATCTGGCTCACGATGCCGAAGCCGTGTCCCAGGTCGTCGAGCGTCAACGATTCGTGCGACGCCGGCCGCAGCAGCGCCAGCACCTCGACCATGTCCATGTCGTACTTCAGCACGACCGTGCGGTCCTGCCCGGCGAACTGGCGGGCGTAGTCCGTCACGCTCTCGGCGGTCCACATCGACGTCGGCAGCAGCTCGGCGAGCTGGGCGATCACGCCCCGGCCGTTGTCCTCGGCGTTCACCGCGCAGACCAGCGTGCGGTACCGCCCCGCCAGCAGGTCGTCGAGCAGGTACTGGCCCCACATGATCCGCAACCGCGGCCGCGTGTCCGAATCGCTGGCGGGCTTGCCCTCGGGGATCAGCGAGAGCTTCTCGCTGAACTGGTCCGCGGCGATGAGTGCGTCGCCGCTGCCGTCGTAGATGCTGCCGGAGGTCGAGGCGGTGGGCATGAATCAACTCCTGCAAAAGAATCGGTCCGAGTACGCAAATTGTACCACCGCCCCCGGCGACGTACGATCGACACGTCTTGGGTGATCCACCACTGAAAACCGACGTACCACCGGAATTAACCCCGGACGTGCTGGCACGCCGGCGGGAGCGGGTGTTCCTCATCCTCGCCGGTTTGTTCCTCGGCACGCTGGCGATGCTCAACATCCTGGGCATCAGCCGGTTCCTCGTGCTGGCGACCCGCAGCGAATCGTCGGGCTGGCGGCTGGGCGAGTGGCTGCCCGAGGGCGAGGTGGGGCTTACGTTCGCCCTGGCGATCGGCGTGCTGCCGTACCCGCTGACGTTCCTCTGCACCGACCTGATCTCGGAGTTCTACGGCCGGCGGCGGGCCAACTTCGTCGTGTTCGTCGGGCTGATCCTCAACGCCTGGGTCATCGCGGTCCTCTGGCTCGGCGGCGTGCTGCCGGGCACCGACTCCGAGGCGTTCTTCACCATCCGCGAGTTGGCGTTCGGAGCCGTCGCCGCGTCGATGCTCGCCTACCTCGTCGCGCAGTTCGTGGACGTGCAGGTCTTCCACTTCTGGAAGTGGCTCACGAAGGGCAAGCACCTCTGGCTGCGCAACAACGGCTCGACCATTGTCAGCCAGTTCGTCGACACGTTCGCGGTCATCACGGTCACGCATTTTTACGCGCGGGCCCTGCCGATCGACGCCGACGCCGCGGTCTGGCCGCAGCTCTGGCTGTTCATCGCCACGGGCTTCGCGTTCAAACTCCTGGCCGCGCTGATCGACACGCCGATCGTCTACGGGGCGGTCGCGCTGCTGCGTCGTTATCTGCGGATCGACCCGGTGACCGGCGAAGACCTTTCCGGGGGCGGGGGCGGCGACACGTCGATGTTCGGGCCGACGGACTCGGCGTGAGCGGCACGGGCAAAGCGGCGCTGCGTCGGAGACTCCGCGGGAAGCGACGCGACCTGACCGATGCCGTGCGCCGTGCCGAGGGCGGGCGTCTGCACCGGCGGCTCGACGCACTGCCGGAATACACGTCGGCCCGGACGGTGTTTGTCTACGTCGCCGCCGGCAGCGAGGTGCCGACCGCCCCGCTGATCGACGACTTGCTCGGCCGGGGCGTGACCGTGGCCGTGCCGCAAGTCGATGACGCCGACGCCGGGCGGATGTCGGCGGTCCGCATCAACGGACCGCCGCTCGAAACCACGCCCGACCTCACGATCCTCCCAGGGTTGGGATTTGACCCCGAGACGGGTGTCCGGCTGGGCCAGGGCGGCGGGTTCTACGACCGCTACCTCGCGGCATACCCCGGCACGTTCGCCGTGGGGCTGGCGTTCGACGTGCAGCTGCAGACCGGCCTGCCGGCGGAGACGCACGACCGGCCCGTGGACGCGATCGTGACGCCGACGCGGACGCAGCGTTTCGACGGCCGCGACCGGCGGGGCTTATGATCGAACCATGCCGTTGGACCTGCCAAACCGACCCCGACGCAACCGCCGGACCCCCGCGATCCGTGCGCTGACCGCCGAGACGCGGCTCGATGCCGGGCAGCTGATCTACCCGCTGTTCCTGCACGCCGACGCCGGCGACACGCCGCTCGAATCGCTGCCGGGCCAAACGCGGTGGTCGCTCGACGGCCTGGTCGGCGAGGCGGGCCGAGCCCTGAAACTCGGCGTCGACAAGGTCGTGCTGTTCCCGAAGATCGGCGACGAGCTGAAGACCGAGACCGCCGACGAAGCGGCCAACGACGCGGGGCTGATCCCCGAGGCGATCCGCCGGCTGAAGGCGGCGCACCCGTCGCTGTGCGTGATGACCGACGTCGCGCTCGACCCCTACTCGGCCGACGGCCACGACGGGCTGGTCAACGCGGCCGGCGAGGTCGAGAACGACGCGACGGTGCAGGTGCTGGTCGCCCAGGCCCTCAGCCACGCCCGGGCCGGGGCCGACGTGGTCGCCCCCAGCGACATGATGGACGGCCGGGTCGCCGCGATCCGCCACGCCCTCGACGCCGACGGCTTCACCCGCGTCTCAATCCTCGCCTACTCGGCGAAGTACGCCTCGGCGTTCTACGGCCCGTTCCGCGGCGCGCTCGACTCGGCCCCGCGGCCCGCCGGCGACAAGCCGATCCCGACCGACAAGAAGACCTACCAGATGGACCCCGCCAACGTGCGCGAGGCGTTGCGCGAGGTCGCGCTCGACGAGGCGGAGGGCGCGGACATGGTGATGGTCAAGCCCGCCGGCTCGTACCTCGACGTGGTCCGCGCGGTGCGGGAGCACACGACGCTGCCCGTCGCGGCGTACCAGGTCAGCGGCGAGTACCTGATGATCAAGGCCGCGGCGGCCGCTTCCGGGGGTGGTTGGCTCGACGAGCGGGCCGTGGTGATGGAATCGCTGCTGGGCATCCGCCGGGCCGGGGCCGACGCGGTGCTG
>JBCCOP010000003.1:0-55579 GCA_039025315.1 Planctomycetota bacterium | reverse complement strand
AGGCGTTCTTCGGGCCGGAGATGGAGTTCTTCCTGTTCGACCGCGTGCGTTACGACCAGGGTGTGAACCACGCGGTCTACGAGGTCGACTCGGCCGAGGGCGTGTGGAACCGCGGGTCCGACTCGCCGGCGACCCTCGGCAACCAGGTCCGTCAGCGCGAGGGCTACTTCCCGTGTCCGCCGGTGGACACGATGCACGACCTGCGGGGCGAGATGGTGGCCGTGATGCAGGAACTCGGCCTGGCGGTCGAGTGCCACCACCACGAGGTCGCGACGGGCGGCCAGGCCGAGATCGACCTGCGCTACCAGCCGCTGGTGCACATGGCCGACGCGTGCATGCTCTACAAGTACGTGGTCAAGAACGTCGCCGCCCGCCACGGCAAGGTGGCGACCTTCATGCCCAAGCCGCTGTTCGGCGACAACGGCAGCGGGATGCACACCCACTTCTCGCTCTGGAAGGCCGGCAAGAACCTCTTCGCCGGCCGGCGTTACGCCGGGCTGTCGCCGATGGGCCTGCACGCGATCGCCGGCATCTTGAAGCACGCCCCGTCGCTGCTGGCGTTCACCAACCCGACCACCAACAGCTACAAGCGCCTCGTGCCCGGCTACGAGGCCCCGGTCAACCTGACCTACAGCTCCCGCAACCGCAGCGCCGCGATCCGCATCCCCCGGTATTCGAACACCCCCGAGACCAAACGCCTCGAGTTCCGCTGCCCCGACGGCTCGTGCAACCCGTACCTCGCCTTCGCCGCCGTGCTCATGGCCGCGCTCGACGGCATCCGGCACAAGCTCGACCCCGGCGAACCGATCGACAAGGACCTCTACGACCTCGACCCCGCCGAGCGGGCCGCCGTCCCCGCCGCCCCGGCCGACCTGAGCGCTGCGCTCGACGCCCTCGACGCCGACCACGACTACCTGCTCGAGGGCGGCGTCTTCACCGAAGACGTCATCCGCTACTGGGTCCGCTACAAACGCCAGGAAGAGGTCGCCGCCCTGCGGTCCCGCCCGCACCCGTACGAGTTTTGCATGTACTTCGACATCTGAAAAGCCGCGAGCAGCAGGCGGATCACTCGGCGCTGTACGCCGTGTGCGGGTCCTCGAACACCAGGAACGCGTCGGCTCCGAGTCCTTCGTTCACCCCGGTCTCCGGGTCGTCCGGCCGGTTCGGGGCGTCCTCGAACAGGTGGTCCAGTTCGTTCGCGATGGCGTTGCCGTACTTCGTCGCCTCGAACTCGGCCGGGATCTCGTAGCTAGTGCTGTTGTCGTTACGCACCACGCCGCCGCGCCAGTCGCCGCTGCCGGCCTCGGTCCAGAGACTCGAAATGTCGTCCCGCCCCGTGCCGATCGCGCGGTCGCTCATGACGATCGCCGCCGTGTTGAGCGTCTCCTTCCACTCGACGGCCCGCTGATCGTCCGGCGTGGCGAGGCCGAGCATGGCGTAGGAGAAGTGCTCCTCGGTCAGCCGCTCGAAGTCGCCGCCCGCGGTTGGCTCGGCTTCCACTGCCCGGGCGTCAGCGCGGTTGATCATGTACTCCGGCGTGAAGAAATTGCCGTTGAGCAGCATCGCCAGCCGCGCAGCGGGGTTGGTGCCATCGCCCGAGAAGTGGGTGTCCGGGCCGTCGGGGACGACCTCGCCCGACGCGGTGAGTCCGGGGAAGTAGCCGTCGCTACCACCTTGCTTGTTGGATTGGGCGTAGGTAACGAACGCCTGGTGTATGCCGCGGAGTTGGGTGTTGTTGGACATGGCGGGATGAGTTTTTGTGCCCGTACCCAGCGTGGGGAGCAGAACCGCGATACCTAGCACCACAATTACGGCCGCGAATAAAACCTGCAGATAAGAAAACCCTGGTCGAAACTCGGAATGAGACATCGCACGATCTCCTTTCGGGAGCGTTACACGAAACACGACACATCTCCCGGCGGGCATCGGCCCGGCGGGGTGCGTGGTCGCGGGATGTCGGCCGGCGGAGATCGAACGGTGCGGCGAAGCGGAAGGGAGACAGATCAGCGAGATAGAAAATAACGGTAAATAACTTCCGGGGGCCGGGGGTTCGACGGTCGGCCGAGGGGGAGCTCCGGCGACACGCGGGGTGGTCGGGGCGTCCGGTCGGGGGGTTCTCGCGGACGGCGACCTGGGGTGGCTCGTTCACGTCGGACGTGACGGGAGCGATTTCCGGGGGGCCTCCTTTCTGAAATCGCGGGCCGAGACGCGGCCCGGTAGAGCGTTCTGTTTCACCCTATCGGCCGGGGCGGGCGGAGTCGAGAGGAACGGATCGTCGCGGTGGGAGTTTTTTCGGGACGGCCCACGGGCGGCGTCCGTGGGCTTCGGGGCGTGGATCGTTTACGATGATTCGATGCGAGTTTGTGGAGCGTTGGTTTGTTTGCTCGGGCTGACCGGCTGCATCAGCGGGCGGCCGCCGGCGGTCGAGGTGGCGGGGGCCGAGGTGGTCGAGACGACGGACGAGGCGGCGCGGGTCGAGGTGTCGCTGACGCTGCGGAACCCCAACGCGGTGGCGTTGCCGCTGCCCGAAGCGAGCTACAGCGTGGCGGTGCCGGGCGTGGGAAGCTACGCGTCGGTCGAGCTGCCGGCCCGGGTCTTGCCGCCCAACGGCGAGCAGTCGGTGCGCCTGCCGGCGGTGATCACGTTGGACAATGTCGGCGACCTGCGGGGCCGGGCGTGGCGGGCGAGCGGAAACGTGACCTACCGTCCGGAGAACGCGGTGCGGCGGTTTCTGACCGAGTCGGGCGTGCCGCTGCCGGTGGTGCTGTTTTCGGGCGGGGGGAGGTTGGAGTGATGCGTTTGTATTTGGCGATTTCGTGATTTGGCGATTTGGCGATCCGAAAACCACCTACCCCATAAGCTCCTCAATCACCAAATCACCAAATCACCAAATCACCAAATCACCAAATCACCAAATCACCAAATCACCAAATCACCAAATCACCAAATCACCATGCACCCCGTCTTCGCCGACCGCCGCTACCTCATCCCGTTCCGAGCGCAGCTGCTGCCGCAGATCTTCACGGACGTGTTGGTGATCGGCGGCGGGGTGGCGGGGCTGCGGGCGGCGCTTTCGGTGAAGGAGGCCGACGCCGAGGCGGACGTGATCGTGGCGACCAAGGGCGAGCTGAACCAGAGCAGCACTTATTGGGCGCAGGGCGGGGTCGCGGCGGTGCTGGATGCGTCGGACTCGGTGGCGGATCACGTGGCCGACACGCTGACGGCCGGGGCGGGTCTGTGCGACGAGCCGGTGGTGCGGCGGGTGGTCGAAGAAGGCACGCAGCGGGTACGGGAGCTGATCGACTGGGGCATGCGGTTCGACCGGGCCGACGGTGAAGGGGACATGCCGGCGCTCGGGCGTGAGGGCGGGCACGGGCATCACCGCATCCTGCACACCGACGGCGATGCGACCGGCCGGGCGCTCGGGCAATGCCTGGGACAGCGGGTGCTCGACACGCCGGGCATCCGTTTCTTTTCGCAGTGCTTCGTGCTCGACCTGATCACCGCCCCCGCCCCCGGAAGCGACGACGACGGTGCTGTCCTCGGCGCGATCACGCACCATCCGAAGTACGGCCTGCAGGTGATCTGGGCCGCCGCGACGATCCTGACCAGCGGCGGGGCGGGGCAGGTCTACCGCGAGTCGACCAACCCGGGCGTGGCGACGGGCGACGGGCTGGCGATGGCGTATCGGGCCGGGGCGGTGCTGCAGGATTTGGCGTTTTATCAGTTCCACCCGACGACGCTGTACGTGGCCGGGGCGTCGCGGAGTTTGATCACCGAGGCGGTGCGGGGCGAGGGCGCGCACCTGATCGACCGGGCGGGGCACCGGTTTATGCCCGACTACGACGCGAGGGCCGAGCTCGCGCCGCGGGACGTCGTCTCGCGGAGCATCCTCCGGCAGATGGCCGAGACCGGGCACACCCACGTCTACCTCGACGTCCGCCCGATCGGCGCGGCCAAGTTCCGGGGGCGGTTCCCGGGGATCGCGCGGCTGCTGGAGAAGTTCGACATCGACCCGGCGAAGGGGTCGATCCCCGTGCACCCCTCGGCCCACTACATGATCGGCGGCGTCGCGGCCGATGCGGATGGCCGGACCAGCCTGCCCGGGCTGTACGCCGCCGGCGAGGTGGCGTGCAGCGGGCTCAACGGCGCGAACCGGCTGGCGAGCAACTCGCTGCTCGAGGGCCTGGTCTTCGGCCGGGCCGCGGGGCGGGCGGCGGTGGGCTCGATCAACGGCAACGGGCGGCGGCCGGCCCGCGTGGTCTCGGACATCCGCCCGTCGGACCGCAGCGAGCTCGACCTCGCGGACGTCCGCTCGTCGCTGCGGAGCGTGATGTGGCGTCACGTCGGGATCGAACGCGGCGGCGACCACCTGGCCGAGGTCGCGGGCATGTTCGAGTTCTGGGCCCGCTACACGATGGACAAGATCTTCGACGACCGCCACGGCTGGGAGGTGCAGAACCTGCTCACCGTCGGGGCGTTGATCACGCGGGCCGCGAAGTGGCGGGAGGAGACACGCGGCACGCACGCCCGGCTCGACTTCCCGGAGCCGAGCGAGGGCTTCGCGGTCCACGACCGCTGGCGGCGGGGCGTGTCCCAGGCGGCGACCACGCCGGTTGCAGCTGAGTCGGCGGCGGTGTGAAGGTTCAAGTTGGCAAGTTCTTCCGTGGTCGGCCGGCGGCTGTTGTCTACGCCGCGGTCCGGCTGGGTTTACGCACCGCGGGGCGGGCCAGTCGTGGCATCGACATCGGCTTGACCCACGGCTTCGATTCGGGCCGATCGCTCGACCACATTTACACCGACCGCGCCGCCGGCCGCGGCCCGCTCGGCCGGTGGCTGGACCGCCGGTACCTCAACGCCCCCGGCTGCCGTGCGCTGCGGCGGCGACGCGAGCACGTCGGCCGGCTGCTGCGTGACGCGGTCAGCGATGTGGCCGCGCCAGGCCGGCTAGTGCGGATCCTTGACCTGGCGTCCGGCCCGGGGCGGTGCAGCGTCGACGTGCTTGGCGGCTGGCCGGCGTGCCCCGCGGTTTCGGTCACGCTGATCGACACCGCCGCGGACGACCTCAACCAAGCTAAGCAAACCGCGACACGGTTCGGGCTTAGTGACGTTACGACCTACGTCGGTGACGCCTTCGACCCGGCCCTGATCCATGTGGTCGATCCCCGCCCCGACGTCGTGGTCGTCTCGGGCTTCTACGAGCTGATCGACGACGACGCGGCGGTCTCGGCGTCGCTGCGGAGCGTCGCCGAGGCGCTGGCTCCCAACGGCTGGCTGATCCACACCGGCCACCCGCACCACCCGCAGGCCGAGCTGATGGCCCGCTGCTTGCCGAGCCAGCGTGGCGGGACCTGTGCGTACCGCCGGCGGTCCACGGCCGAGCTCGATGCGATGATTACTGCGGCGGGGTTCGCGGTCCGGCAAACGTTGGCCGACCCGGGGGGCATCTTCACGGTGTCGCTCGCGCGACTCGGTCAGTAAAGCGGGTCGTACCAGTCGGTCTTGCGGTTGTTGTCGCGGTCGGCGCGGTCGGCGATGGTGTCGTCCCAGGTCTCGGCGAAGGCGTGGCCCGCGCCGTGGCCGTCGGCGAAGGCGAAGCGGGGGGTCTCGTTGTGGCGGTCGCGGACGACCGAGCGGGGGACGTTACCGTCGCCGGCGTCGACCTCGCTCATGCGGGCCACGCCGAACATGGGGCTCACGGCGTTAGGGTGGACCGCCGCGGTCGTGCCCCAGTACATGGGCATGAAGTGGTCGCGGTCCTTGTACTCGGCGACCTCGGCCACGACGATTTTATCCGACGGGTTGATCACGTCTTCGAGGGCGACGCCCTTTTCGCCCGTGCGGTTGTTGTTGCCGCCGTGGGCAAGCGGCGGGTCGCCGTAGGGGTCGTGGTTGGGGGCGAAGTAGCCGTTGATGGCGTAGGACGTGGTGCGCACCCCGTCGCCGAGGGTGTCGGTTTCCCAGTTGTCGCCCTCGTCGGCGTCGTCGGGGCATCGGTGTACGAGCAGGCCGTCGTCGAGGTAGCCGCCTTCGCTGAGCGTGACGAAGTAGGCCTGACCGCCGTACATCATCGAGCTGGGGAAGAGGAATTTTTTGTTGTCGACGGCGTAGGCGTTGCCGGCGTAGGCGATCTGGCGCTGGTTGGACAGGCAGACGGCGGCGCGGGCGGCGCCGCGGGCCGCGCCAAGGGCGGGCAGTAGGATGCCGATGAGCAGGGCGATGATCGAGATCACCACGAGCAGCTCGATCAAGGTAAAGGCACGGAAGCGGGGCATAGCAAATTTCCGGGGGGGTAGCGGGCGGACTGGTCCGCCCGGTTCGGGTGAAGCGGGGGCAGGGACAAACCACCGGCGGACGGCCGGTGTTTTCGGGTTTGAAATTACGGGCTGTGGGTCAGGCCGCCGGCGGTGCCCGGCCGCGGGGCCGGTGCTGCGGGGCGAGGTCCACGGCCGCGAGGCGGGGCGGCGAGAGGAGCAGGTAGTCGAGCCGGTCGTCGAACGCCGGCGGCAGCGTCAGCGGCGGCGGGGTGTCGACGTTGGCCTTGAGGAAGCAGATCGCGCAGTGGCCCGGCGCGTCGGCGGGCGGGCGGTCTTCCGACGACCCGCTCGGCAGCAACGCGCACAGCGGGCAGTAGGCCCGCGAGACCTCGGTCGCCCCGATCGGGGCGTTGCTGGGCAGCTGGACGATGCCGCGGCGGTGGCCCGGCACGATGACGACAAAAAACGCGACCACCCACAAGAGGATCAGGACGCGTGTCGTCGGCCCGGCGATGAACTTCCGCACCCCCGGAAGATAACAGAACCGGGCGTCGGGCAACCGCGCGGACGTATGATCGCGGCCATGAGCTTTCGACGTATCCCGCACGACGCCGGCGCGGCGTATCTCGCCGACACCGCCCGCGTCACCGGGCGGGTCACGCTCGGGGGCGGGGTGTCGGTGTGGTACGGGGCGGCGATCCGCGGCGACGTGGCGGACATCACGATCGGCGACGGCACGAACGTGCAGGACAACGCGACGGTCCACTGCGACTCGGCGCACCCGAACATCATCGGGTCGGACGTCACGATCGGGCACAACGCCGTGGTCCACGGCCGGTCGGTCGGCGACGGCACGCTCATCGGCATGCACGCGACGGTGATGGGCGACACGCGATTGGGTCAACGGTGTTTGGTCGCGGCCGGGGCGTTGGTGCCGCCGGGGCTGACGGTGCCGGACGGCCACGTCGTCATGGGCGTGCCCGGGCGGGTGGTGCGGGAGACGAACGAGCGGGAGAAGAAATACCTCGCCTGGCTGGCCGAGCACTACGTCGCGTTGGCCAGGCGTTACCACGAAGAACCCGACGCGGCGACGCAGCGGGTCTACGGTTCCTGATAAATTACGGCCATGTATCTCTTCCCCGCGATCGACCTGCGCGGCGGCCGGGTGGTGCGGCTGCGGCAGGGGGACTACGACCAACAAACGACCTACGGCGACGACCCGGTCGCGCAGGCCAAGGCGTTCGAGGACGCCGGGGCGACCTGGCTGCACGTGGTGGACCTCGACGGGGCGAGGTCGGGGCGGGCCGAGCACCGCGACGCGGTGGCGGCGATCTGCGCGGAGACCAACCTCAAGGTCGAGGTGGGCGGCGGGGTACGGGACGAGCCGGCGATCGAGGCGCTCTTGCGGGCGGGGGCGTACCGCGTGGTGGTGGGTACGGCGGCGCTGCGGAACTGGGCGTGGTTCGAGGGGCTGATGGGCAACCCGACGTACCGCGGCCGGCTAGTGCTGGGGCTCGACGCGCGAGGCGGGAAGCTGGCGGTCGAGGGGTGGGAAGAGACGACGGAGACGGAGGCGGTCGAGGTGGCGGCGAAGGTCAGCGACTGGCCGCTGGCGGCGATCGTGTACACGGACATCGCGACCGACGGGACGCTGGAGGGGCCGAACGTCGCGGCGACGCGGGAGATGTGCGACGCGACCGACGTGCCGGTGGTCGCTTCCGGGGGGGTGGGGACGCTGGCGGACCTGGCGGCGCTGCGGGACTTGCCGGTGCAGGGGGCGATCGTGGGGCGGGCGTTGTACGACGGGCGGTTCACGGCCGAGCAGGCCATCGCGGTGTTGGAAGCCGGCCGAGCGGTGGCCGAGGTGGAGGCGTAGCGCGATGGCGGAAGCGAGCGCCGCCGAGCAGGCGATGCAGGGTTATTTCGACTGGCAGGTCACGACGCTGATGCTGGCGTACGACCTGCAGGACCCGGTGGACCCGGCGGACGAAGGGGCGGGCGAGCGTCGCCGGCGGGCGGTGGAGGAAGAGGTGCGGGCGTTCTCGCTGCAGGTCGTGCCGGACGTGTACCAGAATGACCCGTCGCTGGCCTGGCCGGCGGACGTGATGCGGGACCTCACGCGGGCCACGCTGGGGCGGGCGGCGCAGGTGGCGGGGGCGGCGTAGGGTCTGCGGTCGGTGCTTGCCGCCGGGTTTCGGCGGGAACGGGGCCGGGCGGCCGATAACATGAAGGGGCTGATGGCGGGTCCGGGTCGTGTCGATGACCCCGACGGCTCGGCGGACCACCCCCCCGGCCCGGCGTGACGCCCGGCCGCTCGCCCCTGGGCCGACCATGCTGGAAGAAAACGTCTTCGAGGACGCCCGCCACGACCCGTCGATCGACGTGTCGATCTGCGTGCCGCTGTTCAACGAGGAGCAGAGCGTGGCGCAGCTCTACGCGGAGATCGCCGCGGTGATGGACGAGGGGGCGTACCGCTACGAGGTGATCTTCGTGAGCGACGGGTCGTCGGACGAGTCGGTGCCGCGGCTGCGGGCGGCGGCGGCGGGCGACCCGCGGGTGCGGGTCATCGAGCTGATGCGCAACTTCGGCCAGACCGCGGCGATGGCGGCGGGCTTCGACGCGGCCCGCGGCGGCGTGATCGTGCCGATGGACGGCGACCTGCAGAACGACCCCCGCGACATCCCCCGCCTCGTCGCCAAGCTCGACGAGAACGGCGAAGCGCCCGGCAAGTGGGACATCGTCAGCGGCTGGCGGAAGCGGCGCCGAGACGGATGGCTGCTACGCCGGGTGCCCAGCCAGATCGCCAACCGGCTGATCAAGAAGCTCACCTGGACGCCGGAGATCAACGACTTCGGCTGCTCGCTCAAGGCCTACCGCCGGCAGGTCTTGGCGGACGTAACGCTCTACGGCGAGATGCACCGGTTCCTGCCCGCGATCTGCAAGTGGCGCGGCGCCCGCGTGACCGACCAGGTCGTCAACCACCGCCCCCGCGCGTACGGCGCGTCCAAGTACGGCCTGCAGCGGACGTTCAAGGTCCTGCTCGACCTGCTGACCGTGAAGTTCCTCGGGGACTACGGCACGAAGCCGATCTACTTCTTCGGCAAGCTTGCGGCGGCGACCATCGCGGTGTCCTTCATCTCGCTGGCCGTGGCGGTCTTCCAGAAGTACGGCGTGATCTGGACCGAGAGCGGCGAGCCGCTGAGCCTCAACCGCAACATCTTCCTGCTGTTCGCGATGATGACGTTCCTCATCGGCGTGATCTTCCTGATGATGGGCGTGCTCTCGGAGCTGATGGTGCGGATCTACTACGAGAGCCAGTCGCTGCGGCCGTACAAGATCCGCCGGACCTTCCGCGTGGAGACGCCCGTCGGCGGCGGCGCGCCCGAGCCGGAGCCCGAGCCGGCGGGCGACGCGGTGACGCACGCGGCGTGAGGGAAGGCCCGGAGTTGAACGATCAAAGCGGCAGCGTGGACCGGGCCGACCCGGGGCGGTGGTGGTGCGACACGCACGTGCACCTGCACCCGCGGTTCGAGGCCGGCGCTTGGCTCGACGCGGCGTCGGCGAACCTCGCGGCGGCGGGGGCGCGGCCCGGCGGCGGGGTGTTGTGCCTCGCCGAGGGCGCGGGCGTCCACGCGTTCCGCGGGCTGCGTGAGCGCGGCGCGGCCGGGGCCTGGCGTTTCGAAGCCTGGGGCGAGCACGGGCTGCGGGCCGAACGCGAAGGCTGCGACGCGGTGGGGGTGATCGCGGGGCGGCAGGTCCGCTGCGGCGACGGGCTGGAGGTCCTGGGCCTGGGCCGGGATTTCGAGCTGGGCGACGGGGGCGGCCTGGAAGAGACGGTGGACGCGGTGCGGGCGGCCGGGGCGTTGGCGGTGGTGCCGTTTGGTGTGGGCAAGTGGCGCGGGGCGCGGGGGCGGGCGGTACGTAATTTGATCGACCGCGGCCCCGCGGACCTCGCGCTGGCGGACAACGCGGGTCGGGTCGGGTTCGGCGAGCCGGCGCTGCTGGCCCGCGCGCGAGCGGCGGGGCGGACGGTGTTGGCCGGCAGCGACCCGCTGGACCTCGAGGGGGCGGAGCGTCACGCCGGGCGGTGGGGCGTCGTGGTGGATACGCCCGGCGGTTCGGCGGGTTGTGAAGCGGTGCTCGCGGCGCTCGGTGCGGCCGGGCCCAACGCCGCGACGTTCGGCCGGCGGCTGCCGCTCGTGGCGGCGGTCACGCAGCAGGCGCGTTTGCGGTTGTAAGCTTCGGGCGGGGGAGTCGTGTTCGAGTCGTTCGGAGCTTGCGAGGTTGAGCGTCAAACTGGAACGTGAACCCGAGGCCGCGGCCGCGACCCGGCACGACGTGGTCGTGGTCGGCGGGGGGGTGTACGGAATTTTCTTGGCGCTCGGGGCGGCGTGGCGGGGCCGGTCGGTCGTGATGCTGGAGCGGGGCGACTTCGGCGGGGAGGTGTCGTTCAGCTCACTGCGGATCCTGCACGGTGGGCTGCGTTACCTGCAGAAGATGGACCTCCGACGGTTCTTCGAGTCGGTGGGCGAGCGGCGGTGGATGCTGCGGCTTTTCCCCGAATCGACGCGGACGCTGCCGTGCCTGATGCCGCTGTACGGGGACGGGCTGCGTCGGCCGTCGGTGTTCCGGGCCGCGGCGCGGCTGAACGACGCGATGTCGTGGCGGCGCAACGCGGGCGTCGCGGCGAGCCACCACCTGGGGCGGGCGGGGGTGGTGTCGGCGGCGAAGGTGATCGAGCGTTTCCCGGCGGTGGACCGCGCCGGGCTGCGGGGCGGGGCGTGGTGGCACGACGGGCAGATGGTCAACAGCCAGCGGCTGACGATGGAACTTTGCCGGTGGGCGTCGGCGTCGGGGGCGACGCTGCTGAACCGGGTCGAGGCGACGGGGCTGGACGTCGCGGGCGGGCGGGCCGCGGCGGTGCGGGCTGTCGATCGGGTGACGGGGCGGGAGCTTCGGTTCACGGCCGGGACGGTGATCAACGCGGCGGGCCCGTGGTCGGCGGAGGTCGCCGAGGCGATGGGCGACGCCCGGCCGCGGCTGTTCCGGCCGGCGCTGGCGTTCAACGTGTTGTTCGACCGCCCGCCGGTGGGCGACGTGGCCGTGGCGGTGACGCCCCGGGAGCCCGGGGCGCGGACGTACTTCCTGCACCACGAAGGTCCGCACCTGCTCGGTGGGACGTACCACGCGCCGGCCCCCTCGGAAGTGGTGCGGGGTGATCCCGCGGCTTACGGGGCGCACCTGCGGGAACTCGTCGGGGACTACATCGACCAGGTCAACTGCGGCGCGCCGGGCCTGGGGCTGCGGCGGGATCAGGTGATGAGGGTCTACGACGGGCTGCTGCCCGCGGCGGCGGCGGGCGGCGCGGAGCCGAGCGACCGCCCGGTGGTTGTTGACCACGGCCGGGCCGGCGGGCCGGCGGGGCTGTGGAGCGTGTCGGGGGTGAAGTGGACGACGGCCCGGCGGGTGGCGGAGCGGACGCTGCGGCGGGCGTTGCCCGGTGCGGCGGTGAAGCCGCTGCCCCGGCCTGCAGCGGTCGGCGGCGTGGCGGTCGAGGGGTCGGACGCGATCGAAGCGCGGCCGTGGGAAGAAGTCCGCGACGCGGCGCGGTCGTTGTGGGAAGACGAGTCGGCGCTGACGCTGGAGGACGTGATGTTGCGCCGAACGGCCTGGGCCCGCGACCCGGACGTGGGCCGACGTCTCGCCGAACGGCTGGCCCCGGAGCTGGGGCTCGACGACGCGTCGCGGCGTCGTTGCCTCGACGCGATTGGCCGGCAGCCGTTCGACGACGGGCCGACGGCGTGTTGAGCCGGGTCAGCCGGGCCGGACGGTCCGGCCAGAGACGCTACCGATGAAGATCCTCTACCTCGCCCCGCACGCGTTTTACGTCGACCGCGGCACGCCGATCAGCGTGGACCTCAACCTCCGCGCCATCTCGGACCGCGGCCGCGACGAGGTCCATGTCTGCGTCTACGGCCGGGGCGAAGACCGCGCGTACCCGAACGTGACGGTCCACCGGGCCGACGTGCCGCGGTGGGTCGGCGAGATCGGGCCGGGCTTCTCCGCGAAGAAGCTGCTGGCGGACGTGTCCCTGTTCCGTTTGGCGGGGCAGGTCTTCCGCCGGGAGCGGCCGGACCTGGTCTACGCCGGCGAGGAGGCCGTGTTTCTGGCGACGCGGCTGCGGCGGCGGTTCGGGGTCCCGTACGTCTACGACATGGACTCGTCGCTCGCCCAGCAGCTGGTCGAGAAGAAGCGGTGGCTGCGGCCGCTGGCGGGTTGTTTCGCGTGGTGCGAGGGCCGGGCAATCCGCGGGGCGGCGGCGTGTGTGCCGGTCTGCCCGGCGTTGGCCGACGTGGCGCGGTCGCGGGGGGCCGAGCACGTGGAACTCTTACCCGACATCTCGGACTTAGCCGACCCGGACCGGCCGGCCACCGGCTTCCTGCGGGAGCGGCTGGGGCTGCCGCCGGGCCGGCCGATCCTGATGTACGTCGGCAACCTCGAGGCGTACCAGGGCGTGGACCTGCTGCTCGGCGGCTACGAGTTGGCGTTGCGGCAGCAAGCCGACCTGGAGCTGGTGATCGTCGGCGGCAGCGACGCGGACCTCGCGGCTTACCGGCGAAAGGTCGAGCGGCGGGGCCTCGCCGGCCGGGCGCACCTGCTGGGGCGTTGGCCGGCGGCGCGGCTCGACGAGGTCCTGGCGGAGGCGGACATCCTCGCCTCGCCGCGCGTCCGGGGCATCAACACGCCGCAGAAGATTTTTCCGTACCTGCACTCGGGCCGGCCGGTGCTGATGACGGACCTGCTGACGCACAATCAGGTCGTGGACAACTCGGTGTGCCGGCTCGCCGCGCCGACGCCGGCGGCGTTCGCGTCGGCGATGAAAGAGCTGGCGGATGACGCGGGCCTGCGGGCCCGGCTGGGCGCGGCGGGCCGGGCGTTCGTCGAGGCGGGTCACGTCTACGCGGCGCACCGTCGGCGGGTGGACCGCCTGCTGGACGGGGTGGCGGCCCGTCACGCTTGCGGGGCCGCGGATACGGCGCATACTTGAATTTCGAGGCGGTGGCGGTGCGAGCCGTCGGGTAACGACCCGCCCGCGACGCACGGGAGTTTCACGGTGAGCACGGACGACGCGGCGGCGGATGGCCGGCCGGTGCTGGTGACGGGGGCGCGGGGCTTCGCGGGCTCGGCGTTGGTGCGGAGCCTGCGCCGGGACGGCCAACGGGTCCGGGCGATGGTCCGGCCCAGGGGGGACGAGGCGGAGCTGCGTCGGCTCGGGGCCGAGGTGGTCCACGGCGACGTGCGCGATCCGGCGGCGGCCGACGCGGCGGTGGCCGGATGTGGCCGGGTGTACAACTTCGCGTCGCCGTTCCGCAGCGCCGGGGCGGGGGACGAGGTCAACCGGCAGACCCACGTCGACGGCCTGCGCCACCTCGTCGCCGCCGCGTGGAAGCACGGCGTCTCGCGGTTCGTGCAGTGCTCGACGGTCGGGGTCCACGGCAACGTACGGCAGCCGCCCTGCCACGAAGACTCGCCGATCCGCCCGGGCGACGCGTACCAGCGCACGAAGCTCGAGGGCGAACGGCTCTTCCGCGACGCGGTGGCGGACGGGCTGCCGGGCGTGTTGATGCGGCCCGGCCCGATGTACGGCCCGGGCGACCTGCGGATGCTCAAGCTGTTCCGGCTGGTGCACACCGGCCGGTGGGTCACGCTCGGCGACGGCTCGGCGTGGTTCCACCCCAGCTACATCGACGACCTGGTCGAGGGGTTCCGGCTGTGCGGCGAGCACCCGGATGCGGTCGGCGGGACGTTCATCTTGGCCGGGCCCGAGCCCTGCCGGCTGCACGCGTTGATCGCCGAGGTCGCGGCGGCGGTGAGGGTGGCGGCGCCGACGCGGCGGCTGCCGGTACGGCCGATGATGGCGGCGGCGTGGGTGTGTGAAACGGCGTGCCGGCCGCTGGGGATCGAGCCGCCGCTGCACCGCCGGCGGGTGAAGTTTTTCACGAACAACCGATACTTCAGCAGCGCGCGGGCCGAGCGGACTCTGGGCTACCGGCCGCGGGTCGGCGTGGCCGAGGGCGTACGGCGGACGGCGGGGTGGTACTTCGACCGCGGGCTCCTGCGCGGCCCGCGGCCGCCGCAGGGCGCGTCGGCCCCGGCGTGAGCGTTGATGTTTTCTGAGACCCGGCCAAGGGCGGACATGGACCCATCACCACGCGGCGAATCGGCAAACCGCCAGGGGCGCTCCCGGCTGGTGTTCGCGTTGAAGCTGATCGTCACGGTGGGCCTGATCGCGGCGATCGTGCGGCACGTCGAGTGGGCGGGCTTCGCCCGCTACGTCGGGGACTACCCGGTGTGGCTGATCGCGGCGGTGGTGGGGCTGTGGGCGGCGATGATGCTGCCCAGCGTCGAGAAGTGGCGGGCGCTGCTGGCGGTCCACGGGCTGCGCTACCCCTTCGGCCGGCTGCTGCGGTGGTACTTCATCGGGTCGTTCTACAACCAGGTGCTGCCGACGATGGTGGGCGGCGACGCGTACCGCGTACTCAAGACGCTAGACAACGGCCGGCACCGGGCGTGCGCGGTGCTGCCGGTGTTTATCGAGCGGGTGACGGGGCTGTCGTCGCTGGTGGCGATGGGGGCGGCGGCCGCGGCGTGGGACTGGGCGGAGACGGGGCACGCGGTGTCGGGGGTCTCGGCCGTGGCGGGGGCGGGTTTCGTGGCGGCGGTGGCCGTCGGCGGGGCGGTGTGGGCGCGGGGCTGGCTCGGCGGGCTGGCGGCGCGGCGGTGGTGCCCGGGCCCGGTGCGGAGCCTGGTGCGTTACGGCGACGACCTGCGGCGGCGGCCGGGGGTGCTGCTGTACACGGTGGGGCTGTCGGTGGCGTTCCACCTGATGCGGGTGCTGATCTTCTGGCTGCTGCTGTGGGGCATCGGCGCGGACGTGGGCTTCGGGCGGGTCACCGTGGTCGCGGCGGCGACGATGGTGATCGGGATGCTGCCGATCAGCCTGGGGGGCTGGGGCCTGGTGGACGGGGCGTTCCTGGTGCTGATGGAGGCGTACGGCGTGCCGGCGGAGGCGGGGCTCACAGCGGCGTTGATGTCGCGGGTGACGGTGGTGTGGGTGGCCCTGGCGGGCGGGTTGATGGCGTTGTTCGAGCGACGGGGCTCCGGGCTGGCGGACGAAGAAGGCGCGGCGGCCGTAGCTGAACGGCCGCCCGAGCATCTCGGGGTCGATGCCAGTATCGACCGGGCTTCGGGTTGATCGAAACGCCCGGCTTGACCGATGCGGCCGCACGAGTCTCGGTGTCGGGCATCGTTGAATTTAGTTTGCCCACCGTTTTGACTCCCCGGGCCTTATACCTAACATAAACCAAATAATATTCCGGGGTCAATCGGTGTTACCGAACAAAACTACTTCCTATCGGCCGCGTTAACCGGCCGTGTCATTCCGCCGCACCTCGCGGTTTGTCCGCCATGACAGCTAATCACGGGTACCGGGCAGCGCAAGGGCCGCTGCTTGACGTCCGGCTCACAGGTTCCGGTAACAACTTTTTTGTGGTCGGAGCCACCGGACCGGTAAAAAGGTCGTCCGCGTACTGGTCAAGCCCTTCGCTACGGACGTCGAGCCCGTCAACGCGGCTCGGCCATGACCATCGGGGCCCATAAAACCGTCCCATCCGTTACGCATGTCGCCATCGCCACGATCCGTAGTTCTTCGGCTTTGACCTCGCTTCTCTATTTTGACTTTGGCTTTTGCCGTCGCCCGTTTTGGTCGATGATTTAGCGATGTGTTTAGGGAGCTGCCTGATGCGGAGTACCTCGCCATGAAATCAATACGAAGCGAACAAGGGTGTGCCCGGGCCGTGATGACGTACCTCAAACGGTGCGTTACGTTTCTGTGCCTGGTCTGCGGCACCGCCGCCACGGCTCAAAACGCGATCGAGATGCGGGGTCTGCCGGCCCAGGCCGAAGGCGACGTGTTCGCCGAAGTCCTCGTGCAGCCGACGTCCGAGGTCGAATCCGTACGGATGTCGATCCCCGGCGTGCTTAACCGCGTCGAGCGGTTCGCCCCTTACGGTTTGGCCAGCGACACGCGTGGCAAGCTCAACCCTTTCGATTCGACCGCCCACGCCGACGGCGATTACGTGCTGACCGTGACGGTGACGATGCGAAACGGCCAGACGCTCAGCCGCCAGTTCCCCTTCGCGATCCGCAACCAGCCCGCGGCCGCTCCCGCATTGTCGGTGAGCGTCGCCAACCTGCCGAAGACGGTTCGTGGGACGGTCTTCCCCGAGATCCGGGTGAACCTGCCCGTCGACTCGGTACGCATGGTGATCGACGGCCACGTCGATCGCACCGAACGTCACGCGCCTTTCGGTTTGATGAGTGACCACAACGGCCGAGTCAACCCCTTCGATTCGACCCGCTATACCGACGGCGATTACGTCCTGGATTTTACGATCGCCCTGAAGGACGGACGCCGAGCCTCGGCCAGCTATACGTTTTCGATCGACAACCAGCCCGCCGCGGACAGCGAGCCGGTCGTGATCGACATCCCCACGGTTTCGATTCCGCCAGACCCCGTCGATTCGGGCGGCGCCCCGGGCACGCCCGAACCCCCCCTGGCCGATAGCTCCGATACCCCGGACACCCCGGTCGCTGACCCGACCCCCGTCGCGCCCCCCGCGCCGCCGCAGATCACCGTTCTCGGCCTGCAAGACGGCGCGACCGTGAGCGGTGACCTCTTCGTTCAGGCGACGGCGGACCGACCCGTCGAGTCGATCCGCTTCACCGTCCCGGGCGTGCTCGATCGGACCGAGCGTTTCGCCCCGTACGCGGTCGCCAGCGACCAGGGCGGTCAGCTCAACCCCTGGGACACCCGTCAACTGCCCGACGGCAACCAAACCCTGACCGTGGTCGTCACCGCGGCAGACGGCGGCACGGCGACCCGTGAGGTGAGTTTCATCGTTGATAATGCATCAACCGCGCCCGCGCCACCCGACGACGCCCAGGCCGACGCTTCCCACATCCCGACCCTCACGCCGGGATCGGGTTGGAGCTCGTCGACCGCGGAACCCGGACGCGTGGGCAACGCCGGCCACCCCGGCCACCCCTTCCGCGCGATCGCCCGCTGGGCCGTGGTCCCCCATCAAGATTTCGGCGGCACGTTCACCATCGGCGTCGCGGCCTTCCACGGCTACGGTATCGACCGGGTGGCGTTCAGCGTCGAAAACGGGCCCTGGGTGTCCCGCCACGCGATGATCGAGAACCCCCGCACGGGCGTTGAAGAATACTGCGTCAACCTCGACGCGGCCCGGTTCCAGGACGGCAAGATCACCGTCCGGGCGATCGCCTACCCCCACCACGGCCAACCCCGTCTGCTGGGCGATCTGGAGCTCTACGCCAACGCCAAGGGGTCTCTGTCCTTCCCCGTCTTGGAACTCGGCCCCGGCCGGCACCAGCTGCCCGCGCCCCCGAAAACCGACCAGGGCTGGTACACGGTCCGGCCTAAGCCCGGGGTCGCCAAAGAAGACGTGATCGTCGAGAAGGTCGCCCGCAGCTTCACCAAACGCTACCGCATCCAGGGCGTCACGCTCCGGCTCGGCCAATGGGACGACATCGTCGGCAACAACGACAACTGGATCTGGCTCGACGGCTGCGACGTGACGGGCAACGGCCACACGAACAGCACCCGCTGGGTCGCCACGCTCTGGCAGAACCAGTACTACACCGACTGCACGTTCCACCAGTTCGCCACGCTCTTCCACGGCGGCGGCGGCAACGCCTTCGTGCGGAACGTGACCGCCACGGATATCTACGAGGACATCTTCCGGGGCCTCGGGTACGCGGCCAACGTCACGATCGACGGGGTCAACACCCGCGAGAGCTTGACCCGGCACCCGGACCTGTTCGACTTCGCCACGGGCTGGGTGCAGGACAACATGATCTTCCAGAACGTCCAGGTCCGAAACGCCAACGCCCAGGGGTTCGCCGGCGGGAACATGAAGAACATCGCCTTCGTCGACTGCAACATCCAGACCCCCGGCTGGTCGGTGATGCAGGTCGGGGGCGACATGACCCACGTGCTGATCCAGAACACCGTCATGAACGGTGGGGCGCGTCTGCGAAACGCCAGGCCCGACGGTGTGGTGATCCGCGATTCGTCGATCGGCTGGCAGCCGCCGTTCCTGCCCGACGGCTGGGACTTACCGGGGGTGACCGTGCTGCCCCCGCCCCCCTTTTTCGACTGAAGGGGTGAGGGGCGGGCGTCGGACCGATAAACTGCCCGCCCCGTGAGGCGATAGGCGAACGCGAGCGTGAAACGAGCGATCCTGGTTACGTGTTACTTCCCCCCGGACGGCGGGGCGGGCGCGCAGCGGCCCCGGAAACTGGCGGAGCACGCCCGCCGCTGCGGCTGGGACCTGACCGTCATCACCCGGCAGCCCCCGAACAGCCGCAGCAGCTGGGAGCCGAAAGACGAAACGCTCGTCCACGAGGGCAGCCACGCCCGGGTCGTGCGTCTCCCGATGCCCGAACAATCGACCGCGGGCCAGATGGTGCCGGGGCCGGCGGGACACGAAGACCCTTTCCTGGCCAACATTTTCGCGGAGGTCCGCAGCCGGGTAAAAACCCAGCCCGTCGACGCGGTGATCGTGACGATGCCGCCCTACGGGATGTCGCCGGTGGCTTCTCGTATCAAGAAAGAGATCGCCGTGCCGGTGTTCGTCGATCTCCAGGACCCCTGGGCCCTGGACGGCGCGTGCTCCTACAGCAACAAGGCTCAGTGGGCGGTGACCCATCGGTGGATGCAGGAGGTGTTGGGTCTGGCCGACGGCGTCATCGCCAATACGCCCGAAGCCGGTGTGCAGCTGCGGCGTGCGGTGCCCGGGCTGACCCCGCAGAGCGTGGAGGTCGTGAACAACGGCTGCACCGTGTCTGAGTTCGAGGGCCCGATGCCGCCGCGGCCCGAGGGGATGGCCGGGGGCAAGCTCCACGTTGTACACACCGGCACATTGCATTCACACGCGTTCGAGCGGACGCGCGGCCTGGTCGGCCGATTACGCAAACGACGCAACTACCGAGCGGAAAACATCCAGATCGGGGGGCGGACGGCGTACCACCTCCTGCGTGCGATCGACCTTCTCGGGAAGCGCAGGCCGGAAACGGTCGAGGACCTTCAGCTCGCGTTGGTCGGGGTCGAAGATGCCGCCACCCGGCGGATCGTGGACGAGTCGCCCCGCCGGGATCGGGTGCACCTGACGGGTTTTGTGCCTTACCAGGAATCGGTGGCCTGGATCCGGCACGCCGATATCCTGTTTGTTCCCCTGTTCGGTCTGCCGGCCGGTCACCGCTCTCGAATCATCCCGAGCAAGACCTATGAGTACTTGGCTTCCGGCCTCCCGATCGTGGGTGCCCTGCCCGAAGGCGACGCCCGGAGTCTGGTGGAGGAGTCGGGGCGTGGGTTTACCGCCGATCCGTGCGACGACGCCGGCCTCGCGCAAGCCCTGAGCCGAGCCATCGAGTACGCCCGCGCGTCCGGGCCCGAGCCGGCGCCGCTCCAGCCTTTCGTACACGAGTACGATTGGTCGAGGCTGTGCGAGCGTTTCTTTGACGCGTTGCACCGGTGGACCGGCGGCCCCATCGTTCAAGCGGGCTGATCGCCCCGGATGCATCGCCGTGAGACACGACGCCACCCCGACCCCCCGATGCACGGACGTCGGTTCGGACACGCGCCGCGGTCTACCCTGTACCATTGCGAGTTTAGATATTCGGGCCGCTGATTAAGCTGAATCGCAGGGTTGTTTGCGGCACCCCTGAGCGCTTTGCCGGCCGCCACGAACGTCGCCGCCGTTCACCCGGGCCCGGTAAGTCCGTGTCCCCCTCGACCGCACGGGCCCTTGCGACCCGCTCATCCGCGTGGCTTTGAATCCCGCGTACTTATGAATTAGCGTGATACGTTTGTCGATAATTTGCGCGGCTGCAAGTAGTTTTTGGGGCTCGGGGGGCAAGCCCGGCAGGGGCGACCGGCGTGAGGGCCAGATCAGGGAACGACGCGATGAGTGATACCGTGACAACACCGGCCATCAAAGAGGTCGTGCTGGAGCCCGGCAAGGCTCAGAAGCAGTATTGGATCGACCTGTGGCGGTACCGTGAACTGTTCTACTTCCTGACCTGGCGTGACATCCTGGTCCGGTACAAGCAGACGGTGGTCGGCGTTGCCTGGGCGGTGGTCCGCCCGTTGCTGACGATGCTGATCCTGACGTTCGTCTTCGGCTACCTGGCGGGGATGGAGTCGGGCGACGTGCCCTATCCCATCCTCGTGATGTGCGCGATGTTGCCTTGGCAGTTTTTCTCGACCGCGATGTCGGAGAGCGGCCAGAGCCTGGTCCGCAACGCCGGCATGGTGTCCAAGGTCTATTTCCCCCGGCTGATCGTGCCCGCCAGCAGCGTCATCACCAGCCTGGTCGACTTCATGATCTCCGTGGTGATCCTGGCCGGCGTGATGGCCTACTACCGGTTCGTGCCGGGCTGGGAGGTCGTCTACCTGCCCGCGTTGGTCACGCTGGCCTTCGGCGCGGCGTTCGGCATCGGCGTCTGGGTCTCGGCCTTGATGGTCCGCTACCGCGACTTCCGCTTCATCATCCCCTTCGTCGTGCAGTTCGGCCTGTACATCTCTCCGGTCGGCTTCGCCAGCAGCGTCGTCCCGGATCAGTGGCGACTGCTGTACTCGGTCAACCCGATGGTCGGCGTGATCGACGGCTTCCGCTGGGCCGTCCTGGGCGGCGAGCACGAGGTCTACGTGCCGGGCCTGGTGATGTCCGTGGTCCTGGTCCTGGCCATGATCTACTCGGGCATCTGGTTCTTCCGCAAAACCGAAAAAACGTTCGCCGACATCATCTGACACCCGGCAACCGAGTGACGACCATGACCGATACGGCGATCAAAGTCGAGAACCTCTCGAAGCAGTACATCATCGGCAGGCACGCCGACAAGGGCGACGGGCTCCGCCACGTTATCCAGAACGCCCTGACCGGCCCGCTGCGGTGGGCGGGCAACGGCTTCCGACGCGACCCGCGGACTTACGAAGAGTTCTGGGCGCTCGACGACATCAGCTTCGAGGTCGGCGTCGGCGAAGTCATCGGGATCATCGGCCGCAACGGGGCGGGCAAATCGACCCTGCTCAAGGTCCTCAGCCGGATCACCGAGCAGACCAAAGGCCGGATCACCCTCCGCGGCCGGATGGCCAGCCTCCTGGAGGTCGGCACCGGGTTCCACCCCGAACTGACCGGCCGGGAAAACATCTACCTCAACGGCGCGGTCCTGGGGATGACGCGCGTCGAGATCAAACGCAAGTTCGACGAGATCGTCGAGTTCGCCGAGGTCGCCAAGTTCCTCGACACGCCGGTCAAGCGTTACAGCTCGGGGATGTACGTCCGGCTGGCCTTCGCGGTGGCGGCCCACCTCGAGCCCGAGATCCTCGTCGTCGACGAGGTGCTCGCGGTCGGCGACATGGACTTCCAGCGCAAGTGCCTCGGCAAGATGGACGAGGTCTCCAAACAGGGCCGGACCGTCTTGTTTGTCAGCCACAACATGGCCACCATCGCGCGCCTCTGCGACCGCTCCATCATGCTCAAAAAGGGCCAACTCTTGTTGGACGGTCCCACCGACGACGTGATCAGCGAGTACCTGGCCGAGGGCGCCCGCGAAAGCGCGATCCCGCTGTACGAGCGGGCCGATCGGCTGGGCAACGGCAAGGCCCGGCTGACGCATGTCGAGATGCTCGACGAGCACGGCCGATCCGTCGATCACCTCGCCAGCGGACACGCACTCCGCCTACGCGTGCACTACCGATGGGAAGGCGACGACGCCCCGCCGCCGGCGGAAATGTATGCCGTCGTCAGCCGCGACGAGACGGTGCAGTTCGTCATGTCGAGTTCGATGTCGACGGGCGAGCCGATCCAGCTCCAGCGCGAAGGCTGCGTCGATATGGTCCTGCCGTCGATCCCCCTCGCCTCCGGCCTCTTCGCGTTGGAAATCTGCCTGGCCAGCCCCAACCTGAACGAAACCTTCGACGCCGTCGGCAACGCGATGTTCTTCGAAGTCGTCGACGGCGACTTCTTCGGCAGCGGCAAGGTTCGTCCCAACGAGCACTGGAAAAACCCCGGCGTACTCGTGCCCCACACCTGCGAGAGCCAAGGGGCGGCGCAAACAACCCCCGTCGACGACACCGGCCACCGGCGGCAAGCCTCATGAGGGCCCGCGTCGAGTTTCGAAGTCGGCCCGCTGGTCACCACCTGATCTGCGCCACGGCCCCTCCCCGGCCCCACCCCGTTGACCACGGGGTCCTGCACAGACGGACGCCCGCTTGACCCGCACATCGACCAAGAAAACTAGGGCAAGCCTCCCGCGCCCAGGAAGATGATGCTCCGAATGATTAAGACCACCCCCCGGCAAATTACGCCCGGGTGTCTCCGCCCGCTGCTCATCGGGTTGCGGTCACGCCCGGCGGAGAGATCGGAAATACAGCACGATCCATTCCGCGGCACCAGCCCGGGTCTGGTTGTTGGCCGGCGGGCAGACCCGATTATTTAAGATATCGCTGACACTCCGCTCACAAAATACGAGCCGCTTTTTTTATGACGGATCAAATAAAAACCCCTGTAGCCCTGGTGATTTTTCGTCGGCCGGACCTGACCGCGATGGTGCTGGACACGGTGCGGGCGGTCAAACCTCCGGAGCTATACGTCATCGCCGACGGTCCGCGCGCGGACAAGCCCGGCGAGGCGGAGGCCTGCGCCGCCGCCCGCGCGGTGATCGACACCGTCGACTGGGACTGCCGGGTCCACCGCCACTATTCCGATACCAACCTGGGCTGCGGCAACCGGCCCGCGAGCGGGTTCGACTGGCTCTTCGATCAGGTCGATTCCGCCATCATCCTCGAGGACGACTGCATCCCGCACCACAGCTTCTTCGGCTACTGCGAGGAGCTGCTCGGCCGCTACCGCGACGACGAGCGCGTAATGCACATCAGCGGGTGCACCTACCGGGCCGAGCCCTGGGGCATCGACGACAGCTACTTCTTCTCTCGCTACCCCGCGTGCTGGGGTTGGGCCACTTGGGCCCGGGCCTGGAAGCACTACGAATTCCACTGCGAAGACTGGCCGCGACTAAAAGAAACCGCCTTCCTCGAGGGTGTCATCGGCGAGCCCGCCGTCGAGGCGTACTGGGCCAACTGGTTCGACGAGTCCAACGTCACGGACCCGCTCCTGCACACCTGGGACTACCAGTGGGCGTTCGCCTGCTGGGCCAACAGCGGCTTGGCCGTGTGCCCCCGGCACAACCTGGTCTGCAACGTCGGCACGGGCGAGGGCGCCACCCACACCACCAGCAACCACACCGGGACCATGGCCCTACCCACTTACGAGATGCCGCTCCCGTTGCGGCACCCCAAAAACGTCCTGCACGACATCGACCTGGATCGTCGGTACGTCAGCGAACTGCTCCTCCCCGAAGCCACGGGTCTGCCGACCGCCGGCCGACGGGGGGTGCAGAGCACGTTGACCAAACTACTGCCCGGATCGGTCAAGCGACGTGTCAAGCAGTTGATCCGCTGATCCGGAGCGGCCGCCGATGATCTATCGCATCGCATACCACTGGCGTCGCTTCTGGGTGCGGTTCAACGGCCCGCGGGGGTTCGGCCGCATCGCCGCCCGGTTGGCCCGGTGGAAGACCGCGCCGTACCAAGGACGGGCCACGCTCGCACAGCTCGCCCCGCAGGGATTCGTCTCGCACACCGCGTATCTGATCTACCCCGACCTGTCTCTAGGCCGACACGCATACGTCGGCGACCGCGTCACACTCACCGCCGGGGATCAGCACCCGGGTAAGGTCGCCATCGGCGACCACGCCCAGCTCTACGGCGACACGTTTATCCAGACCGGATCGGGCGGCCGCCTCACGATCGGCGCCCACACGCACATCCAGCCGGGCTGCCACTTCCGGGCCTTCGTCAGCGATATCGAGATCGGCGAGAAGGTCGAGATCGCTTCGGGTTGTGCGTTCTATAGCTTCAATCACGGCATCGAGCCCCGTATACCGATCATGGAACAACCGCTGACCTCACGCGGCCCGATCGTCGTCGAAGACGGGGCGTGGCTAGGGCACGGAGTCACCGTGTTAGCCGGTGTCCGGATCGGTGCCGGGGCCGTGGTCGCTGCCGGGGCGGTGGTGATCAGGGATGTGCCCCCCGAAGCGGTCGTCGGTGGCCTGCCCGCAAAGTTCATTAAACAACGATGAGCGGAAGCAGTGGGCTTCCGCTAGATCAGCTCCAATTCTAAATTTTTCGGGATGACACTCGGACCGTCGTCCAACACTTGGCGTGAAACCACCGCGGCGTGAAAGATAGAGTTCGGCATCCTGATCGGGTATGAGGTCGCAGAAAACCCTACTCCCCCCTACAAACACCGCCTAACTCAATATTTCTTCTGTCACTGCCCGATCGCGATTGGCACGATATTCCGTGATATTGCAAACGTCATATCGTGGCCCACTTAGGTTTACCGCAGAGGGGAAGCGGCCGGACCCAACGCGTCGCGCTCTTCTGCAGTGTCCGCCAGTAGGAAAGCCAAGCGATCGGCGTACCAGTTACCTAAGTTCCGATTACCCTGCTCGGTAAGGTGTACGCCGTCGGGGCTGATATCTTTGGATGAGGGTCCGCCGTCAATCGCTAGGTGTGTATTGAGAAGAAAAACGTTTTCGTGCACATGGTGCAACGCGTAAGCATCGTTTTCGGTGTCATCACCAAGCCACCGCCCACCGAAAAAGTCTAGAAGCAGTTGACCGTTAACGGCATCGACATGCTGATTGGCGTCTCCGTAGGTGCCGTCGGTCAAGCCAAACAGGCCGCCGTCGCTTAACGGCAGCAGTGTCGAAACAAAAACGGTTGCCTCCGGGGCCAGATCAACAATCTCATCGATCAGCGTGCCTAGATCGTTGACGATTTCACCCGTATCGGCAACGGTTGACCCGCCGTCGCTTAAGCCGAGTACATCGTTAATCCCTATCAACAAGATGACAATGTCGGCGTTCTGCGGCGCGATGACACCGCCACGACTGGTCAGGTTATCGCGGATGCCTGACCGGCCGCTTGTGCCGCTGAAATTACTCGTTTCGATGTACCAGCCGCCGTAGCCCTCATGCCGAACCGTAACGCCACCCTTACGGCTCTTTTGTGTGCCGACAAAACGGAAAGCGAACGACGTCTGAGGGTCATTATTGATCTTGTTTTTGAGGGAAACAACCCAAGTATCCCCCGATGTGCCCTCAGTTAAGGAATCGCCGATCGCAATCACATTCAAGAGAGGCGCGTTGGGCTTTGGCCCACCATTTGTGAAATAAAATACAACAAAAGCTAAAGAAATAAACACGACAACAGCGGCGGCTAGGTAACTGAATTTTCTCATCTTTTTCATCGCTGTTCTGGCTTATAAACCTGAACGGGTAATGGCAGTACGTCCTAGACGTAAAATGCTCGACGCAAGCTAAATTCCGTTAAACTTGACGCTAGCTAAAAGGTTCCAGATACGTTTCATCGGCACCACGGGAGACTTCAATTATAATTTATCACCCATAGATTGGTTGCGAAGCGTAGGCGACACCCCGTAAACCCGATCAAGTTTAAGGAGGATTGCGGCGATCTTGATCACGACCCTGCTGCGTCCTGTATCCCTCTTGTGGCCCCCGCCCCGACGTTGGCATTGGCCCCGCTGCACAAAGTTACCCTGCAGCCCCACGCTCCGGCGGTAAATTGCCGTCAACCAACCCTCGTTGCTGTCATCGCGATTCCGTGCCTTTGCGGGGCGGATCACGACCGTGAAGTCAGAGTTTCCGGGGTGGGTATATCGACGTAAAGGTAAGTCTTGTGTCCCGAGAGCTTCTCGCTCGTGTCGTAGCCATGGGCCCCCTCTTGCTTGGTGTGTCGGGCTTGACCGACCGCAGTTTATGGCCGTAGCACTCTCAAGCTTTGGGTCGATCCGCGGCTAGTGGTGGGCGCTTTGCTAGGTCCAGCCATCGGTGGCGGTGTTAGTGGTGCATCACGCATCAAGGCGGGCACCTTCGCCGGAAAACATTCGTCATCTTACGCGGTCTACACTGGCCGCGGGAAAGCTGGGTTTGCGTCGAAGATGTCGGCTTCGACGAGCTGCTAGTTCGCCTCTCTCGGTATTGCTGGGCTGTCGTGTTTCACCGAAACCCGCGTGTAAAACGTCAGGCCAATACCAAAGAGCCAGTGGCCATGATTCAGTTCAAGACTTGACTAATGCCCTCTTCAAAGGCCGTAGAGCCTTACGCAGCGCAGTGCTTCTGGGGGATTTGCGGAATCGATTGAATTTGTAGCGTGAAACTTCCGGCCAGTAACGCATCTGTGTATAGCTGTATTTAGAGATATAGTCGCCCCGCATAATGCGATAGTCACCGGAGCCCATCAGGTAGGCCTCGCTGCGCGATATCGCCAAGGACGTGAGGTGAGCATTGTTTTGGCCGATAATCACGTCGCAGCAGCTAAGCAAATCATAGATCTTTAGTGCGGTAAGCGTTTCCTGCTCCGCCAACTCGGGATGATTTGCAATCATCTCATGATTCGCGTTGTTGTAACGCGGTTCATCGTGGTCGTAGATGTATTCGATTTCGTCCTTGTCCGGCAGCTCCGCGAAAACTCCCGGATCGTCGCTGGTCACAAACACCCTACGTATGCCCGTGTCTTTCACCGCCCGCTTGATCTCGCGGTGATAAAGGTCTACCGGTACGTAAGGCGCTTCCGTGTTCTTATCACCTCGCCGGATGTGCGCGCCGATAATCGGAGGCTCGAATCCGATACGCCGTTTGATTTCGGCGATCTTTTCCCCAAAGAACGGGAGGTATTTAAAACGGCTGAGCAGATGACCCTCGTACAGTCGTTTGGCCGCGTCTAAGGTCTTGAACTCCGGATCGACCCAGTCCGGGCTTGAACGCTCGAGGCGGGGGCGCAAGGCACGGAACGATTCGGGCACCCAGTCGTAGACGGGGCGACTGATCGATGAGTCCTGCCAGAACGTATCGAAATCGAAGAATACGACTTGATCGTCTTGTTCAGGGTTGTTGAAGTCGAGCGTTCCACGCGGGAGGTGCTTGATCTGTTCGTAGGTGAACCGTCCGGTGGGTTCAAAACAAAGCGTGTAAGGGGGGTTGTACTCGTTTACAAATACAGCGCAGCGGCCAAACATATCCGCATACTGCAAGCCCATCAGGCGACGTTCGAACTGTGCACCGAAGCCGTAGCCATCTTGGTCCAGCAGGACGAACTTCGAGTCTTCCAGGCTGCGATTAAACTGGATATCGTCCAGACGCTTATGCAAAGCGCTCGTCACCTTGTCGACTTCATCGGCCTGGTATGACTTATTTTCCCCGACCATTTGCATTTACTCCGTGTCGGCATCCAGCGGTGGACCTGGCTTTGACCGGATAGATATATTATGCGGCGAAAAACGGCCGCGTTATCATTTGGACAGCACTATACGGTTAATTAATCGATTGGGTAGGGCGCACCCCCACACATTTGCGAGCAGTTGATTCTTCGGCGTGATTGTCGATAGTTGTTTGTTCTTGTCTGCGGCCCGTCTGGTTTTGCGGATGGGTTCAGGTTGCGGACTCGTGTTACGGTGATGTGCGATATCGGCCGATGTAAGATTAGAGGTTATACGGTTGGTCTATATCATTAGATTAACCGATGGCACAAGCTGTAGATCGGTCTTCGGTAAGCCGTTGATTAACGATGATCCAAACCGATTCTCAAATCACCGTTCCGCAACCGGACCATCTTGCTGACCAACTTCAGGCGGTCGAAAGGTTTGGGGCCGATCCGCAAGTGTCCGACGCTTTCGTCGGTCCAGGCCTTGCGATGCTTGAAAAACGTCTCACGTCGACGGTCAGGTTGATTTCGTTCGACGTGTTCGAGACGCTCGTTACTCGGCGTACCGGGAGCCCCGAGGCCGAGTTTCTTTTTATCGGTCGCCGTTTACGAGAACGGGGCTTGATCCGCAGCACCGCGGCGTCGTTCGCGCGCACACGCTACGCCTGCGAGAAACGGGCGCGGGGTAATAAATCCGGCCGCGAGATCACGCTGCGGGAGATATACGAGGAGATTACCTGCTTCCTGGGACTCGACGCCAACCTCGACGCGATGATCCAGGTCGAGCTCGAAATGGAGCGAGAGACCATCGCGGCGGTCCCCGCGATGGTCGGTTTGGTTGACGAGGCGCGGCGGCGTTTTGGAAGCGTCGTCTTTGTCTCGGATATGTATCTGCCGCAGGATTCCCTTGAAGACCGGCTCGATGAACTCGGGATATACAAGCCGGGTGATCGCCTTTATTTGTCTAGCACCGAGAGCGTTCAGAAGGGCGATACCCGGCTTTTCGAGGTTGTCTTGAAACGGGAGAAGCTGAAGCCGCAAGAGTTATTTCACGTCGGCAATTCGTTCGCGTACGACGTCGTCCCCGCCGAACGCCTCGGTGTCGGCCACTACCATTTCGAACGGGGTAACCCGAGCCCCAGCGAGCAAATCCTTAACGATTTTGCCGACGCCAGCGACGGTGCTACATCCCTGCTGGCGGGTGCCGCACGGCGGGCGCGGCTGTCGGGGATTCATTTGGACGGCGACGAGCGGGCGGTCTGGGAGACCGGTGCTTCGGTGACCGGCCCGCTGGTCTGGATGTACGCCCAGTGGATCCTGGCGCGGGCGGCGCAGAAGAACATTCGTCAGTTGTACTTTCTTGCGCGTGATGCGTACCCGGTATACCTCGCCGTGCAGACGGCTCTCCGTCATCGGCCGGAACTGGGGATGACCGCGCGGTATATCTACGGTAGCCGCCCGACGTATTACGCCATGGGGATCGAGCGGCTGGGCGAAGAAGAGTGGGGTGTGCTCACCAGCCATGCGGGGCATCAATACCGCACGCTCAACACCCTGTGTGCCGGCCTGATGGCCGGGCCCGAGGTGCTAAGGCCGCACCTCGAATCGATCGGACTGGCGACCGTCGATTGGGATCGAGAGTTGACGGACCAAGAGATCGCAGTTGTCCGTAGACACGCGCTGGAGGACGAGTCTTTCAATCGTGGCCTGATGGATAACTTACGTGCATACACCGACCTGCAGAGGCGTTATTTCATGCAGGAGGGCTTTGACCCCGAAAACGGTGTCGCTCTCGTCGATACGGGATGGACCTCGAGGTCACACGCGCCGCTGTTTCACTTTCTGGCCGGGATGGGCTGTGCGAACCTCCGGTTGTTTTACATCGGCCTGATGGTCGAGGAGGCTTACGTCCCTCTCGACTCGATCGACACCTTTATGTTCAATCGTGCGACCAAGCAGGGCGTGATGTCCCATCGCATGATATACACACGAGCCCTCGAGACGTTGTTCACGTCTTTCCACGGACGGACGACAGGGTTTACGGAGCGAAACGGGCGTGTGGAGCCGGTCTTCGCCCCGCCCGAGGACGCATCGTTTGTCGATCGTTACATGGCCCTCTACTTCCGAGCGATCCGTGCTTACCTCGATCAAATGCGGCCGTGCCTCGTTCCGTTCGACGGGGTCCATAACACGCGTGAGGTATTCGAGCGGGTGCTCTACCGTTTTTGGGAAAAGCCCACACGGGCCGAGGCACACGCCTGGTCGCAGATCACTTGGGAGTGGGACCCGCAAGGTCAGGTCCGCCACGCGTTGGCCGTACCCTACCGGCCGCAACACGCGGTACCCGGCTTTATCCAGAACCGTGTTCCCATGCTGTACCCGCAGTTCTGGCGTGAAGGCGCGAAGCGACTCACGCCTCCTCCGGTCTTGTTTTTCCTGAGGTGCGTGATCTTGTTGCGTCGGATCATGGACAAGGGGTTAGGCGTGATACCGCCGCCCCTCCGCCGGAGCCTGCGGGAGGCGAGGCGAAAACTGATCCGTTTCGAACATCATTAGTGCGGTCGGCGTAGCGGTATGAGCCAACCCCGAGTCTCTATCTGTATGCCGACCCTCAATAGCGAGGCGTTCCTGGCGCCCCGTCTGGAATCGATCCGTCGGCAGACCCTGCGGGATTGGGAACTAGTCGTGGTCGACAGTCGGTCGGATGACGCCACGCTTGCGATGATCGAAAGCTTCGCCCGGCAGGGTGGCGTGGTCCGGGTCTACCAGGGTCCGCGCGACGGGATTTATACCAACATTAACCGTTCGATCGAATACGCGCGGAGCGACTACATTTACATCGCCACCAGCGACGATACGATGGCCGACGACTGCCTCGAGAAGATGGCCGGTGCGCTGGACCGGTATCCGGGATGCGGCCTGGCTCACTGCGGTCTCCGGCTGATCGATGCGCGGGGGCAGCCGGTCCAGGACAACTGGTGGCCGGTACGCTCGACGTTCGCCCGCAGCGCGGACGATTGGCTAGACCGAGATCATCTGCGTAAGGCGCCGTACGACGGCTTGCTTCACATGCTCGGCGAAACGGTCTACGTCTCGCTGACGCAGCTACTGATCCGTCGGTCGCTGTTTCATCGCGTCGGCATGTTCCGCTCGGATTGGGGCTCGATCAGCGATTTTTATTGGGACATGCGGGCGGCGATGATTACGGACACGGCCCACGTCGGCGACACCTGGGCGAGCTGGCGTGTCCACGAAACGCAGGCAACCGCCGGGGCGGCTATCGGGCGGCAGCCGCACGCAGATCAAACCGACGACATGATCGAGCGGGCCTTGGCAGACACCCGGGGCGACCTGCCGGCCGGGGTGCAAGCCAACCTCGACGCATGGCGCGCTGAGGCTAAGCAGTTGCGGCAATTCCTGGTTCAGCTTGCGGCGTTCCGTGGGCGATCCCGGAGATGGGCGTACGTGATTTCGGAGTTGCTGAAGGGGTCGGTTTCGGCAAGGCGTTATGTCCACGGCAAGTTTTCACGAGACTTATCACTCCCGGAGCGCGCCCCGCAGGTCGTGGCCTCCTGGTTACGGGCCGTCGGCCCCGAGCCGATCGAGGGCGTGGAGGCGGACCGGGCTCTGAATTGAAAGCGTTTGTCTTTGTGTGACGGCCTTCGGGTCGTCGCGGCGGATCTATGCCCTGTCCGCCGATTATGCTTCAACGCGGCGTCGGGGTCAGACGATACGGTAAAGTGCGGAACGGTCCGCGTAGGCACCATTATCGAATTCATCGGCTGCGAACCGGAAAGTTATGCGGACCTTACTGATCACATCTTCGCTCCCCTGGCCGACCCACGGCGGGGGCAACCAGCGAACCAACCTGATCTACCGTGCTCTGCGGCGCCACGGCGACGTCGACACAGTGGTGATTTCCCGCTACGGCCACATCACGACGGATAAATGGGAAGCCATCAAAAACGACTTCGGGGGTCGGCATCTTTACGAAGAGCGTCTGAAGGAACACCGGGCGCCTTGGACCTGGCTGCGGCCGATATCGCCTAGCCTGCCTTCCCGGATGGCTCACGCGGTCTGGGGATGGGGGGTCGATTTCGTGCCCGACCGCGAGGTCGCTACGGCTCTGCGGCCATTAGTCGAGCGTGAAGATTACGACTTGATTGTCGGCCGATACATGTGGTCTTTAGCCCGCAGCGGTGCCATGGGCCTTCGTCCCACGCTCCTCGATGTCGATGATTTCGAGACCGACGTGATCGAAGCCGACCTGGAAGCGCAACGGCTTGAAGGCTTGCAACGTCGATGGATCGAGCGTCGGCTGCGACAGGTCGCTACGGTCGAAAAAAGGGTGCTGTCTCGATGTGGTCACGTCTGGGTCGCTAAAGCGGGCGACGTGAAACGGGTCGGACACCCGCGGTCCAGCATCCTGCCGAACATCCCGTTCGTGAAAGCGGGCCAGGCCGGGATCGACCCGTGTCCCCCCCACGACGGAGCGAAGAACGTTTTGATAGTCGGTACGCTCGAGCATCCGATCAATACCCGCTCGATCGACGTTTTTCTGTCGGGGCCCTGGCGGCAGATACACCGGCAAGTGCCCGACGCCCGTTTCCAGATCGTCGGCTCGGGTATGACCGATGCGATGCGAAGCCGATGGGGAGCTGTACCCGGCGTCGAGCCCATCGGGTTTGCCGATGACTTGCGTCAGGCGTACACGGACGCCGCGATCACCGTCGTGCCGATCCGAGAGGGCGGCGGGACCAAGATCAAAGTGCTCGAGTCGATGATGTACGGCCGAGCCTGTGTGAGCACCGACTATTCGCTGCGTGGCTACGACCATGTCCTCAAACACGACCGATCCATCTTTGTTGCTTCGGACGATACGGAATTTGTAGAAGGTTGCGTCCGCTTGCTCAACGATCCGGCCAAGCGGCGGGCTCTGGCCGACGAAGGCGGTCGGCTGGTACGCGAGCACTTTGGTGTCGATCGTTTTATGACAACGGTGGACGCATCGATCGACGCGGTCTTGGGTAAAAACACCACCGCCCGCGGTTTATCGGAAGCGAGGCGGGAACCCGCTCAGGCCGCGTCCTGACACCGTAGAAGCCCGGTTGCCGCCCGATTTGCGGACCGAGATGTCGGCCCTTTGATTAACCGACACGATTGACCGAGCGAGGGTAAATCCGTTAATCCAGATGAGATCGGCCTATCGGTGAGCGTGGTGGTGGCCGATGCTTGGCGGTTACTTCGACCCTTTTCGGGGCAAGGGAACGGCAGCGAAGAAAGGTTTGGTCTGTATGCAATCGGCTTATTTTGATCCCGGTGAATTACGCCAGAGCAGGCTCAGCGGTTTGTGTGTGGCGGCGTACAACGCGATTAACGGGGGTAAACGCTGGGACACGGCGGCCAAGATTTTTCGGGTGTTGCTACGGCTTGAGGGCGGCCAGATGTTGACGCAAACCTGCCGTGAGCTTCTTTTGCGGGACCACGCGATCGAAGTCGGATCTTACAGCTACGGTCCGTTTTTCCACCCGGGTCACTTCCCGCCGAACGTCAAGATCGGACGCTACACATCGATCGGGCCCCAGGCGCGGGTTTTTAATCAGAACCATCCGCTGGATCATCTGTCCACGCACCCTTTCTTTTACGAGTCGCAGTGGGGGATGGCGGGGGAGCCGATGCCCCGGCACACGCTGGATATCGGGGCCGATGTGTGGATCGGCTACAACGCGGTGGTCACCCCGTCGTGCAAGCGGATTGGCATCGGCGCCGTGATCGGTGCCGGGGCGATCGTGACGCGGGACGTCCCGGATTTTTCCATCGTCGCCGGGGTGCCGGCCAAGGTCGTACGCATGCGGTTTTCCGACGAGGTCTGCGAGGCCATCCGGCAGAGCCGGTGGTGGGAGAAGAGCCGTGACGAGTTGGTCGGTGTTCGGGAGCTGTTTCATCGGACGCTGAGTCAACCCGCGGACTTGCATCCGTTTCTGCGGGAGGCCGGGGCGACACACGGCAGCGAGTGAGGGCTGACCAGCCGGGCGACGCCGTCGAGGGGTAATCGCTGTTTTTCGGTCCGGCACCGCTTTTTTGCTCAGCTCTACCCACGTCCGGCCGATGGAACTTAAAATGCGTGTACAGATCAACGCCGGCCGGTTGGCTGTGGGTTTTTGATGTCGATACAGGGAAACATCGCGACTCAACGGAGGCAGCCTATAGCGCGGCCCCAACTGCGCAGAGCCGCGACGTTGATCGACCAGGATTCAGCCTGGATGCGCGGGCTGTTGATGGCCTTTCTTGTCACGCTGTTCATCCCCCGGGCGATCGCCCTGGACATCGGTTCACTTTCCTTGACGCCGGCCCTGGTGGTTTCGATCTTCCTGTTCCCCACGTTGATTTTCACGGGGAAGATGAAGTGGGCCTTACCGGACACGGTCCTGGTCATGTTTTTTACTGCGGCTTTCTATTCGACCCTACGCAGCGTCGAAGCGTCAAGGGCGATCGAGTCGTTTGGCCGAGGTTTGCTGCTCAGCGTGGTGCCGTACCTGATGGGGCGGTATCTGGGTGTACGCCCGAAGCTATTCAACCTCTTTATGCGTCGGACGATGACCGTCATGGCGGTGCTCGGGGTTTTGACCCTTCTCGAGTCGTTTTTCCGCTTCAATATCCACGCGGTTTTGTGGAACCAGCCCTACGACCCCCACCATCAACAACGGCTCGGGCTGACAAGGGCTTACGGATGGACGAGCCACTCGATCATGCTCGGGATCTCGTTTGCGGTCTTTGTGCCGGTGATGGCCATCGCGGCCCGGGAACGCATCAAGCACTTGGGTAACTACTGTTGGCTCAAGGTCGGTCTGCTGTTAGTCGGTGTTTTCTGTTCCCTTTCGACGGGAGCCTGGGGGCCGGCCGTCGTCGCTTTGTGTCTGGTGTGCTGGGACTACTTTGCGCCCTTCAAGCCCGGTACCCGTTGGCTGATCGTATTCGTCGGCGGGTCGGCTACTTGGTTTATTCTCGAGGTGCTTTCCGGGCGGCCGTTGCTGCGGATCCTCATGATGGAGCTGCACCTGTCGAGCCCGATGGCTTGGCATTACCGCTGGGAACTCTACCGCCGGATCTACGCGGTGATGCCCGGTTTCGAGTGGTTCGGCCACGGGATCAACACGCCGGCGGCGATCGCAGACTCGTTCCAGTGGTCGATCGACAACCACTACCTGGTCGTGCTGATGCAGTACGGCCGCGTCGGTTTGACGCTTTGGCTGGGTCTGCTGGCGGCGGTGCTGATCTACGGATGGAAGAGCGTCTGGAACGCCTCGGACACATCGTACCGCCGCATCGCCCGGGCCCTGCTGATCGCGTTGGTGGCGGTTGCGCTGACCCAGCTCAGTGTGGCGTTGTTTTCTACGGCCGCGATGCTGAACTGGTTATTCCTGGGCCTGGGGGTCGGCATGGCACAGTCGCTGCGTGCCGACGAGGATCGCGCAAAGAAAGCTCGCCCGTCTCCCGGCGGCCGCCGTTGAAATTTTAAGAGCTGGCACAACCTCGGTCCGCACGCCGGTCGATAAGCGATGGGGTGTAGGCGCGGACGGAGTGGATGATTTAGAGATGAAAACATCGTTGGTAACCATCTCGTACGGCCCCGATCTGGCGAGGTGTACGCGGTTAAACGAGAGTTACCAGCGTCATGTGGCTGACGACATCGACCACGTGATCGTTGTTCCCCGGCGGGACGTACAAAGGTTCTCGGGCCTGAGCCGGGAGCCGCGCACGACCGTCATCCCCGCCGAGTCGATCCTGCCCCGTTGGATTCAGCGCCTGCCCGTTTCGAAGAAGTGGTGGTTGGCGAAGGGGGTCTTGCCCGTGAGGGGGTGGATCATGCAGCAGATCACCAAACTCTCGTTGCCCGCGGGCTGCGATTCGGACGTCTACGTCATGGCCGATTCGGACGTCGCGTTTGTCCGACCGTTTACCAAAGACCACATCATCAGAGGTGGCTTGGTGCGGCAGCACGCGATCGGCGGTGGCTTGACGCGGGCCGACGGGTCTCCCAACGAGAAAAACAGGGTGTGGCATCGGAAGGCGGGGGAACTGCTCGGGATTTCGGTCAAAGACAACTACGGCGCGGATTACATCGGCCAAGTGATGCCGTGGCGGAGGGATACCTTGCTTCGGTTGCACGAACATCTCGAGCGGGTCAACGAAACCGATTGGCGTTGGCTGCTCAGCCGGACCCTGCACTTTTCCGAGGGGGTGATCTACGGCGTGTTCGCGGAGCACGTGCTCCGCGACGAATCGGGTCACTACATCGACCGCGAGGACATCTGCCACTGCTCGTGGACCCGGGTCCTGGAAACCCCCGCGCAGGTGCGTGAGTTCCTGTCGGAGGTCCCGGAGCACATGGTCGCCGTGCACATCCAGTCCAACCTCGGGTTCGACGTGCGGAGTTATGAAGACCTGTTGCAGGAGAAATACGCCGCCTCTGCGTGACAACGCCGTGGGGCCGAAGACGGATCGATGAGTGATCTCGCCGAAAATCCGAACCGGGGCCGAGTCGTTGGCCTGCTGATCCCCGAGTTTCCGGGGCAGACGCATATCTTTTTTCTGCGAGAGATCGAGCGTCTGGAGCGGATGGGTGTCGGGTGCGTGTTGTTCAGTACGCGCCGGCCGGCCAAGTCGATCGCGGTGCATGCCGGCACCGAGAAGATCGCCGTGAAGACGCACTACCTGTACCCGCCGGGTGTGGGCAGGTTGTTTTCCGGCGTGCTTTCCGTCCTGCGGGCGGGGCCGACGAAGCTCTGCCGGTTTGCTTCGGCGGTGGGTCGTGCCGAGGGCCTGGGAATCAAGGGTCGGCTCCGGATGGCGGCCCTGGCGGTTGCGGCGTACGAGGTCGCGGCCCACGCGAAGGCGCTGGGTTGCCGTCATCTGCACATCCACTCCTGCGGGGACAGCGCGCTGATCGGCGTTGCCGCGAAGCGGCTTTTCGGGTTGACCTACAGCGTGACGCTGCACGGCCCCCTCGAGGATTACGGGCCGGGACAACCGACCAAGTGGCGCGACGCGGACTTTGCGATCGTGATCACGCGGCGGATCCGCGAACAAGTGGAGACGACGCTGGGGGGGGATCGGCCGGAAGCGATCTACCTCGCCCCGATGGGGGTTGATCTGGAGAAGTGGCGGCGCGACGAGCCTTACGCCCCCTGGGCCGGCGACGGCGATTTGCGGATCACGTCCTGCGGCCGCCTTCACGAGAGCAAGGGGCACCACACGCTCATCGACGCCGTGAAGCGGCTGCGTGACCGCGGTATCCCGGCGGTGGCGGACATCTACGGCGCCGAGAACGTCGACCTCGGGTACCGGCCCCGGCTGGAGTCTCAGATCACGAGCCTCGGCTTGCGGGACGCGGTCAGGCTGCACGGCGCGGTCGACGAGGAGACGCTTCTGGCGGCGGAACTGGAGTCGCACGTCTTCGTGCTTGCGAGCCGTGCCGAACCGCTGGGTGTGGCGATCATGGAGGCGATGGCACTCGAGATGCCGCTGGTGTCGACGGACGCGGGCGGGGTGCCGGAGCTGGTTTGCGGCGGTCGGCACGGGCTGCTGGTGCCGCCCGGAGACGCCGACGCGTTGGCCGAAGCGGTGGCGGAGATCGCGCAGGACGCGGCGTTGGCGGCGGGTCTGGGACGCGCGGCGAGGGCACGGGTCGAGGCGGAATTTCATTCGGGGCGTAGCGCGGAGGCGATCGTTCAGGGGTTCGATGAACTCGAGGAGAGGTTGTCGCTTTGATCTCGAAGTCGATCGACAAATCGCGGCGTTTGGCCGGCCTGGTGACGCGGGCCGCCCCGCTCCGGGCGATGCTGGGTGGCAGGCGTGTGGTCACCTACGTCGGCGCGGCGTCGGCGATCAACATCGGGGACGTCGCGTTGTTTGATGCGATCCGGGGGTTGTTGCCCGGCCTGCATCTCGTGCCCAACGCGCCGACCAGCACGCTTTCTCACCCGCTGTTTCATCGGGTCGTCGAGCCCTCGATGAACCTGATGCTGCGCGGCGGCCGTCGCGCGTCCGCCGTCATGCTCGGGGGGGGGACCCTCCTCAACGACGTCTATTTCCAGGGGATGCTGAAGCGGTACCGCCGGCGTGGGTTGCCGCTCTGCCTCTTCGGGACGGGCGTCGAGTCTATTGAGATGCACGGTGACCGGCTCGGTCAGGTCGCGGACATCCTCCGTCAAGCCGCGCTGATCGGTGTGCGCGACCCCCACGCCCAACGCGCACTGGCCGACCACGGGGTGGCGGCGCCGGTCATCGGGGACCCGGCGGTCGCGCTGTGCAAACCCGTCGTCCGGGAGACGCTGCCCGACCGGCCGCTCGTCGGGATCAACGTCGGCTCGAACCGTCACGGCCTGCTCGCTGCGCAAGAACAGATCACGGACGCGATCGGCGGGACGGTGGAGCGGTTGGTCGCCCGGGGCTGGCAGCCGCGGTTCTTCGCCATGCACGAATACGACCGGCAGGAGCTCGTCGGCTTGGCCGGGCGCTTCGGATACGGCCCCGAGGCGGTGTGGTACCGGCCCCAGGACTGGTCGGGGTTGCTCGACGAGATCGCGGGGTTTCACCTGATCATCAGCCAACGGATGCACGGCGTGATTCTGGGTACGGCGTGCGGCTGCCCCTCGGTCTCGATCGCGTACCGGCCGAAATGCATGCACTACATGGAATCGATCGGGATGGAAGCGCAGTGCTTCCGGGCCGACGACGTGGATGTCGATTCCCTGACGGCGGGCGTCGAGTCGGTCCTCGGCGCGTACCCTCGGATGAGCCGTGCGGCGGTGGACGGGACGGACCGGCTACGTCACGCGCTGGAGGGTTTCGCTTCCCGGGTGAGCGCGCTGCTGGAAAACAAACCTCGGGAGAAGGCCCGTGAAGAGGTCGCGTTGTGACGAACGGAGCCGACCCGTCGCCGACGCCCCCGAGGTTGAGCGTCCTCATCGTTTGCTACCAAGCCAAGGGCTTTGTCGGCGACTGCCTCCGCGGGTTGTTGGAGTTCACGTCGACGCCGATGGAGGTGCTGTTGGTCGATTGTTCGGGCGACGGCACGGTCGAACTGGTCCGTGATGAATTCCCGGTGGTCCGCGTCATCGACAACGAGGAGAACCTCGGCTTTGCCCGCGGCAACAACTTCCTGGCGTCCTACGCGGAAGCGCCGGACTTGTTGCTGCTTAACCCCGACACCGTGATCCGCGACGACGCGGTTGATCGGCTGGTGGCGTTTGCGGACGAGCACCCCGGAGGCGGTGCGTGGGGTGGGGTGACGGTCTTGCCGGACGGGCGGATCGACCCGACGTGCTGCCAGAGCCAGCCGTCGGTGACGTACAGCCTGTTTTATACGTTTGGGCTCGGGCGGTTCGTCCCCAAGGGGCCGCCGCGTGACGGATCGCTGGCGGACGAGGTCCCCGTGCTGAGCGGGGCTTACATGATGATCCCGAAGCGTCTTTGGGAAGAGTTCGGCGGGTTCGACGAGACGTTTTTTATGTTTGCCGAGGAGCTTGATCTCTGCCGACGGCTTCGGGGGGCGGGCCACAAGCTCTGGATGACGGGCGGATCGCGCATTACGCACCTGAGCGGGAGCGGCCACAACCTTCGGCCGTCACGGATTCTGCAGCTGACCAAGGGGCAGGTGCACTATCACCTGAAGCACAGCGGTCGGCTCGGTTCGTGGGTGCTGCGGATCAATCTGTTGGTGTTCGCGGGCGTTCGGTGTGCGGCGAGTTGGGTTCTGAGGCCGATCGTTGGTTCGGAGAAGGCGCGGGCGTGGCGTGAGGCGTTTACGCCGATCTTGACTCGGCCGTCGGCGTGGTGGGGCGGTTGGCGTGACGAGGCGAGGGCGCGGGCGTGAACGTTGTCGCGCGCGGCGGAGAACCGGTGAGGCCATGATCTCGATCGTTGTCCCTGCCTATAACGAAGCGGATGTGATCGAGCGTTGTCTCGCCGCGCTGACGGCGCGGCCGATCGAGGGTGGGGTCGAGGTCGTTGTGGCCTGCAACGGGTGCGAAGACGGCACGGCGGACCTGGCGCGGCGGTTTGGCGACCCGGTCAGGGTCGTCGAGACCCCGACGCCGTCGAAGATCGCGGCGTTGAACCTCGGTGACGCCGCGGCGAGCTCTTTCCCCAGGGTGTATCTGGATGCCGATGTGGTGGTCGACCTCGAGACGATCGAGGCGGTGGCGGACGTGCTGCGGACGGAACGGGCGTTGGCGGCGGCGCCGAAGATGAGGGTGGAGATGGGTCGGAGTTCCTGGCCGGTCCGCGCGTTTTATCGGGTGTGGCTGGCGCAGCCGTACCACGAGGGGCTGATCGGGGGCGGCTTTTACGCGGTGTCGGCGGCGGGTCGGGCGCGGTTCGGGGCGTTCCCGCCGATCATCGCGGACGACGAGTTTGTCCGCCGACACTTCGCCCCGACCGAGCGGATCAACCCGGAGGGGTTGGCTTTCACGATCCACGCGCCGCGCCGGTTCTCGGACCTGGTGAAGGTGAAAACGCGGAGCCGGCTGGGGCGGATGGAGCTGGAACGCAAATTTCCCGAGCTCGGGGCCGGTTCCGGGGAGGAGTCGGGGGCCCGAAGGTTCGATATAAGAAGAAAACCGGGCCTGTGGCCGGCGGCGTGTGTGTACTTGCTGGTCACCGGGCTCACCTGGCTGCGCGCGAGGAAACAGCTCGGGCGCTTGGGCAGCTACCGGTGGGAGCGGGATGAGTCGTCCCGGACCCGGGGCACCGAGGGTAAGCAGTAGCGAGAATTTGGAACGAAGATGAAGGTTTCGATCTTTGGGATGGGTTACGTGGGGGCGGTGACCGCGGGCTGCCTGGTCCGCAACGGGCACACCGTGGTGGGTGTCGATCCCAACCGGGACAAGCTGGAATTCATCCGGGCCGGCAAGGCCCCGATCCTCGAAGAGGGGGTCGAAGACCTGATGGCCGAGGCCGCGGCGAGCGGGCGGCTGACCGTGACCGACGACTGCGCCGAGGCGGTCGCCGCGACCGACATCTCGCTGGTCTGCGTCGGCACGCCCTCGGCACCGGACGGCAGCCTCGGGACGATCTACGTGACCAAGGTCTGCGAAGAGATCGGCCGGGCGATCGCGGACAAGGGCGGCTACCACACCGTGGTGGTTCGCTCGACCGTCGCCCCCGGCACGACCCTGGGCCTCCTGCGGCCGATCCTCGAGGAGCACGCCGGCGGGAAGGCGGGCGGGGCGTTCGGCCTGGCGATGAACCCCGAGTTCCTGCGCGAGGGGACCTCGATCAAGGACTTCTACGACCCGCCGTACACCGTCGTCGGCACGGACAGCGACCGCGTCTTCGCCGACGTCTGCGCGCTGTACCGAGAGTCCGGCGGCGAGGCGATCCGCTGCTCGGTGCCCGCGGCCGAGTCGATCAAGTACGCCTGCAACCTGTTCCACGCGACCAAGATCACGTTCGCCAACGAGATCGGGATGGTGTGCAAGGTGGCCGGCGTGGACAGCCGAGAGGTCATGGACATCGTCTGCCGGGACACGAAGCTCAACATCAGCGACAAGTACATGAAGCCGGGCTTCGCGTTCGGCGGCTCGTGCCTGCCCAAGGACCTGCGGGCGTTTTCCTACGTCGGGCGGTCGCACAACACGCCGGTGCCGATGTTCGAGGCGATGCTCAAGAGCAACCGCGACCAGATCGAGCACGCCGCCAAACGCATCACCGACCTCGGGTCACGCAAGATCGCCATGATGGGCGTGAGCTTCAAGGAGGGCACGGACGACCTGCGCGAGAGCCCGCTGATCAGCCTGGCGGAGATCCTGATCGGCAAGGGCTACGACGTGGTGATCTACGACCCGAACGTCGAGTACGCCGCGTTGTTCGGCTCGAACAAGCGGTACATCGAGAAGCACCTGCCGCACCTCAAGCGGGCGCTGGTGTCCGCCGACGTGGCGCTCAAGCACGCCGAGACGGTGGTGTTCGGCCACCGCTCGGACGTGTACACGCCGCTGCTGGAGAAGGTCACCGCCGGGCAGAAGGTCTTCGACCTCGCCGGGTTGTGCGGCCCCGATGATGTGGCCGGTACGTACGAAGGCCTTTATTGGTAACCCCGCGCCGAGACGGACCCCCCGATGAGCCAACGCAAGGGACACATCCTGATCCTGGTCGAGAACCTGCCCGTGCCGTTCGATCGGCGGGTGTGGATGGAGTCGACCGCGTTGACGCAGGCCGGCTACAAGGTCAGCGTGATCTCGCCCTGCCCGCCGGACGCGACGGATCGGCCCGACGACGTGATCGACGGCGTGCACGTCTACCGCTACCCGATGTACGTCGAGAAGCCGAGCAAGCTCAGCTACCTCCAGGAGTTCTGGTACTGCCTCCGCCAGACCGACCGGCTGGTCAAGCGCGTCTGGAACGAAGACCGCTTCGACGTGATCCACTCCTGCAACCCGCCGGACACGTTCTGGCGGATCGCCCGGAAGTACAAGAAGCACGGGGTGAAGTACGTCTTCGACCACCACGACCTCTGCCCCGAATTGTACGAGTCGAAGTTCGCCCGGCGGGACCTGATGTGGCGGGGGCTGATGTGGTTTGAGAAGAAGCAGTTCGAGACCGCCGACGCGGTGATCGCCACCAACGAGAGCTACAAAGAGGTCGCGATGACCCGCGGCGGCAAGGCGGACCACGAGGTCGCCGTCGTGCGCAGCGGCCCGAAGCTGGAGTTGTTCCAGCCCGTGCCCGTCGAGCCCGCGCTGAAGCGCGGGCGGAAGCATATGGGCGTCTACCTCGGCGTGATGGGGGTGCAGGACGGCGTGGACTACGCGCTGCGGGCGATCCGCCACGCGCTCGACGCCGGGCTGACCGACACCTGCTTCACGATCGTCGGCAAGGGCGACGCGTTCGACGCGCTGCAAACACTCGCCGCGGAACTCGACCTGCTGGAAGACGAGACGGTCGTGTTCACCGGCCGGGTGTCGGACGACGACCTGCGTCGCTACCTGTCGTCGGCCGACTTCGGGATCGCGCCGGACCCGAAGGACCCGCTGAACAACCTCTGCACGATGAACAAGATCATCGAGTACATGGCGATGGGCCTGCCGATCGTGAGCTTCGACCTCAAGGAGTCGCGGTTCAGCGCGCAGGACGCGGCGGTGTACGTGGCGGACAACGACGAGGAGGCGATGGGCCAAGCGATGATCGACCTGCTGGCCGACCCCGGCAAGCGGGCGGCGATGAGCCGGTTCGGCCGGGAGCGGGTCGCGGCGGGCCTGAGCTGGGACCACAGCAGCGGCGTGTTGATCGATTTCTACGACGGGCTGCTGGGCGTGAGCCGTCCGGCCGAGAAAACCGCCGCCGACCCCGCGGCGCCCGAGAAAACCGCCGGCTCGGAAGCGGCGTAAACAACTCGACCGACGAGGAGCCCGGCATGTCCGAAACTGGCCCAGCCCCGCTGCCGGGATCCACCCCGGTCTCCCGGCCCACCGCCGGCGACTTGGCGTGGACGGCGGCCCTCGCGGTGGTCCTGTCGGTATTGTCCGTCTGGGTCACGGCCGGGGCGTGGGCGGACATCTTCCGCATCGTGCAACGCGACGAGGAGGCGAGCCACATCATGCTCGTCCCGGCGGTGTTCGCCTGCCTGTGGTGGACCAACCGCCACCGCCTGCGCGGGGCCGCGGTGCGGTTCCCCTGGGCGGGGACGCTCGTCGTGGCCGCGGGGTGGGGGCTGTCGTTCTACGGCCAGCTCACGGCACAGCAGGTGTTCTGGCACCTCGGAGCGGTGGTGTGCCTGGTCGGCTGCGTGACCGCGGTCGTGGGCGTGGCGGTGGTGCTGCGGATGTGGCAGACGTTCCTGGTGCTGGCGTTTCTGGTGCCGATCCCCGGCTCGATCCGCCAGCCGATCGCGTTGGAGATGCAGGCGGCCGCGGCGTGGCTGACCGAGCAGGTGATTTTCCTGCTCGGCCTGCCGATCGAGCGGGCGGGGAACCTGCTGGTGTTCAACGGCGTCGAGGTCGGCATCGCCGAGGCGTGCAACGGTATGCGGATGATCGCGATGCTGTTTTTGATTTGTTACCTGTTTATTTTCCTGGACCGGTTGCGGCCGTGGGTCATGGTGCTGCTGCTGGTGTTGTCGCCGGGGTTGGCGATCGTGTGCAACATGATCCGGCTGGTGCCGACGGTGCTGCTGTACGGCTACGCGTCGCAGGACACGGCGGACGTGTTCCACGACCTGCTGGGCTGGGCGATGGTGGGGGTGGCGTACGGGCTGCTGGTGCTTTTGGTAGCGCTGATGCGGTGGACGCTGCTGCCGGTGGATCGGCCGAAGGCGGGGAAAGCGGAAGCGGCGGCGGCGGACCCATGGGGGTGGTGCCGGGTGCTGGCCGGCCGGCCGGGGCGGGGGGTGTGGGTGGCGGCGGTCCTGACGCTGGCGGTCCTGGCGGGGGCGAAGAGCCAGGTGATCGCGCTGCCGAGCGGCGAGGCGGCCGAGCCGTACCACGCGCTGGTGCGGGACGCGGTCGAGGGGCTTCCTCGCACGTTCGACGGCTGGGTCGGCCGCGACGAAGACGTGCCCGAGGCCGCGGTGACGCTGCTGCGGCCCAACGTGATCGTCAGCCGCAGCTACCGCCACGAGGCCAGCGGCCGGCGGTTCTCGCTGCTGCTGGTGCACTGCTCGGACGTCCGCGACATGGAGGGCCACTTCCCGCCGAACTGCTACCCGGCCGCGGGCTGGCAGCCGCGGGGCGAAGCGCCCTTTGCGGTCGCGCTGCCCGGGCTGGAGGTCACGGGGGTGGCCTACGACTTCGCGTGGCGGGCGGCCGGCGGCGAGCGGGGGATGACGGTGATGAACACGATCATGCTGCCGCAGGGCACGTTCGCCGACGGGATGCGGGAGCTGCGTCGGCTGGCGGGCAACTACCGGGAGCACTACTACGGCGCGGGGCAGCTGCAGCTGATCTTCGACCGCGGCTGGACCCCGGAGGCCCGGGAGCGGCTCGCCGCCCGGGTGCTACTCGAGATCGAGCCGAGCGTGCGGGCCATCCTGTTCGGCCGGTCGGACACGGGCCATCCGGAAGGGGTCCACGCCGGGACCCGGCCGCCCGCTGGCGAGCGGCTCTGATCTGGTCGATAGCAACTACCGGTGAGGCCCGAAACAAACCGAGCCCGAAGATTTTGCTACCGATTGTCGGAGATTTGCTCTAGGGTGTTTTGAACCTCTTCAGGAGTGGCGGTTGCCCGATCCCTGTCGGAAGCACACGTCTGGCCGTTCCACCGATGGTTCTTCATCACCCGGGTGATTCCCCGGGAAAGCGACTGGGGGTCGGATTTTTCGACAGATGCGAGCGGCATCCGATAAAATGTGTGCAGAGAGGCCGGCAACGACCGCAGAGACGGAGAAAAGGGGTGGGCAGCGATGATTTTTCAGGCCGCAGAACAGAAATTTAGCGTGACCCAAGGGCTCGTGAGCCTCGCGGGGTCGGTCAAGGCTCCGCCCGCGCTACGCGCGGCGGTGCTCCTGGCGGGCTCGGTGCGGGCGAATCAGCTACGCCGGGCGACCGGGCGTTACGCGATCGAGATGCCGGTGAGCCCCCACCGGACGGTGATGGATTGCTGGCGTGAGCAGCTGGTCGCCATGGCCGAGCGGTTCGGGCTCGAGTCGCTGCCGGTGCGGGTGATGACCGACTGCAGCCGGAAGATCGCCGCCCGGGACACCCGGCACGGGCCGGTGAGCCTGAGCATCGAGACCGACCCGTCGGACTTCCGGGGCGCCGGCGGCCTGCTGTCGGACATCGCCCAGTCGTACGACGACGACGACTATCTTCTGGTGATCCACGCCTCCCAGCTGCTGTTCGAGCCGCTGGTCGACCTGGCCAGCTCGTTGGCCGAGCTCGAGGCGGATGTGGGCCTGGTCTGTAACCCCCAGGGCACGCCCAGCGGCCTGATGCTGATCCGCTGCGGGTGCCTGCGTGAGGTCAGCCCGGTCGGGTTCGTCGACCTCAACGAACAGGTGCTACCCGCGATCGCGCGGGAGCACGACGTCCGTGTGGTCCGCTCCGACCAACCGACGACGCGGTCGCTGCGGACGCTGGGGAGCTACCTCGAAACCCTGCGGGAGCTGAACCTTCAGCCGTCCCACGGCACGGCCGCCCCGCGGCAGGACTGGGAGAAGACCTTCGGCATCGTCGAGGCCGGGGCCCAGGTCCACCCCAACGCGATCATCCACGACTCGGTCGTCCTGGACGGGGCGCGGGTCGAGGCCGACGCCGTCGTCGTGCGCAGCCTGGTCTGCCCCGGCTCCGTCGTCCCCGCGCGTCGGCACGAGATCGACGCCGTGGTCTGCCGCAAGACCCGCCACCACCGGCACATGACCGAGAAATAGCGCGACACGGGTCGCCGTCCGGCGGGGTCGGGCCCCGGACCGCGGCGGACCCATCCGATAACCGCTGCGCCGATGAACCGCGGCCAGCCGGCCGCGTAAGTAAACCCGGCCGGGTACGTGGATCCGGTGCCGGGGCTGCGTAGGTCTCGCGGCAGCCAGAGAAAAGCTCGGCGGGGCGGGCGCACTCGTGTAGGAGGACCCGCCTTACCGGGGTATAATGACAGTTGGCCTGGCGTTGAAACTCAACCACACCGGCTCCCCGGACGATATTTGATTACCGAGCGTGCCGACGTCGGTTTCGCCGGACGCACCGGCGACGGAGGGGCCGAGACCCCCACAGACACCGCGGCGCGCGGCTGCTTTTGTGTTCCGGCCCGGCGATGAGACGCCGGGCGACAAGACGCGTGGGTAACGCAAGACGGCAAGGCAGCCCAGGACGGAAAGAAAGAACGCCATGCAAAACGATTTTAGTTCTTACGAGCAGGAGGCCGTCGCCGCCGATCCCTCCGAGTCGATGAGCGCGATCGAGCGGGTCCGCGCCGCCTTGCAGGGCCGGCTGATCTGGGCGGTGCTTCTGGCCGTCTTGTTCGGGGCCGCCGGGGGCTACCTCGGCTTCCAGGTCACGACCCCGCTGTACAGGAGCGAGGGGCGGGTCGTGGTTGAGGACAACCCGTTGATCTTCGCCGGCGGCGTGACGCTCGGGAACTGGGGCAACTTCCTCGAGCGGCAGGACCAGCTGGTCCGTAGCGAGCGTGTCGTCGAACGCGCGATGGCGAGTGAAGAATGGCAGTCCCGCCCCGACGGGGCCGAGGAGTGGACGGCCGATCGCTTTATGGCCGCCATCGACACGTGGATGGACCCCCGCAGCCGTAGCCTGATCTTCGGGGTTATGTTCGTGTCGCCCGACCGATTCGAGGCCGCCAAGGGCAACCGCGCGGTGCTGGCGGCTTACAAGAGCGAATACGCCTTCACCGCCGGCGAGCGGTACATCAGCCGGGTGAACCGGCTGCGTAAAGCCATCGAGACCGCTCAGCTCGAGATCACCAGCCAGCTGGGTCAACGCCGGGTGTACATGAGCGACGTCGAGTACGCGATGATGCTGCCGAAGCTCAACGGCATCCAGAACGAGCAGCTGGGCTTGAAGTTTCAACTCGACGCGGTCCGCGCCGAACTGGGGCTGCGCAGCCCCCTCGAAGCGAACGAGCCGCTCGGCCGCGACGAGATCATTTCGGCGAGCCCGCTGCTGTCGCAGATGCAGGGTCAGATCGAAGGGATCGAGAGCCAGCTGGAAGTGCTGGCCGCCATCGGGATGGGCCCGGGCCACCTGCGTTACAAGCGTCTGGAAAGCGAGATGCGGGTCGTGGAGCGAGACCTCGACCGGCGGGTCCAGGTCCGTCTGGTCGATCCGGTGTCGGCGTTGCAGGGCGACCCCGAGTTCGAGCAGCTGCGGCGGCTCGAAGAGCAGCTCAGCCGCCGCCTGGCGGACCTCGAAGCCGAGGCGGAAGCCCTGGGCCGTAAGCAGGCGCAGGTGGCCGGCATCACCCAGCAGATCGCCGCTCAGGAAGACATCATCGCCAAAGCGTCGCAGGCGATCCAAGAGCTCCAGGTCGAGCGCGAGAGTGCCGAACAGGTGGTCGATTACATCGAGGGCGCGGTCCCGATCATCCCCTCGGAAGGCAACGCGTTGCAGGTGGCCGGCGTCGGCGCGTTCGGCGGGGCGGCCCTGGGCTTCGGGATCGTGCTGGCCATCGGCATGCTCGACAGCCGCCTGCGGCACGCCAGCGACGCCCGCATGGGGCTCCGCGACACCCGGATGCTCGGCATCCTGCCGACGCTGCCCGAGAACTTCGCCGACCCCGAGCAGTCGGAAAAAGCCGCCCACGCCGTCCACCACATCCGCACCCTGCTGCAGATCTCCAACCGCGGCACCTCCCGCGTGTTCAGCGTCACCAGCCCCGCCGCCGGCTCGGGCAAGTCGTCGCTGTCCGTCGCCCTGGGCCTGTCCTTCGCCGCCAGCGAATCCAAGACGCTGGTGATCGACTGCGACCTGGTGGGGGCGGGCCTGACCCGCCGCGTCGGGGCCGTGGTCAACCGCTCGGTCGAGGCGATCCTGCGGGAAGACACCGTGCTGAGCGAAGACCAGATCGGCCAGGCCGTGGCCCACGCCCGGGAGAAGGGCGTGAAGCTCAAGGACGCGTTGGTCCAGCTGGGGATGCTGACCAAGAAAGACCTGCAGCGGCTCAACCGCCGGCAGCAGGACTCGGCCCTGGGCGTGCTCGACGCCTGTCAGGGCCGGGCGTTCGCCGAGTGCGTGGCCCAGACCGGCATCGAGAACTTCAACGTCCTGCCCATCGGCGCCGCCAAGCCGCAGGACGCCGGCCTGCTCTCGCCCCAGGCGCTGCGCAGCCTGATCGAGCGGGCCCGCAAGGAATACGACATCGTGCTGATCGACACCGGCCCCTGCCTCGGGTCGCTCGAGGCGTCGATGGCCGCCGCCGAGGTCGACGCGACCGTGCTGGTCGTCTCCCGCGGCGACTCCAAGGCGATGGCCACCCGCGCCCGGGACCACCTCGTGTCGGTCGGCGCCAACGTCGTGGGCGTCGTGTTCAACCACGCCCTCGAGGCCGACATGAACCACTCGTCGTTCGCCTCGATCGTCAGCCAGGAACGCCGCACCGACCCGGCGCAGAGCCTGCTGCAGGCCGACCCCGCCGTCGCCGCCCGCTTCGGGCCTTTGGGCTCGGCCGTCGCCGCCTTCGGCACACCCAGCAAGTCGCCCAACGGCAAGCCCCGCCGACCCGCCGTCACCAACGGCAGCCACGGTTAAACCCCGAACGCCGGAAGTCTCGCCGCCGGGCGTGTAGCTTAGGGACATGATCTCTCCGATCCACCCATCTCTGCCCGGCCAAGACACCGCCGAAAACCCCGCCGCCGCCGCGCCCCCGGCGGTCGCCCCTGCCGCCGACGGGCCGACGGTCTGGGGCCTCGACGCCGCGCAGCTGCACGACCGCTTCTGGGCGGCCCGCGGGGTCCAGGTCGTCTGCCTCGGCGAGCCGTCCGAACTGATAGATAACGCCGAGCTGTTGCTGCTGACCGATCGCAACTCGTTGTCGATCTTTCGGCTGGGCCAGCTGATCGATACGGTCAGCTGGCTGAAGCCGAAGGTGCAGTTCGTCCGGCTGCACAACGCCCGCGGCCGGGGCTACAGCGAGCGGGTGATCACCGACGACGAAGACCGGTTCCTGCGTTTCGAGCGGGTCTACAGCGCCCCGGACTGGCGGCTGGGCCGCGTCGCCCTCACCTCGTCGCGGGAGCTGGCCCGGTCCTGGCAGCAGGCGACCGACGTCCGCACCGCCTGGCGTCAGCTGCGCCGCAGCATCCCGCCCAACCAGCGCACCACCCTGTCGGTCGGCGGCTACGTCTACGACCGCCACGACCGCGACCAGGTCGCCGCGTTCACCCGCGAGCTCGTCTCGATCTGGAAACGCCCCGACGCCACCATCCAACGCGTCACCCGCCTCGACGACCAGGTCTGGGGCGACGTGGACAGCACCCGCGGGCCGGGCACCCGTTTTATCGGGCCCGTCTGGGTCGGCGCCGGCCGCAGCCTCCGCGACGCCGACCTGGTCGTCGGCCCGGCCGTGCTCTGGGACGCCCCCGACCAGCGGCCCGCCGTCGAGGCCCTGCGTTGGAAGCAGATCTCGATCACCGACGTGCTGTCGAAGCCCGTCAAGGTGCGCAGGGTCACCCTGACCCAGCGCCGCCTCAAACGCCTCTTCGACCTGGGCTTCGCCTCCGTCGCCCTGCTGATGACCCTGCCGATCTACCCGCTGGTGATGCTCGCGATCCTGATCGAAGACGGCCGGCCGTTCTTCTTCCCGCACCTGCGCGAGTGCCGCGGCGGCCGAGAGTTCCTCTGCCTCAAGTTCCGCACCATGCGCAAGGACGCCGAGCAGATCAAGCAGCAGCTCGAGGCCCAGAACCAGGCCGACGGCCCGCAGTTCTTCATGGAAGACGACCCCCGCATCTCCCGCGTCGGTCGGGTGCTGCGCAAGTTCAACCTCGACGAGCTGCCCCAGTTCCTCAACGTCATCGCCGGGCAGATGGCCATCGTCGGCCCTCGGCCCAGCCCCTACAAAGAAAACCAGTACTGCCCCGGGTGGCGCGAAGCCCGGCTCTCGGTCCGGCCCGGCGTCACCGGCCTGTGGCAGGTTAAACGCTCCCGCCAGCCGGGCAAAGACTTCCAGGAGTGGATCCGCTACGACATCGAGTACGTCGAAAACATGTCCTGGAAACTCGACTTCTACATCATCGGCCAGACCCTCAAGACCTTCTTCCGCTTCCGCCGTCCCCGGCCCGAACAACCCGAAAACTAGGGTTTTTACCAATATCCGGCGCAGCACAATCTGTGTGAGGAGCGTTACACTTAAAAATTACAGGAAGCGATCGGCTTTTCGTCATGTGAGCGGCGGCTCCGGCATCCGCCCCGGGGCGGCCGGTTGAGACCTCTTCCCGACCTGGGGGCCAGCGACCGATGGACCACGAACCCGCGGTTTACCTCGTGGACGACGACGCCGGCGTACTCGATTCGCTGCGTTATCTCGTCGAGTCGGCCGGGCACCGGGTCGAGACCTTCGAGAACGCCCGGCAACTGCTGGACCGCGCCCGCCGCCGCCCGCCGACCGGCTGCCTCGTCGCCGACCTCCGCCTGCCGGGCATGTCGGGCCTCGACATGATCGACGCGCTCGCTGAGTTGGGCGTCCGTCTGCCCACGGTGGTCATCACCGGTCACGGCGACGTGCCCGCGGCGGTCCGCGCGATGAAGACCGGGGCGATCGACTTCCTCGAAAAGCCGTTCTCCGACGAGGCCCTGCTCCGCCGCATCGACGAAGCCCTGGCGATCAGCCGCGACCGCCACGCCGCCGACACGGCCCTCGCCGACGTGGCGCACCGCCACCGCCAGCTCACCCCGCGCGAGTCGCAGGTCATGGACGCCGTGGTCGAGGGCAAGCTCAACAAGCAGATCGCCGCCGAGCTGGGCCTGTCGCACAAGACCATCGAGGTCCACCGTGCCCACGTGATGGCGAAGATGCGGGCCGGGTCGCTAGCCAACCTCGTCCGCATGGCCGTCCGCCTCGAGGCCGCCGGCAACGCCCCCGCTGCCTGACGCCCCGAAACCACCGGCCGCTCACCACACGCCCGCGGCTTCGAGCTGACGCGTCGCCCGCTCGGCCCAGCCGCGGTTGGCCGCCGGGCTCGCCGGGCTGGGGTGTAGCAGCGTCACCACCTCGACGCCGGCCAGCCCCTCGGCGTCGATCACCGCCGACGCCCGCTGCGTGGCGAACTTGCCGACGCCCACGACCCACCGCGGCCGCAGCGCCCGCAGCACCGCCGTCAAATGCGTGTCGCCCGCCGCGGTGACCGCGTCGCGCTCGGCCCGCGGCAGCTTGTCCGGCGTCAGGTTCCGGCCCGTCTCGCCCAGCCACATCAGCGGGAAGTAGTTCACCACGAAGTGCCGCGCAAAGAAATCTTCCGGGGGCCCGAACCGCTCGGCCATCAGCCCCCAGAACCGCCGGCCCGACACCTCAGACCGTTCGCAGCCGGTGCCCGTCACCGGCCGTTTCGGGTGCCCCACGCCGTCCGCCGCCGACACCATCGCCTCGTACGGCTCGGCGGCTGCGGGCGGGTCGACGACCGCGTGGTCGAGCTTCATCCAGTCGCGCACCGCCGCGACCTCGCCGAAGGGCACGCCCGTCTGGGCCATGCCCCACGGCCCGGGGTTCATGCCCAGAAACAAGACCTCCCGCCGGCCGCGGGCGAACCGCCGCAGGTACGCCGTGTGGTTCGTCCGGGCGTAGCGCAGTGGGTTGTAGACGTACCGCACCGGCGGCCCGAACCGCATCGCGTCCGCCGCGTCGCGCAACGTCGCCGCCGCGTCCAAGAGCGCTCCGCTCGTCTTCGTCGGTTTGGGTTCGGTGGGCAAGGCGGCGACAGGGTAACCACGCCCCGCCGGGCCCGTCAGGGCGCTAGCACCTGGCCCGCGTCTTCCAACATCGGCCGCAGCTTGCCGTAGTCCACGTCCTGCACGGCGACGCCGCCGCGCAGCGCCAGGTCCGCGGCGCAGGCGACGCTCTCGGCGAGCACCATGAACACCGGCTCCATCCGCGCCGAGCCGAACGCGATGTGCGACGCGCTGAAGCACACCGGCACGAGCAGGTTCGGGCCCTGCCCCCGCTTCGGGATCACGGCCCGGTAGCTGATCGGGTACGGCTCGGTCGGCGGCACCTGCACGTCCCCCTCGTTCATCACCACGGGCCCGGCGTCGGTCGGGCAGACGAACCGCGAGCAGTTGTGCGAATCCATCGTGTACGACCCGAGCCCGACCGAGTCCTCGGCCACGCGGGTCGCCCGGCAGTCGTGCTCGGTCACCACGTGGTCGGCGACCAGCCGCCGGCCCTCCCGGACGTAGAGCTGGTGCGGCCAGTGCCCGGTCGCGGCGAACTCGTCCCGCGGCAGGCCCCAGGCCGCGACCGCCCGGCGGTACTCGTCCGGCACCCGCGGGTCGTTCGCCATCGTCCAGTACAGCCCCCGCTGGTAGCGGACGTGGTCCTGGAAGCACCGCTCCCGCGTGGCGTAGTCGGCGGTGGGCCAGGCGTAGTTGGCCCCGATGAAGTCGCTGGACACCGGGCCGTGGTTGTTCGTGTCGGTCTTGCCGTAGCCGTCGGCGGTGCGGTGGGTCAGGACGTCGAACTTCCGCGGGGCGTGGTCGGCCCCGACGACGGTCTGGCGGGGGTGCTTCAGCGTGTCGTTCCAGGGCGCCTTCTCCGCCTGCGCCAGCCAGCGGACGGCGAGCTCGTGGTCGAGCGGGTCGTAGCCGTCGGGCCGGTCCCAGTCGATCTTGAGCGACGGGTCGTCGGTCATGCATACGCGGAAGTTGTACGCCTGGACCCGGTGGTCGCCCCGGCCGGCGCGCCGCCGGGCGTCGCCCGGCTCGACGAAGGGCAGCAGCCCGGACGACGGGTCGCCCGCCACGACGAACGGGCTGATCCGGGCCGGGTCGAACTGGTGCTTGATGTCCACCTGCGTGCCGTTGAGCGTCTCGCCGTAGACGGCGTTGTCTTCCCGGCCGACGGTGAAGTCCGCGCCGGCCGTGCCGAAGAGGTCGCCCTCGTAGGTCGCGTCGACGAACACCCGCGCCCGCACGGTGAGCCCGCCGAGCAGGTGGACGGCCTCGATGCGGTTCGAATCGTCGCGCGACACGCCGTCGAGATACTGGCAGAGCCGGACGTTGCCGCCGCCGATCTCGGCCGCGAGCCGGTCGATGACGACCTGGGCTTTCGACGGCTCGAAGAACCACTCCTCGTCGACGCCGTAGAGCCGGCCGATGTCGCGGTAGACCGCGCGGGCCATGCCCCCGATGGTGTGCTGGCGGCCGAAGTCGGTGACCCCGAGCCCGCCGGTGGTCATCCCGCCGAGGAACTTGCCGGGGTGCAGCAGCACGGCGTGGTGCCCGAGCCGGGCCGCCTTCGCCGCGGCGACGACGCCGGCGGCCGTCCCGCCGTAGACGCACACGTCGGCGGTGAGGGTCTCGTCGCTGGGGTCGATCCAGTCGGGGCGGAAGTAGTGCAGGTCGCTCATGTCGGGGCGGTTCCGTGGATTAGAGGGCCGGTACCATAACCCCATGCCCCCCGCCGCGAACGACCCGACCCGCCCCAACATCATCCTCATCACCACAGACCAGCAGCGGTCCGACTGCCTGTCGATCAACGGCCACCCGAGCCTGCGGACCCCATGGCTCGACAGCCTCGCGGCCCGCGGGGTCAACTTTTCCCGTGCCTATAGCACCTGCCCCGTGTGCATCCCCGCGCGGCGGACGATCCTCTCGGGGCTCCACCCGTCCCGCCACGGGCTCAACCACAACCGGGAGGCCGAGCCCTTCGACCCGCCCGCCACCCTGCCCGCGCTGCTGGGCGACGCCGGCTACCACACCTACCTCGTCGGCAAGCTCCACGTCGCCGAGCCCGGCGTCCGCCACGGCTACCACCACATCGTCCAGTCCGAGACCCCCAACGACCGCCGACGCACCCCGCACCAACGCCGCAACGACTACGCCGACTGGCTCATGCGCCAGTCCGACACGCCCCACACCCTGCCCTTCGGCGTGATGTCCAACGACCGCACCGCCCGGCCTTGGACTCTGCCCGAGCGGCTGCACCACACCAACTGGGTCACCAACACCGCCGCCGAGTTCCTCGAGACCACCCGCGACCCCAGCGGCCCGCTGTTCCTGCACCTCAGCTACTGGGCGCCCCACCAGCCCGCGCTGCCGCCCCAGCCGTACTGGGACCGCTACGCCGACAACGACTGGACGCCCCGCATCGGGTCCTGGGTCGGCGACCGGCCGTGGCGGCCCGGCCTCCGCCTCGACGCCCAACGCGGCCCCTTCGAAACCCAAGAGATGCGCCGCCACGCCGCGGGGTACTACGGCCTGATCAACCACGTCGACGACCAGCTCAACTACCTCTTCGACCGCTGGCTCAGCTCACCGATCTGCGACCGCGACCGGCCCACCTGGATCGTCTTCGCCTCCGACCACGGCGAGATGCTGGGCGACCACCACCTGTTCCGCAAGAACGCGCCCTACGAGGGCGCGGCCAACGTGCCCATGTTCATCGCCCCGCTCCGCGCCGCGGCCGTCGAACAGCCCGGCACCTCGGACCGGCTCGTGTCGCTCGAGGACATCCTGCCCACCTGCTGCGAGCTCGCGGGTGTCCCGGTGCCCGACCACCTCGGGCCCGAGGACGGCCGGTCGCTGGTCCCCGCCCTCACCGGCGACGCCCACGGCCGCGACCACGTCCACGGCGAATGCCGATGGCACGACCAGCACTTCCGCTACTTGGTCCGCGGCCGCGAGAAATACGTCCGCTGGACCGCGACCGGCGAAGAACAGCTCTTCGATCTCCGCGACGACCCCGCCGAGTGCCGCGACCTCTCCGGCGACCGCGACGTTGCCGACCTGCGGGCCGCGGTCGATGCCCACCGCGACCACGCCGCCACGCGGGATCAGGACGGCGACGCGCAGCCAACGCCCTGCCGCGGCGGCAGCCCGCGGGCGATCTGGTCGTAAGCGGTGTGCCGGAAAGCTCCCCGAGCTGGACTCGAACCAGCGACCTAGCGATTAACAGTCGCGCGCTCTACCAACTGAGCTATCGGGGAAACAGTTGGACAGATAAGGGTAACGATCTTTGCCGCCGCGGCAAGCGGCGGGCGTCGCGGCGCGGGCCGTGTGAGCTTGTCGTCAGCGGTGTCGCACCGCGGCGGGGGATCGGCTACCTTCCGTGTCATGGGGTTAGATGGCTCCGAACCTGCGGCCGGCGTGTCGTCGCCGATGCTGCTGACCAAGATCCTGGCGACGGTGGGCCCGGCGTGCCGCGACGCCGCGACGCTGACCCGCATGATCGAGGAGGGGGCCCGGGCGTTCCGCGTCAACTTCTCGCACGGCGACTTCCCGGACTT
>JBCCOP010000002.1:0-57790 GCA_039025315.1 Planctomycetota bacterium | reverse complement strand
GGGGGGCGACGTTGCAGATCTTGGCGACCTCGCCCGTGGTCAGGATGTCTTTCTGTTTGGCCATGCCGACAAACCTTGCCTTTCTCCGGGATGCTCCTCGGCCCGGCCGCCGCTGCGGTCGCCGCCGTAACCCACTCATCGTCCAGCGGTTCAACCGGGTTAACCGTCACCAAACCGCAAAACGTTACCGCCCCCCCTCGGCGGGCCGACCGCTCGTCATCGGGATACGCCGTCCATGCGGGACGGCAACCGCCGGCGAGTCCGCTAATCCACATCACAGCACGCCCGCAACGCCGATCCCACCCGGTATCCGTGCCCACCGGCCGGGCGACGACACCGATCCGTCGATCGCTTCCTCCGCCCCGCGTTCGAGTTCTCGGAACTCGCGGCGTTACACTCCCGCCATGCCCGAGGCGATCGTCTTCGACTTCGACGGCGTGATCGTCGATTCCGAGCCGCTGCACCACCGCGCGTTCGCGGTGGTCGGCGAGCCGCTGGGCTTCACGTTCACCTACGAACAGTACCTCGCGGAGTACGTTGGCTTCGACGACCGCGACGCCTTCCGGCTGATGCTGCGAACGCTGGGCGAAGAGCCGACGCCGGGCCGTGTCGCCGAGCTCTGCCGCGCGAAACAATCCGCGTTCGAAGCGGTCGCCGAAGACACGGCGGCCGCGGGGTCGATCGCCGTGCCCGGTGCCCTCGGGTTGATCGACGCCTGGGCCGACGCGGGCCGTCCCCGCGCGATCGCCAGCGGCGCGACCCGCGCCGACATCGACCTGATGCTCCGCCTCCTCGACCGCACCCAGACTTTTCAAGTGATCGTCACCGCCGACGACGTCGAACGCTCCAAGCCCGACCCCGCCAGCTACGCCCTCGCCACCCGACGCCTCGGCGTTCCCCCGGAACACTGCCTCGCCATCGAAGACACCGCCGCGGGCCTCGCCTCGGCCACCGCCGCCGGCCTCCGCACCCTCGGCCTCACCACCACCGGCCCCGCCGAGGCCCTCCACCAAGCCGAACGCATCGCACCCGATCTGACCCGAATCACCCCCGAGCAACTCGACGCCTGGTACTGACCCCGCCACTCCGCCCCATGTCTCCAATCAAAAATCCTCAATCAAAAATCAAAAATGACTCCCCCTTGATGCTTAGCGTGAGCGGCCTCCGCGGCCTCGTCGGCCGTTCGCTGACGCCCCCCGTCGTCTGCCGCTACACCGCCGCCTTCGGCAGCTGGCTCAAAATCTCACGCGACACCGACCACCCCCTCGTCGCGCTCGGCCGCGACTCCCGGCCGTCGGGCGAGATGTACGAACAGGCCGCCGCCGCGGGCCTGGCCTCCGTCGGCTGCCGCGTGGTCCGCGTCGGCGTGCTGTCCACCCCCGGCGTCGCCATCGCCGCGCAACACCTGCCCGACGGCCCGGCCGACGGCGGCCTCGTCGTCACCGCCAGCCACAACCCCGCCCCCTGGAACGGCCTCAAACCGCTCCGCCACGACGGCGTCTCGCCCCCCCCGGGAGACGCCGCCACGATCATCGACGCCTTCCAAAACGACCGGGCCGACCATGTCGATGTCGAAGCGCTGCAACCGATGTCCGAGTTCAGCAAGGGTGTCGCGCTGCACCGCGACCTGGTTGCCGCGATCGTCGATGTCGAAGCGATCCGCGCCGCCAAGCTCAAGGCCGTGGTCGAATCGGTCCACGGCGCGGGCGGGGCCGAGGCCGCGGCACTGCTCGACCATCTCGGCGTCGAACGCGTGCACCTTTACGCCGAGCCGACGGGCCGGTTCCCGCACCCGCCCGAGCCGACGCGGGAGAACCTCACCGAGCTCTGCCAAGCCGTTCCGCAGGCCGGGGCCGACGTCGGCTTCGCCCAGGACCCCGACGCCGACCGCCTCGCGATCGTCGAAGAGCGGGGCACCTACATCGGCGAGGAATACACGCTGGCCCTCTGCGCGATGCACAAACTCAAAGCTGGCGACACCGCGGTCGCCAACCTCTCGACCAGCCGGATGCTCGACGACCTCGCCGTCGCGGCAGGAGCCAAAGTTGTGCGTACCCCGGTCGGCGAAGCGAACGTCGCCGCGGGTATGCGCCAGCACCAAACAGACCTCGGCGGAGAGGGCAACGGCGGCGTCATCTGGCGGCCGATCAGCCAGGTCCGCGACAGCCTCCTGGGTATGGCCTTCGTGCTCGAGATGCTCGCCCAGCGCAAAACCAAGCTGTCCGACCTCGTCGCCGCGACACCGGCCTACGCCATCGTCAAAGACAAGCTCTCGTTGCCCAGCCGCGAGCAAGCCGAGCCCGTGCTGCGATGGACCGCCGAGCACTTCGCCGACCAAAATGTTGACACCCAAGACGGCGTCCGCGTCGATTGGCCCGACCGCTGGGTCCACGTCCGCCCGAGCAATACCGAGCCGATCCTCCGCATCATCGCCGAAGCGAAGACCGCGGACGAGGCCACGTCACTGGTGCAACAAATCCGCGACGGCATCGCCGCCGCCCCGTAATCCGGCCCGCCCTACCACGCCAGCCGCACGGGCTGCTCGTCGGACATGCGCTGACCCGTCGCGGGTTGAAACGTCACCCGCAGCCGGACCTGCCGCCGCGTCGCCTCGGCCGACTCCAAACGCAGACGCAGCAGATACCCCCGCGTGATCGGGTCGTAGTACCGCCGCTGATCCTCCAGCGTCGCCAACGCGATGTCCCAGCTGTAGAGCAGCCGCCCCACCTCGATCCCCGGCACCTGACCGGCCGCAAACAGCTCGAAACGAAGCAACCCCGACGCCTTGGTCGAATCGCCCATCTCGTCGAACAACTCAACCCGCGCCTCGAGCAGCGGCGTCCCCGCCTCGTTGACGAACCGCGTCGAGGGGTAGATCCGCAGCGCGACCGGCGTGGGCTGCCAGCCGTCGCCGTCGCGCTCGCTTGCGGCCGTGTCCGCGCCCGGGCCTTTCGCATCGACGCAGCCGACCAGCAGCAAACTACAGACGAGCGCAAATACGCCTCGGATCGTGGGCTTGTTCTCCACGCTGCGAGAATAGATCGCGGCCAGACGCCCATCAAGAACCGGACACCGCCGAGACTTCGTCGTCCTTGGGTGAAGGCCGGCGGTCCAGCGACGCCTCGGCCGCGACGTAGCCGAGCCCGCTGAGCAGCAGCACGACCAACGCCGTGACCGACCGCCCCGCCTCGACGATCGCCGACTCGTGCTCGGGCCACAGCAGCACCAGGATCGCGGTGACCTGTACCGACAAGCCCGACACCTAGCACCGCGTTACCGCACTCCCTCCCCCGAAGCAAAGTCCACACCGGCTCATGCCGCACGGGGCAACAGCTTCGAGCTGTCTTTCTGTACGACCCGCGTCGGCCGCCCCTCATCCGCCCCCGCCCGAGCATCCGCTTCCAACAACCGGCCCACCGCGTACCGCCCCCGCTGCTTGTCCTCGATCAGCCCCGCCCCGGCCCCGTTGGAACCCACGTGCTCCTGCCACCGGTCCCGCAGCTCCCGGGCGTACGCCACCAGCTCCGGATCGTTTCGCCGCTGCGCCTCCCGCAGCGCCTTCTTCGCCGCCGCCTTCTCCGCCTCGATCCGGGCCAGCTCCGCCGCGTCGGGGGGGAGCACATCCCCAGCCCCCGCCGGTTCTGCCGGGGGTTGGCCGAATCCGCTGCCTGCCCCGAAACCGCCGCCCCCAACCGCCCGCGGAGCGGTAACGCCATTCGACAAACTTCCGGGCCCCCCGACGGCTCGACGCTTGATCGTCTGTTTCTTCGCCGCCCGCTCCCGCTTCTCGACATCAGACAGCTTGCCCTCCAGCAACCGCTGCTCGTCCGCCCGCCGCTCCGCCCCCGGAAGCACCACGGGTGCCGCCTGATGCCACTCCATTTCCGGGGGCAACGGCAGCACGATCCGCCCCTCCATTATCGCCCCCCCGGACGTTTCGTACGGGTACCACCACGGGGTACTCGTGTCGCCGTGCCGGATCCGCTTCTGCCAGAAGATATGCGTCGCCCCAGCCGTGCCCCCGGATTTTCTTTTCACCTTTTCAATGGTGCTCCTTCCTGCCGCCCGGAACGCCAACGGCACGAACCCCATCGCCTCCCAGAACCGGTTCGCTGCCAACGACTGCTTGCACCAGCAGCAGTACAGCTTCGTCCCGTAAGCCGACTTATCGAGCTGCGCCTGCAGCAGCGTCGCCGCCACCAGCGACCGTCTAAATTTGGGTAGAACCCCGATCTGGTAGATGATCCCGAGTTCGCTCCGCTTCTGGTACCGATCCACACCGAGGCAATAGCCCGTGAATTCCGGCGGGGAAGGGGCCGAGGGGTCTAGGGGCCGAGTGAAAGGCAGAAGTCCCCGACCCTTCATCACTTGGCCCCTCGGCCCCTTGGCCACTCGACCCCTGCGGCGAAGCCGCTTCCGCCACCAACACATTCCCCTGCTCAATCCGCTTGCGGATCGCGGATTCAAACTGAAACCCGAGCCCATCCGACTCGCTTTTCTGCAGCGCATCGATGTCCGCGAAATCCTCCTGCGTCGCCAGCCGCACCGCCACCCCCGCCCCCGGAATTCGCGGCTCCACGGGCCGCAGCCCCCCGTTGTTGTCTGCCGGCCGATACCGGATGAGCTCGGACATGATCCACCTTTCAGGTTACGCAAAACCGAACCGTTTTTGACAGGATTTACAAGATGAACAGGATGAAGAAATCAACGATCAAAACTTATTGAAGCTCAAAAAGGATCGATCCTGTTAATCCTGTAAATCCCGTCAAAAAACCGTGTCACAAACAGTCCCACGCCGATTTCTCAACGTGGAACTTAAATCGACCCGGCACCAGCCGGAGGCTATATCCGGGGGCACATCCGGGGGTACATCCGGGGGCGGAGCGGAACCCTCACGCCGCCTGAGACAGGCCCTGGAAGCCGATGTGGGTCTTGACCGGGGCGCAGGCCGGGCCCTGCTGGTCGGTCGGGTTCATCCACGCCGCCGTCACCCACACCGCCGTGCCGGCCGCCAGGGTCTCGGGCATCACGATCTGCGGGTTGCTCTTGGTCGAGGCCCCCTCGTACTGCCACTGCCGCAGGTCCGTCGCCGGGTTCTCGCCGACGTAGGAATACAGGATCACGCCGCGCACCCCGGCCGGCTTCCGCTTGGTCTCCGTGGCCGAGTTCCCGCTGTCCGTCAGCGACCGCACCTCCAGGTCCAGCACCCGCCCGGTCACGTCCGCCACCCGCAAGATCGGCATCACTTCCGGGGGCCCGATGGGCGACGGGTTCTCGTCCCGCACCGGGATCCGCAACAGGTCCCGCTTGGCGTTGGTCATCCCCGGCCAGTTCTGGATCGTCTGCACCAGCGGCCGGATGGTCGCCAGCATCTGCTTCTTCGCCGTGTTCTTGGCCGCGATGTTGGGCTTGGTCCGCGTGTCGGGGTCGGTCGCCTGGGCGTAGAGCGCCCCGAAGCTGCCCACCGCCCCCGCCAGCTCGCCCGCCTGCTCGGCCGTCACCCCGTACGCCGTCGGGTCGGCCGAGAGTTTGTTGCTCAGATTCGCGGCCCATTTGGCCAACAAATTTTCCTGCCGCGGGACGTAATTCTTAGACATCGTGTGCTCCTCGCGGCCACGCCGCACTTCACCAGAACCCGACACGGAACCCGCCGACCCACACCGGGTCCAGCCATCGCCGCGCCGATCCCAGAAATCGGAGATCCACAAACCCGACCTTAATCCCCACCCCCGCTCCCCGTTATCGGCAGCACCTACACCTCCCCCACCTCATGACGCCCCAGCCCTCGTCCCGCACCCCAACCCGACCTCGCTGCGCTCGGCCGATCCCCCATCCCAACCTCCCCCACCCCGCACCCGTTCCCCCGTTGCATGACCAACACAACCCCCACCTGCCCAGCCGCTAAATGTCATAACCCGAGCCTCCCGCTGCCCTTGAAGCCAACCCCGGCCACCCCGCCTCCACCCCACCTCCCCTACCCTACACCGTCACCCCGCTGCAGATCGTCATACCACTTGCTCCATACGCAAACCCCCCGACCGCTCTCGCAGCCACCCCGCCGCTCGCAACATCCGACACGCCCAACCGCCCGCCGAAGGCTCCCTTCCCTCCGGAGCAGTCTCTCCTTCTCGCGGAGCCACCGCCCGGTCACGCGGAGCAGGCAGCCAGTCCCACAGCGCATCCTCCCCACGCTCGGGAGCACGCGCCCCACCCTCGGAAGCCGTCTTCCCGTCCCGCGGAGCATCCTCCTAGCCGCACGGCAACCTCCCTCCTCCAAGTAAAGCCTGCACCGAATTGCCCGCCGGCCCGCCCCCGCCGACCTGGCAGACGAGCTGATGACCGGACGAAATGTCATCAAGTTAGGAATCGCCGATGCTTTACAAATCGTGAGCATCACCAACGCGGGGGCATCGCGAAATTTTTGCCTGCTCCCCCCACCGTTCATTCATCCTCCACGTCTGCTGGCAATTCCGAAAACGATTCCAAGCGTTGAGCGTCCAACTGATATTCTGACCCGTCCTGGCTTAGAAATCTATAGGGCGGTTGCAGAGTATCATCGATATCACTCCAGTTGATGGTTCGATAAAGCAGGCCCAATCTTCGAAGTCCAAGGTTTGGCTTCTTGGTGTTCAAATTGGCGCCCAAAAGCCCGCCTGACGCCGTCCAACCCGTCAGCCAACAACAAAAACGATCAATTAAAGATCGGTCTTGCCACTTGACATGCTGAGTTGCAATGAGTCGTCGACTCACAGGATGGTCGCGGTTGATCAACCCGCGTGGGCCAGCAATGCAGATGTATTTTTTGATCGCCGGGTCAAAGTGTATAGCGTTCTCGTATGAGTCATGATCCATATACTCTTGAACTGACATTGAGCTCACGGAGTCACTATTTGCAGACGGATGCACGGTGAAGGCTCCTTGATCCGTATAATTGCGTGTAATCGTGGCATCGATCATTGTGAGTCGGGCTAGAGAATCCGGCGTGACAATCCCACGGTTTTTTATGTGCCACTGTGTGATTTCAACAGTGGGGGACAGCAGCGCGCCGTCAGTAGTGCGGACTTGGAAAGTTTTCTCCTGCCACGAAAGCGTCAGCGGGCCTGCCTCAGACGTCGTAAGCCAATGGACGTGATCAGAGGTGCAAAAGGGAAGCGGAAGGGACGACCACACTGTACGGGCTTGAAGATATTCCAGATGAATACTTTCGACTTCAGCAAGTTGCCAAAAAATTGACCGATCTGCTCCGTGTGAGCAGCGTATCGCAAGTTCATGCAAAAGGTTTCCCGTTGCGCGACCGGCGATCTTGAACAATCGCACAATGCGTGGCTCATTATTGTGGAAAATGGAGTCTGGGAAGCGTCGGGCTGGAGTCAATTCGGGTTTCAGTTCTCCTCTCGCATAGAGAAGAAACGCAAGACCGCCAAACGTGTCGGGGATTCCTACGTGCCCAAGACGGAAAAGCCGATGAGATTTTTTTTCGTTCCCGCGACCCGGATTGCCAGCAACTAAAATACCATCGCAAGCAATCTGACGCCGCTCGTAGTCAAAAAATCGTTCCCCCGAATCGATTATTTTGTTATCTGTTTTCTTGATCAAACTCCGACGATAATTTGGAGAATTATCCACCCGTTGTTTATCAGTGGGTTTAGACCAACACGCATCTTCGTTTTCTACAGCAGGGTTACCTTGGGCATCGACTAGAAACGTGCATCGGATTGCTCCATTGAGTCGAGGGTCGGCGTCCGAAAAATCTGACGTAAGGGTATCCGAACAGACTTCAGCGAAAGCAAGATCAAGGTCTGTTTTTGGCGCTTCTGTCACAGTGGAGATTTCGATCTGCCGGTGTTTCTGATTAACGTTGGCACGGGCAGTGATCGGGAATTCCGTGGCGATGGCGTAGCCTTGGATTACGCCGCAAAGATTTACAGGGTCGGTCCACACATCGAACACCGAGATCGGCTTACGACTACGGATCGAGACCTCCGTACCCGTAGGCTGATCAGGTTCGCCCTGTCGCACGGTGATGATGTTGCCGAGCCCGGCGATCTCGACGACAAGCGGCTCGCCTTTCGCGTGGCCCGGCCCGCTGTCTTTTCGGGTTCGGATCGTGATCTCGTCCCCAAACATGAAGCACGAGAGGAAGCCGATGCCGAACCGGGCGCAGGGATCGAAGTCGCAGTCCTTGCGCCGAAATCTAACCCGCTCCTGCTCAAACTCGGGAGAGCGATAGTAGCTGCGGCCCGCCTTGGTCAGGAAACGTCGCACAATCTGTGCATCCATACCGATCCCGTTGTCGCGGCAGACCACCGTGTGGAAACCCGTGTCTTCCTGCGTATGCTCGAATTCGACTTTAAGGCCGTGCGGCTCTTTGTTGTCGGCCGCGTATACAGCAGACAAGTGACGCAAAGCGTCGAGTGCATTCTGAAGCAATTCCCGAATGAACAGGCTCTGGTTATTGTACAACTTGTCCGTCATCAGGAGCTTCACGATCTCGTCACGAGATAGAGAGAACTCGAGATCGGCGTAATCGTATTTGGGCCGGTTGGTGGCGGCGTCGCGGTCGGGACCGATGCGACCGCGATCGACCCGGATCGGCAGGTTGATCGCCGCGTCCGCATGTCCGGCCGGCAGGTTTCGCGACCAGCGATGGGCGGCTTCCAATTCGTCGTCGATCCAATCCATGAATTCCCGACAGGTGCGCTCGTATGCGGGATGGATGAAGCGAGCTGAAAATGCAATCTCGCCCGGCGTTATTTTCCAGCCGTAGACCCCGCGGTGCTTCCCCCATTCGGCAAGGCTGACTTCGTTAGCAAAAGCAATGGATCGGTAGAGAGAATCCGGGGTGCGGTCGCGATCGAAATCGAGAATGTCGGCCAGGCGGAGGACGAAGGCTAAGCGTTGTGTGTTGATGCTGAACGTGCCGAGAAGTTCGTCTAGATGGAATCCGTTGTCGGCCGTCAGGCTTGCAGCGGTTTCGGTGTGCGATCGACACAGCCGAGCGATCGACTCAGCCATGGATACGTTTTGGAGCTTCAGCCTCTGATCAGCCGCGTAGTGTTCAATGAAGTGTTCAGCCGATAGCTGTGCGTGTAGCGGGCGGAGATAATCGGTCAGCATCGCGGCCCGGAGTTGGACGAGCCGATCCTCGGCGCGGCCGCGATCGACCTGCGAAATTTGCTGGTTCTGGAGAAGCGATTGAATGCTTCCGTAATTCGGGTGCTCCTGAGCCCAGGTTCCTTCGTGTTCCCGCCACTCCGGGGTGTCCTTGATTTGATTGATCTTGGCGTCATCGGGAACCATCCCAATGTCGTGAAAATATGCCGAGAGGATCAGGAGGGCGCATTCGCAAGCGTTCAGACTGCTCACCTGATCGCCAAGTACGTTGCCCATGAGATACACCACACGAACGCAGTGAACTTCATCGTGGAGTGTGAATTCAGGATGGCGGTGAGGAAATCGTTTCAGCCATGCAGCGGCTTCATCCGCGATCGCCTGAACATTACCCGGTAACCCAGAAAAAGAGGTATCGCGGCACTGCTTGCTCAGTTGCTTAAAAATGCGGGTATCTTGTAGTTGCAGTGCTCCAAGCGACATCGCTTGCATGTTAAGTGATAGACATGTGCTGGGCGACGTTACACTGCGGACGTCCACGATCGGCGCGGCTACGCCGAGGGGGAGCGTAGGCTTTGAGTCGCTTTTCCGGGAGGCAGCATGCTGAATTCTTTTAAGCCGCCGACAGACAACTTGTACAAGTTTCTCGCGATCGCGGGGCTGATCTGCTTCGTGGTGGGCGTGGTGTTGTGGGTGCAAGTCACCAAGGCGACGATCGACGCGGCGCTGGGGGCGGAGCGGGCGTTTGAGGAGGCGTGGCTGACGCTGGGCGACGGTTGGGTAGACGGGGAAGACGAGACGGTGTTTGAGCTGCTGAATGAGACGTGGGGCCAAGCGGCGGCGGGGGAGAAGGTGTTTGGCTTGACCCAGCGGGTAAGGAAGCTGGGGACGGTGGACGAGGCGGGGTTGGAGGCGGTGCGGCGATTCGAGGCTGCGGCGGGTGCGATGAGGCATCGGCGGTCGCTGCAGGGGTCGGTGCAAAATCTGTTGGCGGTGTTGATGGGGATGTCGTTGGCAGTGATGGGCGGGGGGTTCGGGTGGTGGTATGGCAGAACCCAGCGGCATCAGGACAAGCTGTTGGCGATGCAAGCGCGGGAGCTGTTGCCGGTGGAGGAACAAAGCGGGCCGGCGAACGCGGGGCGGGCGTGGACGCCGGAGGCGGAGGCGGCGCTGCGGCGGGGGTTCGACGAGGGGCGGAGCTTCAAGCGGCTGGCGAAAGACCTGGGCCGGAGCAAGGGGGCGGTGCGGGCGCGTCTGCAAAAAATGGGGCTGCTGGACGGGGCGCTCGGCCGGGGCGGGGAGGGGGATACTGGGGAGGAGGGATTCCGGGAAAGGGAGATTCCGGGGAAGCGAGACTCCGGGGGGAGAGATTCCGGGGGGGGCGGGGTGATGGGTGTCACCTCGACCACGCAGCCCAGAGGGCTGTGAGCCGGTCGAGCAGCACCGCAGCGAGGATGAGCAGCACGGCCCCCAAGCCTCGGGCGACCCGAGACACGAGGAACCGCCACAGGGCGCGGCGAAGCGACACCACGACACGGGCCACCCGGCGGCGGGGGGTGGTGCCGCGCCACGAGGTGGGCCGCCCGAGGGGCACCGGAAGCAGCACGTAGACAACCCGGCGTGAGGCAGCTTCGCGGGAGCGGCCGGGGCGACGGCGGCGGGTCGTGTCTGTTTGTTGAATGAGAGGGGATAGACGCATGATGAAACCGGGTGGACGCATGCGGCAAAACTGGGGCGCGGTTTCGGGGTCGTGGGTCGGATGGGCGTGGTGGATGAGCAAGGCGTCGTCGCGGTGCAGCCGCTGCTGGCCGACCCAGGCCACGTCGTGGAAGAGGGTCGGCTCGAGGGCCAAAAGGTCGCGGTCGGTCGAAAAGTTCATCGGAGGTCCCGGAAAGCGTCGTTGGAATCGATCGTGCGGGCCGGGTTGGCCCGGGAAACGGTGCCGGCGGTTCTCACCGCCGGCACCGCGGGTTGGCCCCCGGAACCCCCGGAAGGACTCGGGGTCGGGGCCAAGAGAGGGCGGTTTACGCCGCGAGGTTGCGGATCAGCCCGTGGGCGTTTTCGTTACGCAGCTCGAGCGTGTACTCGCCGAGCACCTGGCCCGCGTCGCTGTCGCCGGTGGCGGCCAGCGGCTTGAACTGGAAGCTGCGGCCCGACAGCGGCAGCACGTCGATCCGCGACGAGTCGAGCAGCAGCACGCTGTCCCGCGGGACCCACCGGCTGAGCACGACCCGGCAGACGCCGAAGTCCGACTCGTAGACGCTGACCAGGTCCTTGAACCGCTCGGTCGCCGGGCCGAAGCCGCGCGACGCGGTGACGAACCCGTTGATCGCCCGCTTCTGGGTGCCGCCGACGACGATCGTGTCGACCGGGCCGTTGGACGTCTCCCAGATGTCACGCAGCGCCGCGTTGAGCGCCGCCTCGGTCAGGGCGTTGCCCGAGCCGTCGGTCACGTTCGTGGCGAGGCTGGGGATGATGCCCCGCATGGTGCGCCGGGTCGTGGCCGAGCCGACCGAACCGCTGGCGGCGGCCGCGCCGTTGATCACGCAGTTCTCCAGGTCGCGGACCAGCTCGCGCAGGCGTTCCTGCTTCTGATAATCCATCTCGTCGTCGACCGCGGCCTGGCGGGCGGCGAGCTGCGAGCCCGAGACCTCGATCCCGGCGGTGAAGATCTGCGTGTAGTTCTGCTGGCGGACGCGGTTGGTGAAGCGGGTGGTCGGGGCGTCGTCGCCCTCGAGCGCGGCGTTGCCGAGGATCGAGAGGGTCGCGCCGTCGGTGATCGACGCGGCGGTGGTCCCGCCGTAGCCGCGGCTTACCGTTAGGGTATTGCTGCTGACGGCCGTGACGAAGATCACCTCGCGGGAGCCGGCGGCCTGGACCTGGTCGCCGACGCGGAAGCGGTCGCCGTGGTCCACGTCGATCGACGTGGCCGAGGCGTTGACCGACCCGTCGGCCGTGTCGGTATTGGGCAGCAGGGTGTCTTCGAGCCACTCGTGGACGGTGCTGGTGGCGGACCGCTGCGGGTCGCCGAGGTGGTCGAGCAGCGGGGTCTCGTAGGGGCTGACGATGCCGACGATGTCCGAGACGTCGGCGGCGAGTTCCGGCAGGGAGGTGCCGGCGGAGTAGGTGGCTTTTCCGGTGAAGGGCATGGGTGTTTCCTATTTGGCGATGGGGTGATTACGCGATTTGGCGATCTGCAAGACCAAGAAGAATTCCGGCGGTTTGGTGGCAGATCGCGAAATCACCAAATCGCCAAATCACTCAATCAGCGACGGCGCAGCCGGAGGTAATCCAGCAGGTCGCGGCGGTCGCCGGTGGCGGCGGCGCGTTCGGCGGCGGCCGATGCGTCGTGGGGTTCGTCCACGTTGAGGGACATCGCCGTCGGGACGGATCGGCCCGGGCGGCGGAACAGGTACGGCTTCTGCCGACGCAGTTCGCGGACGGCTTCCTCGACGTCGGGCTTGTCCATCTGACCGACCGCGACCTCGGTGAGCAGCCGGGCGGCTTCGAGATCGACCGCGTCGGAGCCGGCGAGCAGGGCGTCGATCTTCTGCCGCCGTTCGAGCGACGTGATCGTCTGCCGTGAGGCCTCGAGGTCGTCCTTCAGGCCGGCGAGTTGGTCGGTGAGTTCCGTGAGCCGCTGCTCGGCCGCCTGGGCGCGTTTGCGGTAGCGGATCGACTCGCCGACCGGGACCAGCCGCTCGGTTGCGGTCTCGATGGTTTCGGCTTGCGGCTCGTCGCCCTCCGGGCTCGGCGTGTCGGCGTTTGCGGCGGTCTCGGTCATAACGTGAACTCCAGGTTCGATTCGTGATTCGGGCTGTGATCAGTCGGATTCGGGGCAGTCGGCGTAACCGAGCTCGGCGCGGAGCTGCGCGGCGGGGACGCCGAGCTGCTCCTTGAGCAGCGCGTTCTGCAGCTGCTGGGTCTCGCTGTCGGGGAACGGCGTCGGCCAGTCGAGGCGGACGCGTCGGTCCTCGGGGCGGTTGGGCAGGGTGCCGTCGAGGTCGGCGGCGTGGAGGATCAGCTCGCAGATCTGCTCGACCCCCGCGCCGTAGGTCAGGCGTTTTTTCTCGATGCGGGAGAGCAGCCCGAGCAGGACGATCCGGATCGCGTTTTCGCTCGAGAGGTTGCCGACCTTGCCGCCGACGACGCCGGCGGCGATCGGCGAGACGCCCGAGGCCTTGTCCATCGCCTCGCGGACCTCACGGACGTGGTTGTCTTCGCTGGGGGTGTGGGCGTCGCCGCCGAACTCGTGGATCGCGGCGTCGGGGTTGTCGGTGGCCCACATCTGGCCCGGCCCGACGGGCCGGTCGGTGAACCCGTCGATGCCCTTGCCCAGGTACATCTTGAACGTCTGGAACGTGACGCGGTTGGCGCGGTCCGACAGGCGGGTGTTGAGCTCGTCCTGCAGCGGGATCAGCGGCTCGACGTCCGACAGCCCGTCGTAGCGCAGCGGCTGCGCGAGGTTCTGGATGTGCACCACCGGGACACGGCCGAGCGGGTTGGGCTGAGCCTCGACGCGACGCCGTCCGTTCGACGCACCCGGTCCGGAACCCACGAAGGTTTCGCAGGTCTCGGCGGTCCAGACCTCGGTGCGGTACACCACCCGCCGCCTCGGCGAACCGCCCGGCAGGACCACCCGGCGGAGCCAGGGCGAGGTTTCCAATTCGTGGGTCTGCTGGGCGTGGTGGATCAGGAAAGCGTCGAGCCGGCGGTAGTCGTCGGGGTCGAGCAAGGGGACCGCCCTCGGCGCCTCGATGAGTTCGAGCCGGGTGCCGCCGTCACCGTCCGACCCGGGGCGGACCAGGACGTCGATGCTGCCGTGGACCGACCCGAGCAGGGCGAGGTGGTGAAAGAACGACTCGCCGCCGCTGCGGGCGAAGGTCTCGCGGAGCAGGGCGTCGATGCGGGCGGCCTGCCCGGCGTCTGTCGCCAGGCTCTGGATCACCAGCGGCCGGCCGAACATAAAGTCCGCCAGCGCGTGGACCCGCCAGGCGATGTCGTTTTCGATCACGACCTCACGCGGCGTGGTCCCCGCCGAAGACCGCAGACGATCCGGCAGGCCGTGCCGCTGATTGAGCGGCGTGTTGCGGCCACCGGGGGCTGAACTATCGGGCCCGACCGGGTTGCGGTAGTAGGCCCACAACCAATGCAGGCGGGGCAGCCGCTCTCGCAGTTGCTCCTCCAGGAGAACATCGATCAGTCGAGCTGGTAACGCTCCGGGCACACGCTGAATTGCTGGTAGAGATCGGGGCACGGACGGTTCACTCCGGGGACAGCGGGGCTGACATTAAGGAGCGAAACGACCTGCCTGTGCGCGTTGGGACCTAAAGGAACGATATTCATTATCTGATTAACAGTTGACGGAAATGGGTTAATAAAAATTTACCGAATTACTCATTTTTGTTTGGTTTTTGTTTATACGTGTGCGCGCGCTTTTCACATCTATGCTTGCCAATACCGCGTCGTGATGATTTAATTAGCATGAGATGGATCGAATTGAACAAGAATTAGACATTCTCGAGGAAATCAGCCAAATCCTTGGCGATGGGCTCGAACTGGGGCAGGTCTTTCAACGGGCGATGAGCCTGTTGGGAGACCGTCTTGCTTTCCAGCGCTCCGCCCTGGTTCTTTTCGATCCCACGACGGAGCAGCTCAAAACCGTGGCGTCGGTCGGCCTGACCCCGGTGGAACAGGAGCGCGGGCGTTACGCGATCGGCGAGGGCGTCACGGGCCGGGTGATGGCCACCGGCGAACCCGCGATCATCCCGGACCTGCGCCACCACCCCGACTTCCTGAACCGCACGCAGAGCCGGGAACTCGAAGAACCCGGCGAAGACGGCCCGCTGAGTTTCGTCTGCGTTCCGATCAAGGACGGCGACGCCCGCGTCGGCACGATCAGCGTGGACAAGCCGCTGGTCGACGAGGACACGCTCCACGGCGAAGCCCGGCTGATCAAGATCATCGCCGGGATGATCGCCCAGACCATCCGCATCCATAACCTGGTCCGGCTCGAGAAGGACGAGTGGCTGGCCGAGAACGCCCGGCTCAAAGACAACCTGCGGACCAAGTACCGCTTTGACAACATCATCGGCTCCAGCCCGGTGATGCTCGACGTGCTCGGCACCATCGCCCAGGTCGCCTCTTCCCGCGCGACCGTGTTGCTGCTCGGCGAGACCGGCTGCGGCAAGGAACTGATCGCCAAGGCCATCCACTACAACAGCCCGCGGCGTGACAAGCCGCTGATCCGCGTCAACTGCGGCGCTTTGTCGCCCCAGCTGCTCGAGTCCGAGCTCTTCGGCCACGTCAAGGGGGCCTTCACCGGCGCGGTGCGCGACAAGGTAGGACGCTTCGAAGCCGCCAGCGGCGGCACGATCTTCCTCGACGAGGTCGGCACCCTCGACCCCCAGCTCCAGGTCAAGCTCCTCCGCGTCCTGCAGGAACGCGAGTTCGAGCGGGTCGGCGACCACCTGACCATGAAGACCGATGTCCGCGTCATCGCCGCGACCAACCTCGAGCTCGAAGAAGAGGTCCGCAAAGGCAATTTCCGCGAAGACCTCTACTACCGGCTCAACGTGGTGACCATCGACCTGCCGCCCTTGCGTAGCCGGCGCGAGGACATCCCCCAACTGATCGACCACTTCCTGGATCGCTACAACCGCGAGAACCAGCGCGACCTCAAGCGCATCAGCCGCGATGTGATGAACACCCTGCTGCGTTACCCCTGGCCCGGCAACGTCCGCGAGCTGGAGAACGCCGTTGAGCGGGCCGTCGTCTTGTCTTCCTCCGAGGAGTTCGCGGAGGAGCTGCTGCCGCTGCAGATCCGGATGTTCGGCCAGCAGATCCGCGGCGACACCAGCGACGAGTCGATCGAGGCCATCGCCGCCAAGCTCGCCGAGCACGCCATCAAGCAGTTCCAGATCTACGACGGGCAGGTTTACGACATGGTGATCGGCGAGGTCGAACGGCAGCTCATCCGCGAAGCCTTGGGCTACAACAGCGGTGTCAAGATCCGCACCGCAGACTTCCTCGGGATCAACCGGAATACGCTGAACAAAAAAGTCAAAGAACTCCACATCGAGGCGAAAGAGTCCTAGGCAGAACTTCAACCCATCGCCCAACCCGGCGGGGAATGTGGGCGCACATAAGCCTATTTTTTAAATCGCTTTGTCGACGTATTGCCTGGCCGGTGTTGTTTGACACTGCGACTATACGGCGTTAATTTACAATGCCCAAGGGCTGTTCAGCCGATGTGCCCGTGGGTCTTCTTGCGGGCCCTGTGCCCGTCCCCTTGTTATGGCGTCATGCAGATCACACGCAACGTTTCGTGGAGTATTCGTCACGTGAGATCAAGCGGGACATTTTTGGGCTTCGGCAGGTTCATGTGGATCGTGCTGCTGACCGGTGCCCCCACGTTTGCGGTATCCGCGCAATCCCGCCTCGATCCGGGTTTCCAGACGAACCCGAACTTCTGGTCTCCGGAAGAACGGGCCGCCGCGACGAAGTTTGTTGAGGAGCAGATCGAGGCGCTGCGGAGCGGCGATGAAGCACGCATCAGCACGGGCCGTGAGAGCCTGATCGCCCAACTCGGCAACAACCCGACCCCGCGTTTCGTCGGCCAATATGCCGAACTTGTCGCCGCCCAGACGGCTCCCCTGGTTGACTCGGATACGCTTAAAACCCGGGTCAACGCGATGCTGGTGCTCGCCAACCTGCCTCACCTCGACGCTCTGCCGCCGGCCCTCGAAGGCCTCAACGACCCCAGCGCCGGCGTACGCTACCCCGCGGTGATCGCGGTGGGGGATCACCTACGCAGCGGCCGGCTCGTCGGGGCGTCGCGTGACGAGGTTCTGGACGAACTGGCCCGCCGGGTGGTCGCCGAGGACGAGGTCTACATCGTCAAACCGATCTTCGACGCGATGCTGAGCGTCGAGGGCGAGGTGGCCGCCGTCCTCGACGCGCTCGACGCTCGGATTGGTCGGCACCTCGATCGACCCGACGCGATCTACTTCCCGGAGCGCGACACGCTTCAAGACATCACCTCAACCCTGCTCATCGCCTCGCAGCGACGGCCCGACGAAGTCCGGCAGCTCGCCCGGGTCAGCTACCGCTACATGCGGCTCGCCACGTCTCAACTCACCGGCGGCCGGGTGCCCGAGAACCGACAGCGTGGCCACGCCGACTTGATCCGTGTCGCCGCGTCCTGCCTGGCTTTCAGCTACAACGACCTCGGCACGACCGGGGTCGCCCCGGCCGCACCCATCGACGCCCTGGACCGCGAGGACTGGAACGCCGTGGCCGAAGTGGCGAACGCGTGGATGTCCATCCTCCAAGAGCCGCCGTTCGGCTTTACCGAAGCCGACCTACAAGTGGAAGTCGCCCCCCAAGCCGCGGGCAACTAAGCGTACGGATCGGCCTCAGCTTCCGGCCCCGGAACCGCCGATCAACCCGTCGATCTTCCGCATGAGATCGACGTAATCCATCTGCGCCGCTTGCAACCGCCCCAGCAGCGGGTTCATCGCCACGGATTGCTGCAGCTCCTGCCGCCGGTGCTTGTCTGCCACCTCGATCGGCTGACCCGAAGCTTCTTTCTTCAACAGCGATTCCTCCTGGCGACGCAGGTCCGCCATCAACCGCTTGGCCTCGGTATCGGCCTCGAGTTCCTTAACGAGGCCTTCGAGCTTCTGTACCACGGGGTGGGAGGCCAACTCCCGGCCCAGCGCTTCGGCGGCGGCGATCACGGTGTCGTCGGTGCTCATCCACAGGCTCCTGGGTTCGATCGGGTCGGCCGTCCCACAACGCACTCGGCACGCCGCCGCGGGACCTTGCCGGGCCTCGGCTATGCTACGCTACGCCGTTCCGCGGCGGACGTCACTTGTCCGCCGTCCGCCGTAACCCTTAGCTCATGCCCCAACGCTACACCCGCCGCATCCTCGACCACCTGGCCGACCGGCGGTACGCCCCCAGCACCGCCCGCGAGTTGGTCGAAGACCTTGCCGTCCCCGAAGAGCAGGCCGAGCTGTTCCGCCTCGCCATCGACCAACTGCTCGCGGCCGGCCAGGTCGTCCGCGGCACCGCGGACACGATCGCGCTGCCCCCGCCGGGCAAGAACATGGTCGGCACCTTCCGCCGACATGAAAAAGGCTTCGGCTTCTTGGTACCCGACGAGCTCACCGAGCACGGCGACCTGTTCATCCCGCCCGGCAACGTCGGCGACGCCATGACCGGCGACCGCGTCAAAGCCAAAGTCATCCACGAAAAACGCCGCTCCGCCACCGGCAAGTCGCCCTACGTCGGACGCATCGTCGAGGTCCTACAGCGCGCGGACCGCCAGTACGCCGGCACCTTGCTCAAACGGGGCAACCGTTACGGCGTCGAGGTCGACGGCCGGGTCTTCAACGCCCCGGTCCGCGTCGGCGACCCCCACGCCAAGAACGCCCGCGCCGGCGACAAGGTTGTGATCGAACTGACCCGCTACCCCGACGATCGTGGGAACGACGCGGAAGGCGTGATCGTCGAGGTCCTCGGCGAGGCCGGCGAGCCCGACGTCGAGACCGTCGCGGTCATGCGCTCGGCCGGGCTGAGCGACCGCTTCCCCGACGAGGTCATGCGGCAGGCCCGCGACGCCGCCCGCAAGCTCGACCCCGACAAGATCCCCGACGACCGCGAAGACCTGACCGCCGAGCTGATCTGCACCATCGACCCGCCCGACGCCAAGGACTACGACGACGCGATCTCGATCCGGCGGATCGAGGACGGCGGTGAGGCCGCCTGGGAACTCGGCGTCCACATCGCCGACGTCGCCCACTACGTCGCCGCCGGCTCAGCGCTCGACGAAGAGGCCTACGCCCGCGGCAACAGCACCTATCTGCCCCGTCGCGTCGTGCCGATGCTGCCCGAGGTACTTTCCAACGGCGTCTGCTCGCTGATGGAAGGCGTGCCCCGCTACGCCAAGTCCTGCTTCTTGACCTACGACGCCGCGGGCAACGTGCTGTCGCACCGCTTCGCCAAGACCGTGATCCGCTCCGCCAAACGGCTGACCTACATCGAGGCCCAGGCGCTGATCGACGACGATCTGCGCACCGCCCGCAAGCACTGCAAGAGCGAACCGAAGTACCCCCGGCCGCTGATCCAGTGCCTCAAGATGATGGACGAGCTGGCGCGCACGATCCGTAAGCGTCGCCTGGCCGACGGGATGATCGTGCTCGGGCTGCCCGCGGTCGACCTGGTCTTCGACGAATCGGGCCGGGTCGTCGACGCGGTGCCCGAAGACGACGCCTACACCCACACGATCATCGAGATGTTCATGGTCGAGGCCAACGAGGCGGCCGCCCGCTCGTTCAGCGCCCTCGACGTCCCGATGATCCGCCGGGTCCACCCCGACCCCGACGCCCACGACATCAGCGACCTCCAGGCGTTTGCCCGGGTCGCCGGCCACAACATCCCCGCCCGCCCGTCGCGCAAGGAGCTGCAGACCCTGCTCGACTCGGTCCGCGGCAAGCCGGCCCAGCACGCGGTCCACATGGCCGTGCTCAAGACCCTCAGCAAGGCCGAGTACTCGCCCCAGCTCGTCGGCCACTTCGCGCTGGCCAGCGAGCACTACACCCACTTCACCAGCCCGATCCGTCGGTACCCCGACTTCGTCGTCCACCGCTGCCTCGACGTCCTGCTCGAGCACCAGCGTGCCTCCGGCGAGCCGCGGGTCAAGCCCGCCAAGCTCGGACGCATGCTGCAGCAGGACGAGCGGGTGCCCAACGAAGAAGAAATGGCCCGCATCGGCCGGCACTGCTCGGCCACCGAACGCAACAGCGAGTCCGCCGAGCGCGAGCTGCGCAAGTACCTCGTGCTCGAGCTGCTCTCGACCAAGCTCGGCGAAGACTTCCCCGGCACCGTCACCGGCGTCACCGGCCAGGGTATCTACCTCCAGATCGACCGCTACCTGATCGACGGCTTCATCGCCGTCGCCGACCTGCCCGGGGGCAAAAAGTCCGGCGGTGATCGGTGGCAACTCAACCGCAACACCGGCGCGTTGGTCGCGCAGCGCTCGGGCCGGACCATCAACATCGGCGACCGCTTCCCGGTCGTCCGCGTCGCCAGCGTCGACCTCGCCCGCCGGCAGATGGAACTGGTCATCATCGAGTCGGGCGGCGACGGTTCCGCGAAAAAACAAAACAAGAAGAAACGCGACAGAAAGAAGAAGCGTGCGGCCAAAAACGGATCGTCCGCCCAAGCTTCTTCCGGCGACAAGCAGGCGGTCAAAGCCGGCGGCCACCGAAACCGGTCCCGTCCTGCCAAGCAGCAAACCTTGAAGCTCAAGAAGCACCGCGGCAAGCGCTCGCGGTAAACCGTTATGCCCCTCGCCTCGGCCTGGCTCCACACGATCGACCCTTACGCCGTCAAGCTCTGGGACGGCGGGCCGATCCGCTGGTACGGGCTCGCCTACCTCGTCGGCTTCTTCCTCGCGTTCCTGCTCATCAAACGGGTGGCCCGCGTGGGGAGGTCGCCCCTCGAGCAGAGCCGGGCGAGCGACCTCGTGATCGCGCTAGCGATCGGGATCGTCGTCGGCGGCCGGGTGGGCTACGCCGCGTTCTACAGCCCGTCGCTGTTCGGCTTCTCCGGCGGGTTCCTGTACTGGAACCTGCTCGACTTCAGCGGCGGGGGCATGGCGTCGCACGGCGGGATGATCGGCGGCTGTCTCGCGGCGTGGTGGTTCGCGTGGCGACACCGGCTGCCGAAGCTGCACGTCCTGGACCTGCTGGCGTTCGGCGCGCCGCTGGGCCTGTTCTTCGGCCGGGTCGCCAACTTCATCAACGGCGAGCTGTTCGGCCGGCGGGTCGCGGTCGATTTCCCGCTGGCCGTGAAATTCCCGCAGGAAGCGTTTGAATCACCGGCCGTCTACGACGCGCTACTCACGGCCTACGGCGGGCCGCTGCCGCGAAACTGGCTCGACCTGCTGCAGACCGGCGACGCTGCGCTGCGGCAGGCCGCCGTTGCGGCGGTGCCGGCCCGCCACCCGTCGCAGCTCTACGCGGCGACGCTGGAGGGGCTGGTGGTCTTCGCGGTGCTGGCCGCGCTTTGGTGGCGGCCCCGGCGGGCGGGCGTGATCGGCGGGGCGTTCGGCGCGGCCTACGCCCTGATGCGGCTGGTCAACGAAAACTTCCGCCAACCCGACGCCCACCTCGGCGAGCAGGCCCTCGGCCTGACCCGCGGGCAGTGGCTCAGCGTCCCACTTCTGCTGGCGGGCCTGGCCCTGATCACAATCGCCTACGCCAGGAAGACGCCCCGCCTCGGCGGCTGGCGTCGCACGCCCGAGCCGTCTTAAGCCCACGCGGCGTGGTGCAGCCGACGCAGGGCGTGGGCGTTGGACAGCAGCGCGACCTGCTCGGGGCGCTCTAGAGCGGCGAGGCCTTTTTCCCGGGCCGACTCGATCGCCGCGGCGACATTCACGGTGGACTCGAACGGTTCGCCGTTGCTCGCCAGCGTCGCGAGGTGGAAGCGGTTGAACGCCGGGTCGCGGACCACACGGTCCAGCGGGTGCTGCCCGCCGGCTTCCTCGGCCACGGCCAGCGTCCGCGTCAACGCCTCTTCCTGCAACAACAAGACCTCCGGGCGGTCGGTCTCTTCGGGGATCATCAGCAGCCGGTGACGACGCAGCCACCGCCCCACCGCGACGCTGCTCATCATCACCGACACCGGCACCGACAGCACCAGCCCGGCGAGGACCGGCAACGCCCAGACGAAAAGCCCCGGCGCAAGCCAGAGCACCAGCCCGCCGGCCACCAGGCCGCCGACCGCGTGCTTCCAATGGTTGCGGAAGGCGTCGCCCCAGCCGACCGACGCCTCGTCGCGCCGCTGCGCGTTCCACTTCACGCTGCGGCCCAGCAGCGTGTTCACGACGAACGTCGTGTGGTAGATCATCATGATCGGCGCGATCAGCACCGATACCCCGACCTCGATCAACGCGCCGAGCACCGCCTGCAACTCGCCGCCGTGAGACCGCATCACGTCCGGACGCTGGAGCACCAGACACACGGCGTAGAACTTCGGCGTCAGGAGCATCAGCATAACGGCCGCGAACAGGCTCACGCCGATGAACCCCGGGCTGACGACCGCCCAGGGGTCGCCCCACGACTCGCCGCCCGAGACGACCACCGCCACGAGACCCAGCAGCATGAACGCCAGCCACAGCGGCGAGGCGAGGTAGCTCATCACTCCCATGCCCAGGTGCAGCCGGCTCATCGCGTGGTAGCCGCGGGTGAAGACCAGGCGGATGTGCTGCATGTTGCCCTGGCACCACCGCTGGTCACGGATCGCGTAGTCCACCAGTGTGGTCGGGCACTCCTCGTAGCTGCCGTCGAGGTCGTAGGCAATCACGACCTTGTAGCCGGCCTTACGGATCAGCGCGGCCTCGACGAAGTCGTGTGAGAGGATCTCGCCGCCGAGCGGGGCCTTGCCGGGCAGCAGAGGCAGGCCGCAGTGCTCGATAAAGGGCTGGACGCGGATCAGCGCGTTGTGGCCGTAGTAGTTGCCGTCCAGGTGGGTCCACGCGCCGAAGCCGACGTTGAACACCTCGCCGTAGACCGACGCGGCGAACTGCTGGCAGCGGGCGAAGAACGAGCTGCGGTTCACCGGCTGGGGCGGGACCTGGAGGATCCCGATGTCGTCCTGGATCGCCGCGCGGTGGACCATCTCGACGACGGTGTGGCCGTCCATCACGCTGTCGGCGTCGAGGGTGAGCATGAAGGTATAGCCGCCGCCGAAGCGTTCGCACCAGTCTTCGATGTTGCCGGACTTACGGGCCCGATTCTTGTGACGGCGACGGTAGTAGACGTTGGCGATCGGCCGGCCGTCCCAGGCCGGGTCGGTCTCGGCGCGAGCCCGCCCCTCCTCGGCGAGGGTCTCAAGCAGCGCGGCGAGCTGGGTCTCCTCTTCGAGCCAGACGGTTGGATCGGTGGTGTCCGACAGGACGTAATGGTCGAAGGCGTCGCCGTAGCCCTGCTCGTCGATCGAGCGGATGATGGCTTCGAGCCCGGCGAAGACGCGGGCCGAGTCTTCGTTGTAGATCGGCATGAGCACCGCGGTGCGAGGCAGCCGTTCGGGAGCGACCCACGGCACGTGCTCGGTCTTGAGCTTGAACACGGCGTGGGGCGAGTGCCGCAGCATCTGCAGCAGCCCGATGGTCGCGGTCCAGAAGCCTTGAGCGACCCAGAGGAACAGCACGGCGAAGAGCAGCCATAGCGCGACGGCCGCGGCGTTCACCCCGTCGGCGAAGACGACGTGGCCGAAGGCGTAGGTGGCGACGTAAGCGCTGGCGAAGGTCGCCAGCAGCAGCCCGAGCCGGGAAAACAGGACCCCGCTGGTGGTCCGCAGCATGCGGGGCACGGGGCTGTTGGGCACGCGGGTGGTCACGCGTCCGGGGCTTTCGGTGGCTCGAGGCCCGACGGGCCGGCGACGGCGGGCGTGCCGGCGGGCGGCGACAGGTCGCCCCGCATGCCCCGGACCCCGCGATCCACGGCGGGTATGGCCCAGCGGTAGGTGCCGCTCCAGAACTCGCCGGTCAGCACGGACGGCAGCTCGCCCAGCGGCTGGCGGGGCATCTCCCGGCGGGGCCAGTCGGGCAGCAGGCCGTTGGGGTAGCGGTTCAGCAGCTCGCGCAGCATCTCAACCGCGGTGTCGGGGCTTTCGATTGCTTCCGGGTGACGGTCCAGGAGCGGGCCGAGGTGGGTCGCCAACACGAACGCCACCCGGCCGTCGGTGTCGGCAAGCCCGAGCGTTTGGGGCAGGCTGTCGGCCCAGCGGTCGAGACTTTCGAGCATGGCCGCGGCCCGCTCGGCGGGGTCGGCTAACGCCGGATCGATCTGGCGTCCCAACGCCTGAGCCACGCGGTCGGCCGACGCCGCGCCCACCCCGAGGGCCGCGAGGTACGCTGCCACCCGCTGCTCTGCGTCGGGCGCGGCCGCCGCCGGAAGTGCCGGGACGTCGGCGAGCTCACGCTTCGGCGGGATCGAGACGGTACTCACTTCGGGTCCCATCGGTAGAGCCAGTTCTCGCTCAGCGGCGGACCCACGTCGGGGTCCTCGACGCCGTCGTAAGTCCCCTCGGGGGCGGCCTCTTTCTTGCGGTCCAGTTCGGTGGCCCCGCGGAGGGTCGCCCGGACCTCGACCGGCTCGGGGCCGTGCGCGATGACATCGAACGTCAGGCGGTAGGCGTGGTTGAACCGGTTGTATTGGACGATCGGCTCGCCGAAGACCTCGCCGCGGTAAGCGGTGACGTCGGCGCGGACGATAGTGCCGCTGGGCAACGCCGAGTCGGGCGTGGTGTCCAGGACAAAGCGGGCGACCGGTCGGCCGGCGGCGGCTTCGTCGTCGACGGCGGTACGGACCAAGCTCTTCTCGTTCTCGTCCTCGCCGCCGTCGCCGAGCATCGCGCGGGAGGCGAACCAGGGCATCAGCTCACGCCCGATCGGCCGGGGCTGCTGCGTGAAGTCGAGGCGGTAGGCGATCTCGATCTCGCTGCCGGGTCCGACGTCGGCCTCGTCGGCGGGGACCCAGTACGCCCCGATGTTGTCGATGCCCTCGTCGTCCGAGGCGATCTCGAAGAGCTCGACCCAGCCCGCGCCCCAGCCGCCGCCGTTGTTCGAGGTCACGATGCCGGGGTCGGGGCGGAAGACGAAGTGCTTGGGCACAACCCAGACCGAGGGGCGGATCTGCATCTCGGTCTCGAGGTCTTCGTAGTGGTTGAAGTTGCGGTCGCGCTGGAGCAGCCCGAACCCGGCGGGGTCGGTCATCTCGAACCGGCTGACACGGGTCTGGTGCGGGTTGCGCAGGGGCCGCCAGTCGAGCTCGCCCGAGTTGTGCTGCATGAGCAGGCCGTCGGCGTCGTGGACCTCGGGGCGGTAGTCGCCGAAGCGGGCGGGGGTGGACTCGCCGAAGAGGAACATGCTGGTGATCGGCGCGAGGCCGAGCTTGTCCACGGCCGCGCGGAAGAACAGGTGGACCCGGACGTCCATGCTCAGCGTGGGCCGGTCTTCGGTCCCCGGGGTGATGTGGAAGCGGTAGGCGCCGGCGACGCTCGGGCCGTCCATCAGGCCGTACAGCACGAGCGACTCGTCGCCGGGGTGGGGGCGTTGCACCCAGAGCTCGACCCAGCGGGGGAACTCTTCGGGTTGGGGCAGGCCGGTGTTGACCGCGACACCGCGGCCGGACGACCCCCAGTGCTGGCCGTGGCCGATGGCGCGGAAGTAGCTGCCGCCTTGGATCGACATGAATTCGTTGAACGTCTCGGCGGTCTGGCCGTCGATCGTCTCGAAGCCGACGCGGTGCAGGGCGAGCCCGGCGTAGCCCAGGTCGCCCGGCAGCGTCTGCGGGTCGAGCTTGTCCAGGGCCAGCGGACCGTAGGTGAACCGCTCGGCGTCGAACGGCAGGGGCTGGACGCCGTTGGCGTCGGCGTCAACGAGCGAGAGGCGGACTTCGTCTTGGAACAGCCAGCCGCGGTGCCGGAACTGGACCCGGAACGGTTCGTCGCCGCCGTGCCATAAGAAGTCCGCCGGCTGGTTGCGGATATCGCGGTGCCCGTCGTAGTCGAGTCGGGCCAGCGCCTCGGGCAACGGGAGGTCGCGGTCGCGGTAGGGCTCGGCGGACAGGCCGCGGGCCCGATCGACGAGCTGGGTGAACGCGGGGCTGGGCATCCACGCGGTCTCCGCGGCACCCGACGCCCCGTTCGCCGCGGCCCGGACCGAAGGGCCGCCGGCCGTCACCACGACGGTGAGCCCGAGACACAGCGTCCATTTCATCTGCGATATCAACAATTTACCACCCAAGTCGTTCTCGTCCCGTTTTCGACGCGGGGGGCATGGCGTCCCGCCGCTCCAACGTTTGAGTATATCGCTTTCAAAGGGCCCCACAACAAATAGAACTTGGTTCATGTCGAGCTTAACTCCCGGTCATCTCGGGGCTGACCGGGTTTTGCGTCCGTCGTGCCGGGGGCTGGCCGATACCGAACCTGACGGACAGGCCGGGCCGTCGCCCGTGGCCGACCCGCCCCGTTATGCCCCGGCCCGCCCACCTGCTCATGGCCTGCGTCGTCGCCCTGCTGGGGCTGGGGGTGGTGATGGTCCGCTCGGCCGGGATGAACGTGGCCTCGGCGGAGATCGACGCTGCGGCATTCGACGGCACGGTCCGGCCCGAGGCCCTGCTGGGCGTGCTGCGGAACCAGAACCTGGCCTACGCCCTGCTGGCGGTGGCCGCGATGGCGTTGGGCTACCGGATCGACCTTTCGCGTGTTTTTCGGGGCCGCGGGTGGCGGAGCCCGGTGCTGTGGGTGACGCTGGGGGCCGTCGTGTTGTGCGGCATCACGCTGGTCCCCGGGGTGGGGCACAACGTCAACGGGGCGTCGCGGTGGCTGCGCGTCGGCCCGCCGGGGTCGTCGGCCGGCGTCACGTTTCAGCCGAGCGAGGTCATGAAGTGGTCGCTGGTGGTGGCGCTCGCCTGGTGGTGCGCCCGCCGACGGGGCGCGATGCACCGGATGGCCTGGGGGCTGATGCCGCCGCTGCTGCTGGTCGGCCTGGCGTGCGGGCTGATCGTGATCGAAGACCTGGGGACGGCCGGGCTGCTGGCGGCGGTGTCGGTGGTGGTGCTGGTCGCGGGCGGGGCGCGGCTGTGGCAGCTCGCCTGCTTCGTGCCCTTCGCCGCCGCGGCGGTGGTCGCGGCGGTCGCCCAGAGCCCGTACCGGGTCCGCCGGCTGACCGCCTTCCTCGACCCGTGGGCCGACCATCAGGGCACGGGCTACCACCCGATCCAGTCGATGCTGGCGTTCGCCCAGGGCGGCGTGTCGGGTCGCGGGCTCGGCCAGTCGGTGCAGAAGTACTACATCCCGGAGGACACGACCGACTTCGTCTTCCCGGTGCTCGCCGAGGAGCTCGGCCTCGGCGGTGCGGCGATGGTGGTGGGTTTGTACCTCGCAATCCTCTGGCTCGGCCTCGGGGTCGCGCGGCGGTGCCCGCACCTCTTCGGTCGGCTGGTGGCGGTGGGGGTGTTGTTGACCCTCGGTCTGCAGGCGGCGATCAACCTGGCCGTGGTGACCGTCGTGGTGCCGACCAAGGGCATCGCGTTGCCGCTGATCTCGGCGGGGGGCACGGGGTGGGTGCTCACGGCCTTCGCCATCGGGCTCGTAGCTTCCCTGGATCGGGAAGAAGAAGTTGAGCCACGGATGAACGCGGATGAACAGGGATGGGAACCCGACGTGGTACGGGGCTGCACGACCGAGAGCCCGCGGCATCCCTGTTAGTCTGCGCTGATCCGTGGCTGATTCTTCTTCCGCCGTTGCTGTAAAAACCGTGCTGCTGGTCGGCGGCGGAAGCGGCGGGCATGTCCTGCCGAACCTCGCGGTGGCCGAGCGGCTGGCCGAACCGCTCGCCGCGCACCTCGTTCTTTCCGTGCGACCGCTGGACGCGAAGATCGCCGCGTCTTCGGGCCTGCCGCACACGGCGATCCCCGCCGCGCCGCTGCGGGTCCGGCCGCGGGCGGGGCTGCGTTTTCTGCGTGACTACCGGCGGGGCGTCCGGGCCACGGCCGAGGTGATCCGACGGACCGACGCGGCGGCGGTGGTCGCCACCGGCGGGTTCGTCAGCGGCCCCGCGGTCGCCGCGGCGCGGCGGGTCGGACTGCCGGTCGCGTTGGTCAGCCTCGACGCCGTGCCCGGCCGCGCCAACCGGCGGTCGGCGCGGCAGGCGACCGAAGTGTTCACGGCTTTCCCGGCTCATCCTGACACACCAGCCCTTCCGCGGGCCGAGGTCATCGGCTACCCGCTCCGCCGACGGGCCGTGACGGCCATGGACCCCGCCGACGCCCGCAGACGCTACGGCCTTGACCCGCAACGCCCAACGCTGCTGGTCTTCGCCGGCTCCCAAGGGGCCCGCACGATTAACCGGGTCATGGCTCTGTTTTACGAGCGGGAAACCTGGGGCAGCAGCGGTTGGCAGGCGCTGCACATCGCCGGGCCCGGGTCCGACGCCGACGCCCCGCCGGCGTCGGCGAGCGTCCGGGTCTTGCCCTACTGCGACGACATGGGCCCCGCCTGGGCCGCGGCCGACGCGGCAGTCACCCGAGCCGGCGCCGGCACCGTGGCCGAGGCCTGGGCCAACGCCGTGCCCGGTGTCATGTTCCCCTACCCGTTCCACCGTGACGAGCACCAGCGGCACAACGCCGCGCCCCTGGTCCGGCTCGGCGGCGCGGTCGTGCTCCGCGACCGCATCGACCCGGCCGAAAACCTGGGGCCGCTGACCGAGACGTTCGCATCCAAGCTGGCCGACGACGCGAACCGCCGGGCGATGGCGTCCGCCTTGCGCAAGCACCCGCCGCGCGACGGGGCGCAGCGGCTGGCGGACTGGGTAGCCGCCGCGTGTCTGGCTTAGCATGCCCGTACTCACTCTCGATGCCCGCCGACGCCGCCGCCCATCCCGCCCTCCCCACCGACCGCCTGATCACGCAGGTGGACGACGCGATACGAGACTACGTCGAACAACGCGGCCTGCCGGCCGACCTCGCCGAGGCGGTGTTGTACGCCGGGCTGGGGCCGGGCAAGCGTGTCCGGCCCGTACTCGTGGTCCGCGCCTACGAAGCGGTCGCCGGCCCGGTCGCGTCGCTCGACGACCACCCCGCCCCGCTCGCGGCGGCGGCCGCGATCGAGATGGTCCACGCTTTTAGCCTCGTCCACGACGACCTGCCCGCGATGGACGACGACGACCTGCGCCGCGGCCGGCCGACGCTGCACGTCCACACCAGCGAGGCGATGGCGATCCTCGCCGGCGACGCGCTCACGTCGCTGGCGTTCGAGGTGTTGCTGCGTCGGACGCCCGACTCCGGCTTGGCGGCGGCGTTGGCCGGCGAGCTGTCGGCCGGGACCACCGACATGATCGCCGGACAGGTGTACGACACGCTCCCCGACACCGCCGATGGCGAACCGGAGCTGGCCCGGTTGCGTCGCACCCACCGCCACAAGACAGGGGCCCTGCTGCGGGCCGCCTGCCGGATGGGGGGACGGTGCGCATCGGCCGACGAGCAGGTCCTCGGGGCGTTGACCGCTTACGCCGACGACGTCGGGCTGATGTTCCAGGTCGTCGACGACCTGCTCGACGTCACCGCCGAGGCCGAGCAGCTCGGCAAGGCCACGCAGAAAGACGCCGCCGCCGGCAAGTTGACGTACCCGGGCCTGCTCGGCGTCGAAGGGACCCGAGACGAAGTGCAACGCCTCCGGGCCACCGCCCACGCCGCGTTGCGGCCCCTCGGCGAAAGGGCCGAACCGCTCCGACGGCTGGCCGACGACCTGGCCGCGCGACGGCGGTGAGACGGGCCGACCCGGACACGGCCCGGGACGTATGCTCTTACTGAGGAACGATCTGCCGCGGATCGAGATCGCCCGTTACTCGTAGCCTGGATATGACCCCGACCCTGCTGCCCACCATCCTCGGCCCCCGCGACCTGCAGGCCCTGCCGGTCGAGGACCTGCCCGCGCTGGCCCGCGAGGTCCGCCACGCGATCTGCGAGCAGGTGAGCCGCAGCGGTGGACACCTCGCGCCCAACCTCGGCGTGGTCGAGCTCACGATCGCCCTGCACTACGTCTTCGACTTCAGCCACGACCGCCTGCTCTTCGACGTCGGGCACCAGTGCTACCCGCACAAGCTGCTGACCGGCCGGCTCGGGCTGCTCGACCGGCTCCGCCAGAAGGGCGGCATGTCCGGCTTCCCCGAGCCGAACGAATCGGATTTTGACCTCTTCAGCGTCGGGCACGCCGGCACCGCCATCAGCACCGCCGTCGGCATGGCCCGCGGCGACGACGTGTTCTCGGGCGGCGAAGGCCAGAGCGACCGCAAGACCGTCGCCCTCGTCGGCGACGCCTCGATCGTCAACGGCGTCGCCCTCGAAGGGCTCAACAACGCCGGCACGCTCAAGCGTCAGTTCCTCACCGTCCTCAACGACAACGGCATGAGCATCAGCCAGCCGCAGGGCGCCCTGGCCGGCTACTTCGACCGCGTCCGCTCCAGCCCGACCTACCACGACCTCAAACGCCGCGGCAAAGAAGTGCTCGACCGCCTGCCCGGCGGGTCGCTGCTCGAAGACGTCTACCACCGCGGCAGCGAGGCCCTACGCGCCATGGTCTCCGACGGCCACATGTTCGAGCACTTCGGCCACCTCTGCCTCGGCCCCGTCGACGGCCACGACCTGCCGACCCTCATCGCCACCCTCGCCGAGGTCAAAGACCTCGACCGCCCCGTGTTGCTGCATGTCCACACCGTCAAGGGCAAGGGCTACGAGTTCTCCGAGGGCGACGCCACCAAGTTCCACTCGCCCAAGCCGTTCAAGCAGATCGGCTGCCGTGTCGAACTTGACGGCGGCAAGGGTCGGTCGTTCACCGCCGCGTTTGCCGAGGCCATGCTCGACCTGATGGCCGACGACGAGAAGACGTTCGCCGTCACCGCCGCGATGGGCCCCGGGACCGGGGTGGACAAGCTCATCGAGAAGTTCCCGCACCGCACCCTCGACACCGGCATCTGCGAGTCGCACGCGATGGACATGTGCGCCGGGCTCGCCAAGGCCGGGCTCCGGCCGTTCTTCGCCGTCTATTCGACGTTCGCTCAGCGCGCCCTTGACCAGGCGTTCCAGGAGGTCGCGTTGCAGGGCCTGCCCGTCCGCGTCTGCATGGACCGGGCCGGCTACGTCGGCGGCGACGGCGCGGTCCACCACGGGTTCATGGACATCGCCATGTTCCGCGCCCTGCCCGGCGTCACCCTGCTCGCCGCCAGCGACGGGCCGAGCCTCCGCGGGGCTTTGGCGTTCATGCGGGACCACGACGCCGCGGCCAGCTTCCTCCGCTACCCCCGCGACAACGTCGCCGCCGAGCCGGTCGAAGCGACCGCGGCCCCGTTCGAGCTCGGCAAAGCCGTCTGCGCCCGCCCCGCCAAGAACGATCGCCCCGACCTGGCGATCCTCGCCTACGGCACCCCGGTCTACGACGCCCTGCGGGCCGTCCCCGCCCTCACCGAACACGGCCACGACGTCGCGGTCTACGACGCCCGCTTCGCCAAGCCCGTCGACATCGACCTGCTGACCGACCTGCTCGACGCCGGCGTGCCCGTCCTCACGGTCGAAGACCACCTCGCCGACGGCGGCTTCGGCAGCGCCGCCCTCGAAGCCGCCAACACCGCCGGCCTCGACACCCGCCTGATCCACCGCCACGGCATGCCCATGACCTGGGTCGGCCCCGACAGCCGGAGCAACCAACTACAAGACGCAGACCTCCACCCCGCAGGCATCGCGGCAAAGGCAATCACGCTTCTTCAGACACATCGGTCAGCTTCAGAGCTTTTTCCTTTGGGAAAAGCGCATTGACGGCTTCGCCGCATGCCCCAAATGCCCGAAGCACATAGCGTTCAGCTAATTCCGCTGATTCGTACAAAGCATCTGTTATCGCAATCATCTCGTATTCAATCATTTCCGGAAATTTGGCCAAGCCATTTCCCACTGGTTTTGCCATATCTCTTGCCTTCTCAATAACTTGATCTCGCTGCTTCATACAGGTCAACAACATTCGGAACGACTCATTTCCGCGACTAACCTCGGAAATCACGTCGATCATTTTTGTTGACGCAAGGAAATTTAAGTCTGAAGCGACAACAAACTCTGGCACGCCAGAGATTATCGAAAACACCTCTTTATGTCTCCATTGAGACTCGCGATAAACATCTAACTGTTGCTTACGCAAGTTACGAATGAAATTTAGCTGATAAATCAAAGTACATTGAACAACACGAATTGAGTTTAAATTTTCTTTTTGCTCTTTGTATCTATGCCACCGCAAATTGAGTACGTGAGTGGCCAGGACTCCTGACAAAACACCAATCAAGCCGAAAAGACTCGAAACGTAGGCGGGTAGGTATAGGGTGTCAGTTGCTAGCACAGTGACAACTATTCCCCTGTGTCCAGCACCGACATGAACGCCTCTTGCGGGATGTCGACGCTGCCGACCTTCTTCATCCGTTCCTTGCCTTTCTTCTGTTTTTCGAGGAGCTTGCGTTTGCGGGTCACGTCGCCGCCGTAGCACTTGGCGGTGACGTTTTTGCCGACGGACTTGATGGTTTCGCGGGCGATGATCTTGCCGCCGATCGCGGCCTGCAGCGGGATCTCGAAGAGGTGGCGGTCGATCTGGTCTTTGAGGCGCTTCAGTAAATGCCGGCCTCGGAACTCGGCCTTGGTGCGATGGACGATCAGCGACAGCGCCTCGACGGGGCTGCCGTTGACCAGGACGTCCATCTTGACGAGGTTGTCGCTGTTGAAGCCGGTGACGTGGTAGTCGACCGTGCCGTAGCCGGAGGTGATCGACTTCAGCTTATCGAAGAAGTCGTAGATGATCTCGGCCAGCGGCAGGTCGTACTCCAAAATCTGGCGGTCGTCGGCCAGAAACTTCTGGCTCTTGTAGACGCCGCGGCGGGACTCGCAGAGCTTCATCAGGTCGCCGATGCTGGAGGTGGGCGTGATGATCTCGGCGGCGACGATCGGCTCGCGGATGTCCTTGACCTTGGACATGTCCGGCAGCTCGGCCGGGTTGGTGATGTGGATCACCTCGCGGGTGTCGCCCTTGCCGACGATTTCGACCTCGTAGGTCACGGTCGGCGCGGTCTGGACGACGCTGACGTTGCCTTCGCGTTCCAGGCGTTCCTGGATGATGTCCATGTGCAGCATGCCGAGGAACCCGCAGCGGAAGCCGCTGCCCAGGGCCTCGGAGTTGGTGGGCTCGTAGGTGTAGCTGGCGTCGTTGACGTGCAGCCGGGCGATCGCGTCGCGCAGCTCGTCGAACTGGGTGTCGCCCGACGGGTAGAAGTCGCAGTAGACCATCGGCGACGGCTCTTCGTACCCCGGCAGCGGCTTCTCGCAGCGTTGCGTGTCCAACGTGATGGTGTCGCCGATGTTGACGTCTTCGAGCGTCTTGATCGCGGCGACCATGTACCCCACGTCGCCGGCCTCGAAGGGTTCGTTCACCGCGGTCATCTCGGGGCGGAACTTGCCGAGCTCGGTCACGGCGTAGGTGCGCTTGGCGCCCATCATCAAGATGCGGTCGCCCTTCTTCATCCGGCCGTTGACCACCCGGAAGTAGACCACCACGCCGCGGTAGTCGTCGTAGATCGCGTCGAAGATTAGCGCCTGCAGCGGGGCGTCGGGATCGCCTTCCGGGGGGGGGAAGCGTTCACAGATCGCGTCGAGCAGCTCGCCGACGCCGACGCCGGTCTTGGCCGAGGTCATGATGCAGTCGGCGGCGTCGAGGCCCAGGACGTCCTCGACCTGCTGGGCCCGCTCCTCGGGCTGGGCGCTGGGCAGGTCGATCTTGTTGACCACCGGGATGATCTCGAGATCGGCCTCGACGGCTTTGTACAGGTTCGCCACCGTCTGGGCCTCGACGCCTTGCGTCGCGTCGACCACCAGGACCGCGCCCTCGCACGCGGCCAACGCCCGGCTGACCTCGTAATGAAAATCGACGTGGCCCGGCGTGTCGATGAAGTTCAGCTCGTAGACCTCCCCCCGGAATTTATGTTCAACACTGACCGCCGAGGCTTTGATCGTGATGCCGCGCTCGCGCTCGAGGTCCATGTTGTCGAGCGTCTGCTCCCGGGCGTTGCGTTCGTGCATCACGCCGGTGCCCTGCAGCATCCTGTCGGCGAGCGTGGACTTGCCGTGGTCGATGTGGGCGATGATGCTGAAGTTGCGGATGTTCGGCGGCATGCGGCTGGCGTCGGAGGGGCGGGTGTCGTGGCAGGAAGCGATATCATAGGGACACACCCGTTGGCGAGACCCACTTGATGTTTCGATCGGCAAAGACGTGGATGTTGGTGGCCGTGGTTTGCGTGACCGGCCCGGTCGGGGCCCAGCCGTTCGACAGCCCGGAGGCGGTGTTCGCCGAGGCGCAGACCGCGTTCAACCAGCGGGACTGGGCCGGCTTCGTCGCGCTCGTCTCGCCGCCGCGGCGTGACGAGCTGATCGGACAGATGGCGGTGACCTTCGCGTTCATGGCCCAGCAGCCCGGCGCCGACCCGCGGGTCGGGGCGATGGTGGACGAGTACCTGCCCGGGGACTTCGATCCGACGGACCTGATGACAGCCAGCGCGGACCCCGCGGCCGAGACCGTCCGCCTCGCCAAGCGGATCGGCCGACCGCAGGCGTTTTTCGCCGAGGCCATGGAGGTCGCTTTTGCGCTCGAACACCCCGACCCGGACCGTACGCCGCGGATCACCGAGATGAACAAGGTTGCAATCGACGAGGAAACGCAGACCGCCATCGGCACGATCGTGCTGGAATCGCCGTCGCCTCCCGGCGAGGGGGCGGAAGCCGAGTCGCCGGTCCGCCGCGAGGACACCTGGAGCTTCGAGCGGCACGGCGGGTCGTGGTACCTGACGATGCGTTGAGAAGTTTTAGCGCAGCTCGGGGTGACGCAAGAGATACTGCAGGCCGTCCGGCGGCGTGGGCCAGGTCGCCCGCAACGCGATAAAAAACCGCATTCGCTCTGCCCGGCTCACCGCCACCGCGGCCAGGTTCGGGTGATAGCTCGCCGCGTCGCGGAGGTTTGCCAGCAGCATCTTGAGCATCGGCAGGGCTTGGCCCAGCAGCGGGGTGCCCTTGCCGCCGCGGCACGCGCCAACGTCGATCATCCGCAGCCGGCCGGCGGTATCGACGATCAGGTTGCTCGCCTTCAGGTCGCCGTGGACGACCTTGTTCACGAGCAGTCGACCGACGATGGCGCCGAGCTGCCGGGTCAACGCCCGCCGTTGGCGTTGGGTCGCCGGATCATCCGGGTCGCTCTGCCGCAGCCAGTTGTAGAGCGACACGCCGACGTGCCGGGTCGCCAGCCAGCTCCGCCCGGCGTCGTCGACGCCCGACGCGGCGATCGGGACCACGGGCAGCTCGGCGGTGAGCAGCCGCTCGTTCCACTTCGCCTCCCGCTGAGCGGGGTGCTGCCCGACGGCCCGTGCCAACCGCTGCCGCTTGAGGTTGTGCTCAAACCGCTTCACCACCCATCCCCCCCCGGAATTTTTCACTCCGCTTGCGGCGGCCGCGGTGTTGGCATCACCGGGCTCATCGGCGACGCGCCAGACCCGGCTGCGGCGGTCGTGCTTGTAGACCTCGATCTCGGGGCGCTGCAGCAGGTCTTCGGGCGGCTCGACACGGTCGGCGGGCATGGCGGGCGATGGTAGCAGGCCCACCCCGGCCGGCGTTTACACTGCGGGGCATGCGGGTCTGCTTGTTTACGCCGACGTTTCTGCCGCGGATGGGCGGGGCCGAGCGGATGGCCGACACCCTGGCCCGCGGTCTGTGCAAGCGAGGTCACGCGGTCCACGTTCTGGCCGAGCGGCCCGAGCGTGGTGAAGGTGCGACGCCCGAGTTGCCGTACCCGGTATCCCGTTACCGCCGGCCGCCGGCGATGCACCTCTGGCCCGAGATACTCGCCCGGCCGCTGATCCGGCTGCACCGGCGGTGGCCGTTCGACGTGGTGCTGGCGTTCTACGCCTACCCCACGGGCTACGCTGCGGTCCACGCCCGGCGGCGGGTCGGCGTGCCGGTCGTCGTCACGCCGCGCGGCGCAGACCTGTACCCGAACTTCCACGCGCTGCGGAAGCCGCGGGTCCGCTCGGTCATCGCCGCGGGCTACGCCCGGGCCGACCGCGTCGTCTCGATCAGCGGCTGGCTCACGGACCGGATCGTCGCGGTCACCGGGCGTTCGCGCGAAGACTTGCCGCCGATCGATCACGTGCCCAACGGTATCGACCTCGACGCCTTCGACGCCGACCTCGCCGCGGCCGAGCGGGGGACGCTGCCGCTGGGAGAGGGTGATCGCTTCCTGCTGCACATGGGGCGGGTCGAGCCGGTGAAGCGGGTCGCGATAGCCGTCGAAGCGGTTGCGCTGGAGGCCGAGCGGTTCCGGGGGCTGGGGCTTCGCTATGCGGTCGTCGGCGACGGGTCGGACCTCGATACGGTACGAGCCCTCGTGCAGCGTCATAGCCTCGGCGACGTGGCGCTCGTACTCGGCCGACGCAGCGGGGCTGAGCGGGCCTGGCTGCTGCGGCACGCCGAGGGCTTCGTCACCACCAGCCGGGAAGAGGGCATGCCCAACGCCATGCTCGAAGCGATGGCGGCCGGGCTGCCGACCCTCGCGTCCGATATCGGCCCGCACCGCGAGCTAATCGACGGCCGTGGCTGGGGCCTGCTCTGCGAATCGACCGACCCGACCCACTGGGGTATCGCCCTGCAGGCGCTCGACGAGGCCGACCGAAACGCGATGCGAGACGCGGCGCTGAAGTTACGCGACGACTACCAGCTCAAGCACACGATCGACGGATACGAACACGCCCTGCACAAGGTGGTCCAAGACGCTGCCACCTCTTGAGGAATCCCGAGGTCTTGCTTAGCGCTATTGGCGTCCTTAACGGTTCACTTGTTGGTCAGACCGTGACTACGGCCTCACGCTGCGTCAAAAACTGCTTCGCCGGGGCCGGGAACAGCAGCAGCAGCAGCAGGTCGCGGTGCGACTTCACCAAGTCGCCGGCCTGGGCGTAAACCGCCTTGAGGTCCACGTCCGCCACCCGGTCCGCCGGCCGGCCGTGGAACGGCGGCTGGCCGTTGGTCACCTTCGCCAAAACCGCCGGGTCGATCGGGCCGGGCAGCTTGCCGTAGTGCCCCATCATCACGTCGCGGAACTGCTGGCTCACGATCCGGTACGACTCGCCCTGGATCACGTTGAACGCAGCCTGCGTCCCGATGATCTGGCTCGTCGGCGTGACCAGCGGCAGATACCCCGCGGCTTTGCGCACCCGCGGCACTTCCTCGAGGATCGCCGGCAGGTGGTGCAGCTGCTTCTGCTCCTTGAGCTGGTTGTGCAGGTTGCTCACCATCCCGCCGGGGATCTGCGACTCGAGCTGGGCCTTGTCGATCTCGGGGTAGCCCTGCGGCACCATGATCTGGCCCTCGATCACGTCGATCGCCCGGTCGCAGGCGTCGCGGTCTTTCTGCTTGAGCAGCGTGATCGCCTGCTTGATACGGCCGAGCATCTCGGGCGTCGGTGCCGCCGGCCAGGGCTGGCCCATGTGGTCCGGGTCTTTGTCGATCTCGCGGAGCTCGTGGCGGATGCCGCGCAGCCGGTCGTCGATCTCGGCGAAGGCGTCGGGCGTCACGTTGGTGGCGACGCCGAGCTCGTCGGCGAAGAAGCGGATCAGCTCAACCGGCGGCTGCGACGTGCCGTGCGCCAGCGGGCCGTGGCAGGTGTCGAGGTGATCGGCCCCGGCGAGCAGGCCCACGACGTAGGTCGCAACCGCCAGCCCGTTGGTGCAGTGGCTGTGCAGCGTCAGCTCGACCCCCGGAAATTTTTCTTTAAGGGCCGTGATCAACTCCCACGCATCGGCCGGGTGCAGCAGCCCGGCCATGTCCTTGATCGCCAGCGAGTCGGCCCCTGCGTCCAACGCCCGGCGGGCGAACGCCATGAAGTGTTCGAGGTCGTGGACCGGGCTGACGGTGTAAGACAGCGCGACCTCGGCGTGGCCGTTGAACGCCTTGGTCGCCATGATCGCGGTGACGAGGTTCCGGATGTCGTTGAGCGCGTCGAAGATCCGCACCCGGTGGGCGTACCCCGCCAGCTCGTGCCGGCTCACCGGGTGGTCGGCCGTCGCCGGGTCGTGGGCCGCGGGCGTGCCGGTACGCACCGCCTCTTTCAAGAACTCGCAGACCACGTTGTCGGGGTAGGGGTTGTAGCCGAAGAGGTTTTGCCCCCGGCAGAGCGAGCGGATCGCGATCGGGCGATCGACCTCGTCCAGACAGGCCCGCAGCGTCTCAAGCCGGAGGAACGGGTCGTCCCCCGTGAACCGCAGCGACGCGTCCAGCACCGCCCCGCCCCAGAGCTCGAGGATGGAGTAGCCCGTATCCCGGATCAGCGGCAGCACCCGTAGCGACTGCTCGGCCGTCATCCGCGTGGCCAACAGCGACTGGTGCCCGTCGCGGAGCGTGCAATCGATCAGGGAAACGCGGTCGCGGCTGGCCATCGAGCCATGATAGAGAAACGTAGGATCACGGGTGACCGGTACACTGGGCGGCCCCATGAAATACGACTTCACCGCGATCGAAGCGAAGTGGCAACAACGCTGGGCCGACGCCGAGACGTTCCACGTGCCCAACCCGGGGCAAGAGGGCTTCGACGCCACGAAGCCCAAGTTCTACTGCATGGACATGTTCCCATACCCCTCGGGCGTCGGGCTGCACGTCGGCCACCCGCTGGGGTTCATCGCCACCGACATCGTCGCCCGCTACCGACGCGCCCTGGGCTTCAACGTCCTGCACCCCATGGGCTTCGACGCCTTCGGCCTGCCTGCCGAGCAGTACGCCATCGAGACCAACGTCCACCCCCGGAAGACGACCGAAGCCAACATCGCCAACATGATCGCCCAGCTCAAACGCCTGGGCATGGCCTACGACTGGGACCGCAGCTTCGCCACCACCGACCCCGGCTACGTCCGGTGGACCCAGAGGATCTTCCTCCAGCTCTTCGAGAGCTACTACGACCCACTCGAAGACAAAGCCCTGCCGATTACGCAACTCGTCGCCAAGCTCGAGGGCGAGGACTACTACGTCACGCTCAACGGCGAGCTGACTTGGTCCGGGCTGGACGAAGACCTCGAGTCGATCACCGGCGGGCGGGTCGGCGTGCGTAAGTGGCACGAGCTCGATGCCGGCCAGCAACGCCGCCTGCTCGACGAGTACCGCCTCGCCTACCTCGCCGACGTCGAGGTCAACTGGTGCCCCCGGCTCGGCACGGTGCTGGCCAACGAAGAAGTCACGGCCGACGGCCGGAGCGAACGCGGTAACCACCCGGTCTACAAGCGGCCGCTGAAACAGTGGATGCTGCGGATCACCGCCTACGCTGATCGCCTGATCGACGACCTCGACCGCGTCGCCTGGCCCGAGCCGATCAAGCTGCTGCAACGCAACTGGATCGGCAAGTCGCTCGGGGCCGAGGTGGATTTCATAGTCCACGCCAACGCTAAGCAAAGCGAAGCGTCTGGTAAGGACAACGAAACCATCCGCGTCTTCACCACCCGCCCTGACACGCTCTTCGGCGCGACCTACATGGTGCTTGCCCCCGAGCACGAGCTCGTGCCGATCATCACCACCCCCGAACAGGCCGACGCGGTGAAGGCGTACCAAACCGAGGCCGCAGCGAAAACCAGCGTGGATCGACAAACAGACAAAGAAAAAACCGGTGTCTTCACGGGGGCCTACGCCAACAACCCTGTCAACGGTGAGTCCATCCCGATCTGGATCGCCGACTACGTCATGACGGGCTACGGCACCGGCGCGATCATGGCCGTGCCCGCCCACGACGAACGCGACCACACTTTCGCCACGAAGTTCGCCTTGCCCATCGTCGAAGTCGTGAAGTCACCCGACGCCCACGACATCCAGAAGGCCGCCTGGACCGGCGACGGCGAACTCATCAACTCCGCCAACGACGACGTGTCGCTCGACGGCCGGCCCGTGGCCGAGGCCAAGACGCTCATCACCGACTGGCTGCGTTCCGGGGGATCGGGCCAGGCCAAGGTCCAGTACCGCCTGCGCGACTGGCTGTTCAGCCGGCAGCGTTATTGGGGCGAGCCGTTCCCGATCCTGCACGGACCCGACGGCGAACTCCGGCCCGTTGACGCGGCGGACCTGCCGGTCGAGCTGCCCGAGATGGACGACTTCCAACCCCGCGGCACCGACGACCCGCACGCCCCGCCGCAGCCCCCGCTCGGTCGGGCGGGCGACGACTGGAAGCACGTCGCGATCGACGGCAAGACGTACACCCGCGAACTCAACACGATGCCCAACTGGGCCGGCTCGTGCTGGTACTACCTCCGCTACCTCGACCCCCGGAACGACGAGAAACTGGTCGGCGAAGCGGCGGAAAAGTACTGGATGCTCAGCGAAAAAACTTCCGGGGGCGGGGGCACCCACGCCGGCGGCGTGGACCTCTACGTCGGCGGGGTCGAGCACGCGGTGCTGCACCTGCTCTACGCCCGGTTCTGGCACAAGGTGCTCTACGACCTGGGCCACGTCTCAACGCCCGAGCCCTTCGGGCGGCTGTTCAGCCAAGGCTACATCCAGGCGTTCTGCTACCGCGACGAGCGCGGCGTCCCCGTCCCCGCCGCCGAGGTCATCAACCAGGACGGCCGGCCCGCCGCCGAGGTGCAGGGCACCAAGGGCCAAAGGTTCTTTTACAACGGTAACCCCGTGACGGAAGAGTTCGGCAAGATGGGCAAATCGCTGAAGAACGCGATCGCCCCCGACGAGATCTGCGAACGCTACGGCTGCGACACGCTCCGCCTCTACGAGATGTACCTCGGCCCGCTCGAGCAGTCCAAGGTCTGGAACACCAACGACATCGTCGGCGTCCACCGCTTCCTCCACAGGCTGTGGCGCAACTTCGTCGACGAAGCCAGCGGCGAATCCTTGGTTTCACACGACAACCCCTCCCCGGAGTTGGAACGCCTCACCCACGCGACCATCAAGCGGGTGACCGATGCGATGGACGCGATGAGCTTCAACGTCGCCATCGCCGCGTTGATCGAACTCAACAACGCGTTGGTGCCGCTGCCGGCCACGCCCAAGTGGGTCGGCGAAGTGATGGCCCGGCTGCTCGCCCCCCTCGCGCCGCACGTCGCCGAGGAGCTGTGGGAACGGCTGGGACATTACGTGCCCGACACGACCGTCGCGGACGCGCCGTGGCCCGGCTGGGACGAGGCGATGCTCGTGTCCGAGACCGTCGAGTACCCGGTCCAGGTCAACGGCAAGATGCGGGGCAAGATCGAGGTCCCGGCCGACGCCGACGAGGACGCGGTCGTCGCCGCGGCAAAGGCCGACGCCAACGTGGCGATCCACCTTGAAGGCAAAGCGATACGCAAGGTCATCGTGGTCCCGGGCCGGATGGTCAACCTGATCGCCAACTGACGCCCCCCGGAAATTTCCGCGGCTTCGGGGGGACGTGCCTGCGTACGGTGTAAGGCGATGGCCGAGAGTGACGAGACGTACGAGTTGGACACGGTGGCGGCCGACGCGGCCGACGCCGCGGAGGCGAAGCGGGCCGCGGCGCTGCGGCGCCTACGGGCTAACGCCGAAGAGCGGCGGACCACCGTCGCCGCCGCGGTCGCCGAGGCCGAGACGAAGGAAGGCCTGGAGCCCGAAGCGCCGCGGCGGTTCTGCCTGGGCTGCGACTTCGAGCTGACCGACTTCGAAGAGCCCGGGCGGTGCCCGAAGTGTGACCGGGGCTTCGACCCACAAGATGACTCAACCACGCGTGATAGCCCGCTGCCGGTGCGGGAGTTGCCGTACCTGCTGCAGACCCCGCGGATGGCGGGTTACGCGTGGCTTGTTTTGTTCCTGATCGGCCGGTCGGCGATCGCGACGCTGGGCGGCGACTGGGTCACCGGGATCAGCGGCGGGTCGGGCGTGAGCCAGGCCGACGCGGCGGTGGGTGCCGCGGTCGCGGTATTGACCGGACTGCTGCTGATCCCCTGGCTGCTGGGCTGCGCGTTGCTCGGCCTGATCGCGATCGGCGAGCACCATAACCCCGGCAACCTTGCGGTGACGGTCCTGCTGGGCATCGGCCTGGCGTCGCTGATGGTGCTGGGGCTAAACCCGGGGTTGCTGCTCGCCGCGGGCATCCTCGGCGCGTTCGCGGGGCTGCTGCGCACCTGGCGGGCGACCTGAAACATCACCCAAGATCGGCGTGAATCCCGAGGCGACGCGATCGCCGCGGCTATGGTTGCCCGTTCCCGTCGTCACCCGTCCCGGAGCTTTCGATGACCGCTGATGCCTCCCCGCTGTTCTCGCCCCATACCCTTGGCCCGCTGGAGTTGCCGCACCGCCTCCTGATGGCACCCATGACCCGCTGCCGCGCGTCGCTGCCGGGCGAGGTGCCGAACGGGCTGATGGCGACCTATTACCGCCAGCGGGCCGGGGCCGGGCTGATCTTTACCGAGGCGACGCACGTCTCGCCGGGCGGGCTGGGCTACGTCGCCATGCCGGGGGTCTACAGCGACGCCCAGCGCGACGGCTGGCGGCTCGTCACCGACGCGGTCCACGACGCCGGCGGCCGCATCTTCGCCCAGCTCTACCACGCCGGCCGGGTCACCCACCCCGAGCTGCTGCCCGACGGCCTCGGCCCGGTCGCGCCGTCGCCGATCGCCCTCGAAGAAACCGAGGCCCACACCCCCACCGGCAAGCACCCGATCCCCGCGCCGCACGAGCTGACCGGCGACGAGGTCTCCGCGATCGTGGAAGATTTCCGCCACGCGGCACAAGTCGCCAAGGACGCGGGCTTCGACGGCGTGCAGCTGCACGGGGCCAACGGCTACCTGATCGATGAATTCCTCCGCGACGGCACCAACCGCCGCACCGACGGCTTCGGCGGCGACATCGCCCGCCGGCTGACGTTCCCGCTCGAAGTCGTCGCGGCGCTGCTCGACGTGTGGGAGCCCGGCCGGGTCGGCGTCCGCGTCTCGCCGACCGGCACGTTCAACGAGATGACCGACTCCGACCCGCTGACCCACTTCACCGAAGTCTTCAAAGCCATCGACGCCACCGGCGTGGGCCACCTCGAGGTCGTCGGCCAGCTCTTCGACCAGCCCGAGCCGCACCCGCAGCAGGCCGAGATCGACCGGTCCGCCCGCGAGCACTTCGGCCGGACCTTGATCTTCAACGGCAACTACGACAAAGCCACGGCCGAGGCGGCGCTTAGCGCCGGCCGCTGCGACCTGATCACCATGGGCCGGCCGTTCCTGGCCAACCCCGATCTGCCCACGCGGCTGCGCCTCGACGCCGAGCTCAACGAGATCACCGACCCGACCACGCTCTACAACCCCGCGGCCGGCCCGACCGGCTACACCGACTACCCTGCCATGCAGGAGCGACCCATCGCATCGTCGCCGTAGCCCCGACCCGGCTCCGGCGTGGGCCAACAAAGACTTCAGCAAAGTGAGAAACCCGTGAGTTTTATGGCGGGATGGGCCGGAACCCCTGCCGGCGAGGCAACAGCGGCGCGTTGAAGCGCTTCCGCAAGGATTGACGGCTAGGGACTGGACTGTCCGATAATTCCGGATAACCTCAACCGAGGCCTGAGCAATCTTCCTGCCGGAGCGCCGGAACATGCCACACCGCGAAAAGCTCAAACTGACCATCACCGCCGTCGGCGAGCCCGACTCGATCTTCCTCGTGCCGTGTGAGCCGATCACCCTGCACGATTCCCAGGTGGAAGTGTCCGACGAAGCCGAAGACGATTCACTAGCATCACGTGACCCCGCCGAAGCGTTGGCTTCGCTGGCTCAAGCCGGGGAGATGGTGATCCTGACCGACTCGCCGCCGGCCCCCAGACCACGACGCCTAGCGTCCTAAGCGTATAATCTCCACGCTCCGGTCAGAGCCTGATCCCTGATTCGATCAAGGGATCGCGATGTTCGACAACCTGTCCGACAAGTTCGAGGGGGCCCTCCGCAAACTCAGCGGCCGGGGCAAGATCAGCGAAGCCAACGTCCGCGAGGCGATGGAGCAGGTGCGTGAGGCCCTGCTCGAAGCCGACGTCCACTACGAAGTGGCCGAGTCGTTCTGCAACCGCGTCGTAGGTCAGGCCGTAGGCACCGCCGTGCTTGAATCGGTCCGGCCCGGCGAGCAGATGATCAAGATCGTCCACGACGAGCTAATCGCGCTGCTCGGCGATCCCCCGGAGCCCTTGGAAGACGGCTCCCTCGTTCCCCCGGCCGCGGCGGAACCCGTGATGTTCGTCGAGCCGGGGCCGACCGTCGTCATGATGTGCGGGCTCCAGGGCTCGGGCAAGACCACGACCTGCGGCAAGCTCGCGGCCTATCTCAAGAAGAAGGGCAAGTCGGTGCTGCTGGCCGCGGCGGACCTGCAGCGGCCCGCGGCGGTGACGCAGCTCCAAGTCCTGGCGGAACAAGTCGAGCGCGAGGTGGAAAGCCCCGGGGGCGGGGGGGTGTCGTTCCACGGCGAGCCCGACCAGGTCGCCGAGTACGGCAAGGCCGTCGGTGCCGCGGTCACCGTCTGCCGCAACGCCGTGAAGAAGGCCAAGGCCCAGGGGATCGACGTGGTGGTCCTCGACACCGCCGGCCGGCTCCACCTCAACGACGAGCTGATGGGCGAGCTGCGCCGCGTCAACGCCGCCGTCGCCCCGCACCAGGTCTTCCTCGTCATCGACGCCATGACCGGCCAGGACGCGGTCAACTCCGCCAAGGCCTTCAACGACCAGCTCGAGCTCGACGGCGTCGTGCTCACCAAATTCGACTCCGACACCCGCGGCGGTGCCGCCCTCTCGGTCAAGTCTGTCACCGGCAAACCTATTCGCTTCATCGGCACCGGCGAAAAACTTGACGCCCTCGAAGCCTTCCACGCCGACCGCATCGCCTCCCGCATCCTCGGCATGGGCGACATCGTCAGCCTCGTCGAGAAGGCCCAGGAGCAGGTCAGCGAAGAAGAGGCGATGGCCCTGCAGGACAAGATGGCCAAGGGCGAGCTGACCATGGACGACTTCCTCAAGCAGCTCAAGCAGATCCGCAAGATGGGCTCCATGAAATCTTTGCTGGGACTACTTCCGGGGGTCGGCAAACAGATCAAGGACCTCGACCTCGACGACAAGCAGATCGACCAAACGGAAGCGATCATCAACTCGATGACGGCCGACGAGCGCGCCAGCCGGAAGAAGCTCGACAACTCCCGCCGCCGCCGCATCGCCCGCGGATCGGGCACCGATCAGAAAGATGTGAGTCAGCTGGTCAAGGGCTTCGAGATGATCGGCGACGTGTCCAAACAGATGGCCGGCATGGGCGCAATGGGCAAGCTCTCGGCCATGAAGCAGATGGCGTCCGCCGGGGGGATGGTCCCGGGGGGGGGCATGCCCGGCCGCAAGGGCTCAACCAAGGCGCAGCAGAAGAGTCAGAAATTCAAACAACGAAAACGTAAAAGACGGTGAAGTGTCTTGTCGGCCGTCGCCTGCGCGGCAAGCGGCAAGGGCTCCGCACCTGAACCCCGAAGGCACAGCACGCCTCTGGTCTTTGCCTTGGGGGTGCAGGGGGGTGCCCCCTGCACCACGCCGCGCAGGCGACCGCAATCAAGACGCTCACCCGCCTTACACCTGTACAATCCCCGCCCGTGCCCGACCAAGCTTCACCTATCCATCTCCTGCGTTTCACGGGTGAGGACCGCCCCGGCCTAACCGCCGAACTGTCCGCCGCCCTGGCCGACCACGGCGCGGCGGTGCTCGACCTCAACCAGGCCGTGATCCACGAGATGCTGCTGCTGGGCATGCTCGTCCGGTGGCCCGGCCGCTCCGATCAACAAGAAACAGGCCTCAACGCCATCCATACCGTCGCCGAGTCTCACGGCCTGCGGCTCAAAGTCCGCCCCATCGCCGACGACGCCTACGACCGCTGGGTCGCCCAGCAGGGCAAGCCGCGGCACATCCTCACCCTGCTCACCCGCACCCTGACCGCCGCGCAGCTCGCCGCGGTCAGCCGCGTCGTCGCCGAGCAGTCGCTCAACATCGACGTGATCCACCGCCTCTCGGGCCGGCCCGCCCGCCCCGGCGGTGCGGACGACCACGCCGACGACCGCCGCGCCTGCGTCGAGTTTTCGCTCCGCGGCCAACCCGCCGACCCCGACGCGATGCACGAGCGGTTCATGCAGCTTGGCTCGGACCTGCACCTCGACCTGGCCTGGCAGAAGGACGACGGCTACCGCCGCGCCCGCCGCATGGTCGTCTTCGACATGGACTCGACCCTCATCCGCGCCGAGGTGATCGACGAGCTCGCCAAAGAGGCCGGCGCCGGCGAGGCCGTGGCCCAAATCACCGACGCCACCATGCGCGGCGAACTCGACTTCGACGACTCGCTCCGTCGCCGGGTCGCCGCCCTCGCCGGCCTGCCCGCGTCCATCCTCGCCGCCGTCGCCGAACGACTCGAACTCACCGAGGGCGCCGACACCCTGGTCCGCAACCTCAAGGCCTTCGGCTACAAAACCGCCGTCCTCTCCGGCGGCTTCACCTACTTCGGCCACCACCTCCAGCAACAACTCGGCCTCGACCACGTCCACGCCAACCGCTTAGAAATCGAAAACGGCACGCTCACCGGCCGCGTCCTCGGCGACATCGTCAACGGCCCCCGCAAGGCCCAACTTCTCGAACAACTCGCCGCCGACGAGGGCATCCACCGCCGCCAAGTCGTCGCCGTCGGCGACGGCGCGAACGACCTGCCCATGCTCCGCCGCGCCGGCCTCGGCATCGCCTTCCACGCCAAACCCCTGGTCCGGAGACAAGCCGAACAGTCCGTCTCCACCCTCGGCCTCGACGCCGTGCTCTACCTCCTCGGCGTCCCCGACCACCAACGCCTCCCCCCGGAAGTTCTCAATGCTCTTCCGGAAGCGTGCCACGAAGCCCCGCAACCCGCGCACGACCCATGACCCGCCCCGCCGACCTGCCGCCCCAGTACGACCCCGCCGCCGTCGAGCCCGCCGTCACCGCCAAGTGGGACGCCGCCGACGCCTATCGCGCTACGCCCGACGCCTCCGGCCAACCCTTCTCCGTCTGTATCCCCCCGCCCAACGTCACTGCCGCGCTGCACCTCGGCCACGCCCTGAACAACACCCTCCAGGACGTCCTCGTCCGCCACGCTCGCATGGCCGGCCGCAACGCCGTCTGGCTCCCCGGCACCGACCACGCCGGCATCGCCACCCAGACCGTCGTCGACAAACGTTTACAAGCCAACCGCGAAAAATCTCTCAAAGACTACAAACGCCAAGAATCAGAAACCGGCGACGGCCGCGAGCGATTTATCGAAAAGGTCCAAGCCTGGAAAGACGAGTACGAAGCCCGCATCACCCAGCAGCTCAAGGACATGGGCTGCTCCTGCGACTGGTCCCGCCAGGCGTTCACCATGGACGAACCGCGGGCCAAGGCCGTCCGCGAAGCCTTCTTCCAGCTGTTTAAAGACGGCCTGATCTACCGCGGCAAACGCCTCGTCAACTGGGACCCCGTCACCCAGACCGCCCTCGCCGACGACGAGGTCGAGATGCAGGAGATCGACGGCCAGTTCTATTACCTCAAGTACCCCCTCTGCGACGCTTCCGGGGACGAGACCGGCGAAACCATCACCGTCGCCACCACCCGCCCCGAAACCATGCTCGGCGACACCGCCGTCGCCGTGAACCCCGACGACCCCCGGAATAAGTCGTTCATCGGCCAACGGGTGAAGCTGCCGATCGTCGGCCGCGTCATCCCCATCATCGGCGACGACTACGTCGTGATCCCAGACCCCGACTCCGAAGACAGCAAGGCCCGCATGGCCTCCGGCTTCCTCAAGGTCACCCCCGCCCACGACCCCAACGACTACGACATCGGCCAACGCCACGCCCCGGAACCCCTCCCCATCATCAACGTGATGGCCCCCGACGCGTCGATCTCCAAAGACCACGGCTGGACCGATTGGGACCAAAACCACGCCGACGCTGAGAAGCGCAGCGCCGAAGCGTCTGGTTTCCTAACCTCCCTCCTCGGCCTCTCCCGCGAAGAAGGCCGCCGCGCCATCGTCCGCTGGTTCAAAAAAAGCGACCTCTTAGAAAAACAGGTTCCCTACCGCCACGCCGTCGGCCACAGCTACCGCAGCCACGTCCCCGTCGAGCCGTACTACTCCGATCAGTGGTACCTCAAAGTCACCGACGACAAACTCGCCGGCGCCGCCCTCCGCGCCATGGACCCGTCGCAGCGAACGACCGCCGACGATGAAAAGCCTGATTCACCAAGCGACCCAACAGCCATCGGCCTCACCTTCACCCCGGCCCGCTACGCTAAGACCTTTCAGACTTGGCACGAAAACATCCGCGACTGGTGCATCTCCCGACAACTCTGGTGGGGGCATCGCATCCCGGTTTGGAGTAAGCGAGCATCGTGGGAATCATTCGCTCAAGCAAACCCCGGTGTGATCTGGGATATGTTCACAGACGAGTGGACTCGGTCTGAAGAGCTGACTGGCAAAGCCATCATGGCTGAGCACGGAGATTATGTCGATGACCGTGTCCGCAAGTTCGAAGATAGCGATGGGCGATGGATCGATTTTTATATCTGTGTTGGCCTTGCACCTGATGGCTTTGAAGATGATTTAGAAGCTAACGGCTGGAGCCAAGACCCCGACGTCCTCGACACCTGGTTCTCCTCCGCCCTCTGGCCGATGTCCACGCTCGGCTGGCCCGACCAGACGCCCGACCTCGCCACCTGGAACCCGACTTCCGTCCTCTGCACCGCCCGCGAGATCATCACCCTCTGGGTCTCGCGGATGGTCATGTTCAACCTCTACTTCCTCGACCGCCTGCCGTTCAAGGACGTGTTCATCCACGCCATGATCCAGGACGGGCACGGCCAGAAGATGTCCAAGTCGCTGGGCAACGGCGTCGACCCCGTCGACATCATCCACTCTCACGGGTCGGACGCGATGCGCTTCACGCTCACGTCCATGACCACCCACACCCAGGACGTCCGCCTGCCCGTCGACACCGTTGACCCCCGGACGGGCGACACGTTTACGCCGAAGTTCGTCACCGGCCCCGGCGGCGTGAAGGTCGCCGCGCCCGTTCAGGAGTATCCGGCCGGTAGCGGCAACCAGATGATCTCGTCTTACGGCTTGGCGTCCGGTCAAGCCGAGCCGACGGAGCCCGGGGGCGACACACCGCTGGCCCGCAACACATCGGAAAAATTCGAGCTCGGCCAGCGGTTCGCCACCAAATTGTGGAACGCGACCCGTTTCGCGCTCGCGAACTTGTCGGAAGCCGAGGCCGACGCCGCCGACGCGACGCCCTCGGTCGCCGACCGCTGGGTCCTGTCGCGTACGGTGCGAGCCATCGAGGCGGCCGACCGACACCTGGCTGAATATGACTTCCATAACTACGCCGGTGGGCTGTACCAGTTTGTTTGGAACGAGGTCTGCGACTGGTACATCGAGGCCGTGAAGCCGGTCATCACCAAACCCGAGGGTGCGGCGAGCCGGCGGGTGCTGGCGGCGGTGCTGGACGCGTCGCTGCGGCTGCTGCACCCGGTGATGCCATTCGTCACCGAGCGTCTGTGGGAGTCGTTGTGCGACGTCTGCCCGGAGCGTGGGGTAGATGGGTTGAAGCTCAAGACAAGTGATTTGTTGGTGAAAGCGCGATGGCCTTCCGCCGAGTCGGCGTTGATCGACCGCGACGCCGAGGAGCGCTTCGGCCGATTGCAGGAGGTCGTCGGGCTGATCCGCGAGGTGCGCAGCGCGGCCGGGGTCTCCCCGCGGGAGCGGCTGGACTTCTCGATCCGGATGGCCGACGACGTCGCGGCCACGGTGCGGGAGTCGATCGCGTTGGTCGCGGCCATGACGCAGACCGACGTGGTGGCCGTGGGCCCCGACGTCGAGAAGCCCCCCGCCGCCGCGGTGGTCACCGGCCCGCTGGGCGAGGGGTACTTGCACGTCGAGATCGACACCGCCGCCGAGTCCGAGCGTTTGGGCAAGCGCCGCGACGAACTGGTCAAGTCGCTCCGCACGCTCGACGGCCGGCTGGGCAACGAGAAGTACACCAGCAAGGCCCCCGCCCACCTCGTCCAGCAAACCCGCGACCAGCGAGCCGCCGCCGCCGCCGAGCTCGACCGCGTCGAAGCGCAGCTCGCCGAGCTGTAGCGCCACTCACAATTTCGAATACCGCCCCACCGCCCGGAACAGCCCGGCGACCTGCTCCCGCCGCACGACCCGCGGCGGGAAGTCGGGGTTCAGCGGCTGCAGCCGGATGGTCCCCGCGTCGTGGTCGAAGTACACCCGCTTGAACGTCGTCTCGTGGTCGGGCTCGAGCCTCACGAAGCAGTCGCAGCCGTCCTCCACGTCCGCCGAGCCGGAGAACACCACCACGTCGCCCGGCTCGTAACGTGGGCGCATCGAGTCACCCGTCACCTCCGTCGCGAACATGTCGGGCGTCACCGCCTCGGGTACGTCGAGGTACCGGTCCGCCGACCCGTCGGGGAAACCCAGGTCCGTGTGCTCCCGCGCCTCCCCCGCCGCGACCCGGTTGATCACCGGCACCCGGTACCGCACCCCCCCGCCCCCGGAAGGTTCAACCCCGGAAGGTTCAACCCCGGCACCCGGGGTTACGCCTTTCTCGCCGAAGGCCCGCACCTGCTTGGCCGATGCGGGTTCTTGGCCGAGCACGGCGTTGACCCGCTTCGAGAGCTGACCGCTGCGGTACAGCGCGTCGAGGTCCTTGCCCGCCCCGCCGCGCTTGCGCTTCGCCGCGTTGTCCTTCAACCAGGCCGCCAGCTCCCGCCCCCGGCCCGCGTCGCCCGCCAGGCGTTGCACCTCCCGCCGGATCGGCTCGGGCGTCGCCTGCCACTCCGCCAGCCGGACCAGGTCCCCCGACGAGACACCCAGCGCCCGCTCCAACGCCTCGAGCAGCCCGCGTGACGGCGGGTTGTCCACCCGGTGGTTCTCGATCATCGACAGGTAGCCTTTCGTCGCCCCCACGGCCACAGCCAACGCCGCCAGCGTCAGCCCCAACGCCTCCCGCCGCTCCCGGACCACCTGACCCACCGAAGACATGACCGGCTCCCGTCAAAGTTAAAAAAATATTGAACAAAACACTTGACTTACACGTCGCAGTCGGGTTCAATGATCACAAAACCTTACTTTTACCAAACTTTTTTTCCGGAGGCAAGGCCATGTCGACGCCGTGGGAGCGGGCGGGAGACGAACAAGCGGACCGATGCGTCCAGAGACGCGACGAAGCCGAGCGGGTCCTCGCCCTGGCGGAGCATCTTTCCCGGCCCGACCGGCTGCTGGTGCAGCGGGTTTTGGGCGACGGGATGACCGTCGCCGACTTCGCCCGCCTGCAACGACGCAGCCCGCGGACCCTCCAAAGCCGCCTGCGCGGCTGCATCCGCCGCATCAACTCCCGCGAGTACCGATACGTGGTCGGCCACCGCGACCTGCTGCCCCGTTCGCTCCGGGCGGTCGCCCGACGCCTCGTGCTCGAGGGCCGGGGGCTCCGCGACACCGCCCGCCTCACCGGCCGGTCGCTCCACGCCGTGCGGCAGGAGCGGGCTCGGCTTGCCGTGCTGCTCGAAGAGCGGTTACGCCGCGCCAATGAAAACTCACCCGACACCGAACCGGTGGAAAAGTTTAATTCATGATGAACAAGGGTTACACCCTCTCGCTGTCGCACACCGTCGAGGTCGCCCCGTCCCGGGTGGGTCCCAAGGGGCAACGTGGCCGGCCGTCGGACCGGGTCGTCGAGGTCGCGGCGATGTTCGGGCTCGGCGCCGACCAGGCCGAGCGGCGTTGTGTCGTACCCCCGACCGAGCTGACGCTCGTACCGGGCCAACTGGTCTTCGTGACCGGCGCGAGCGGGGGCGGCAAATCGACCCTGCTGCGACTGATCCGCGACGCGGTGCGGGCTCGGCCCGATGGCCGGGTGATCGACTTCGACCAGATCGCGGCGGACGCCGACGACACGGCGGTGATCGACGCCGTCGATCGGGGTCGGCTGCCGCTGGCCGACGCGTTGCGGGTCCTGAGTCTGGCCGGGCTCAACGACGCGTTCGTGATGCTGCGTCGGCCCGGCGAATTGTCGGACGGTCAGCGGTACCGCTTCCGCCTCGCCCGGGCGATGGCCGAGGTCGAACTCGGGGTCGCGGCGGACGCCGGCGGATTGACCGTGGTACTGGCCGACGAATTCGGAGCGACGCTGGACCGCACCGCCGCGGCGGCCGTGGCCCGCAACGTCCGGCGGTGGGTGACGGCCGGTCGGCCCGTCGCCTTCGTCGCCGCGACGACCCACGACGACCTGCTAGAGCCGCTGTGCCCCGACGTGCTGATCGAGAAGCACCCGGGGTCGCGGCTCGAGGTGTACCGCCGCGCAGCGGAGTCGGCCCGTGGCGAATAAAGCGGCCGGACCCACCGGGCTCGGTATCCGCTTTCGGCGGTGTGGCGACGCGCACCCCGCGGACGTTCTGCGGCTTCGAACCGGGACGCTGGCGGACTACGCCGCGTTGGCCGAGCACCACTACCGGGCCCAGAAGCCGGCCACCGCGACCCGGGTGCTGGTCCTCGAAGACCCGCGGCCCGGGCTTGAGGCGCGGTTCCGCCGCATGGCAGCGGACGCGGCCGAAGCCGGGGCCGGTGTTCCGGGGGTGGTCGGCGTGCTGGTCGAATCGCTACCGAGCCTCAGCTGCCGGATGCGGGACTGGGCTTTGCACGAGCGTTACGGCGGCCACTTGGACCCGGGGCCGCGGGCCCGGCTGCTCAACGACGAGCTGCGCTGCATCAGCCGGGTGGTGATCGACCCGCGGTGGCGGGGCCTGGGACTGGCCGTGCGGCTGGTGCAGGAGGCCCTGCGGGAACCGACGACCGTTTTCACCGAAGCCCTCGCCGCCATGGGCCGGGTCAACCCCTTCTTCGCGCGGGCGGGCATGACCGCCTATCCCCGGCCCGCACACGGACACGACGCCCGCTTCACCGCGGCCCTGGGCAGGGTCGGCCTGGACCCGCGTGACCTGACGGTGTTGGACCACACCTGGTCCCGCATCCAAATGCTCGCAGGCCGCGACCGCCGCTGGCTCTTCGCCGAGTTGCACCGCTGGTACCGACTCAACGCCGGCCGTTCGGCCGTCCACGAAACCGACCCGCGGGCCCAACTCGCGGTCGCCCGGCAGCGGCTGCAACTCGAACCGGTCTACTACCTCAAGGATCACGGGGGGGCGACCGTAGCGAATCAAACTTGAGGGCATGCAGCCTAAGACTAGCGTATTGACCTTTTTTACTTTTCCGGGAAACCTATTGATGGAGATTGTCTCGATCCCGATCGACCGGCTGCGACCACACCCGCGCAACAGCAACGTGATGCCGCCGGATCGATTCAAAAAATTGGTGACGCACCTGGAGACGACGGGCCGCTACCCACCGATCGTCGTCCGGCCGTTGGGCGATGAGTACCAGGTGTTAGACGGCCACCACCGCGTACAAGCACTGCAGCAGCTTGACCGGCCGACGGCGCGGTGCGACGTGTGGGACGTGGACGACGACGGGGCGCTGCTGCTGCTGGCGACGCTGAACCGCCTCGAGGGCCGGGACGACCCCCGGAAGCGGGCGGCCTTGCTGGGTGAGCTGTCGGGACGTTTCGACGCCAAATCTCTGCCTGAACGCCTGCCGGAAGACGCCGGCCGACTCAAAAAACTTCTGCGACTCAACGAGCTGATGCCCCCGCCGCGGCCGCCCCGCGCGATCGGTGACATGCCGGTGGCCCTGCACTTTTTCCTCTTGCCCCGGCTGCGATCCGCGGTCGAGAAACGCCTGCGGGAGCACGGCGGCCCGCGCGAGTCCGCGCTGCTCACGCTACTGGGGGTCGCGGAGGAAGCGTCCTGACTCTCACGCCGTCCGATCTCTGCCTCCCGTCTTTGACCTTGCACCAAGAGACTCATGCGAAAACTATCCAAGAAACAGCGGGCCGCGCTCATCGCCGACGTGTTCGAGGCGCGACGAGACCTCACTGGCCTGGCGGACGCACACCGGCTGACCCCCGACGACCTGGCCGAGTGGATCGGGCGGGCGGAGAACCACCGCACACTCACGGACCTTTGCCGGCTGGCGGACCTGCAGACCCAGCTCATGCTCAGCCGGTACCGCCAGGTCGCCGTCAGCGAACTGATCAAGCAAGCCTCCGGGGGCGACGAGACCTCGGCGGAACAGGCGCGTAAGGCGTGCGTCGATCTATTGAAAACCGACCTGCGGCGGGCGGACACCACCCCGGAGGCTTCACAAGTCGAAGACGACGTGTCGGCCGCGCAGCGAGAGGCGGCGTCGATCCGAGAAGCCTTGTTCGGCGACGACAAGAACCTCCCCGCCGAGGGGGAGGGGTGTGGATGAGCACAAACACGAACGCGGACCTCGCTGCGGCCCGCCGGCGGTTAAGGCTGCTGCTGCCGCTGCGCCCGACGACCCGGGCGGGGTTGCATCGTTTCGTGCATCGCGGCCTGGGGTTGGACGTCGGGCGGTCGGTGCCGACGCCCGGCTCGACGCCGCCGCTGGACTACCTGTGCCACGCGTTTTTCCGCGGCGGAGACGCCGTGGTGTGGGCCAACCGCGGCGGGGGCAAGACCATGCTCGGGGCGGTAGCGACGCTGCTGGACCTGCTGTTCAAGCCCGGCATCCAGGTCCGCATCCTGGGCGGGTCGCTGGAGCAATCGGCGAAGATGTACGAACACCTCACGGCGTTGTTCGACCGGCCGCTGCTGCGGGACCCGGCCACGGGGCGGGGCGTGCTCGCCCGGCCGGCGACGGCGCGTCGGGTGGTGCTGGGCCACGGCAGCCGGGCCGAGGTGTTGGCCGGCTCGCAGCGGTCGGTCCGCGGGACGCGGGTGCAGGTGCTGCGGTGCGACGAGGTCGAGGAGTTCGACCCGGCGGTGTGGGAGGCGGCGCAGCTGGTAACGCGTTCGGGCCGGTGCGGCGGGGTCGGGGTGCGGGGCGGGGTCGAAGCGTTATCGACGATGCACCGGCCGGGCGGGTTGATGTCGTCCCTGACGCAAGCGGACGCGGGGACCAGCCCGGTATTCAAATGGAACGCGATGGACGTCGCAGCGCGTTGCCCGGAGGAGCTGCCGTGCGAGGGTTGTGTGTTGTGGGAAGACTGCGGCGGCCGGGCGAAGCGGGCGTCGGGCTTCGTGCCAATCGAGGACCTGATGGACCAACGCCGGCGGACGTCGGACCTGACGTGGGACGCCGAGATGATGTGCCGCCGACCCGGCGTGCGCGACGCGGTGTACCCCAACTTCTTGCCGACCCCCGGCGGCGGTCACGTGACCCCGCAAGGCCCCGACGGCGACGAAGTCTCGTGGGTCGGCGGGATGGACTTCGGCCTGCGGAGCCCGACCGTCCTGTTGTGGGCGGTCATCGTTGGGAGCGGCCGTGTCCACGTGGTGGATGAATACGTCGCGGCGGGCCTGACCTTGGGACGCCACCTCGAGGCGATCGAGCGTCAACGGGACGAGCGTGATTACCCCGAACCGCACGAAGTCGCCTGGCTGGGTGTGGACCCCGCGGGCCACCAGCGCAACGCCCACAGCGGTCGGACGGACATCGCCCTACTGCGTGACGCGGGCTACCGCGTCCGCGCCGCCCGCTCCCGGCTCAGCGACGGCATCGAGATCGTGCGCCGCCGGCTCGACCGCCGGACGCTGACGATCCACCCCCGCTGCGAACGACTGATTGCCGCGATGCAAGCCTACCGCTTCGACCCGCGGTCGCCCGAGAGCGATGCGCCGCGGAAGGACGGACCGGACCACGCGTGCGACGCGCTGCGTTACCTGCTGGTGAACCTGGAGCGGGAGTCGGGGCCGGTGGTGGCGCGGAGCTACCTCATGTGATGAGTGTGGCTGGCGAAGCAGGTGCGGGAGCTGGCCGCGAATGCGGGGATCTTGACCAAGACGCAAAGGAACACGCGGAGGCGTTGGGGATGTTTGTACAGCCGCTGACGAGCCCGGGCACGTCGGCGAGTTGGTGTCTGCCGGGCGGGGTGGTTCGGGCGGTCGGCCGGGGGACGGTGTCGGGGTGCTTGCCCTGCGCGGACGGGGGCAAGCATCTGGGGTGCAAATGACTACCAGATAAATAAAGACCGCTAAATTATTTTAGCGAAGTTGCTTAAGCCGTACCCTTGATCGATACTGGGTTCCGCGTCGGTGCATCGTGGCGGGATGCGGCTACGAATCGGAGAGGTCTCAGTCCGAGTCTTCCTGGTATGCCGCGGCAAAGATCTCTGGAGCGAAATAAGTTTTGGGTTTTTGTCCCATGAGATGGCGGACTACACCACGCTCGATCAGTTTGTCGATGTCGGATTTCGCGGTTGGCCGGGAGACATTGAGCCAGTCCTTGACGTTGTTGATGCGAAAGATCGGCCGCTCGAAAAGCTTGCCGATCAGCCGATGGGCACGGTCGAAAGCGTCGCTGTGATCGGCGTAGTAGGTCATTTTTAGGGCATGGAGCCGATCGCAGCGGCGGATCGAGTCCAGGCACTGTTGGACGGTCCCGCGGAGGCAAAATTCGATCCAGGTCTCCCAGTCGCCCTCGGTCGAGATGCGGAACATATTGTCCACGTACTCGTCTTTGTAGCGGTCGAAGTAGCCGCTCATGTAGAGCCAGGGCTTGGTGTGGCCGTGCCACCGGTAGGTGCATAAGGCGAGCAGGACCCGCCCGATCCGTCCGTTGCCGTCATGGAACGGGTGGATCGCCTCGAATTGGTAGTGGGCCATATATGCCTTGACCAAAGGGTTCAGGGTCGGCGTCTCGTCGTGCAGAAATTTTTCTAGGTCGTCGAGTACGGCTCTGAGTTCGTTCGCCGGCGGTGGGATGTACCGCCGGCCCGACCCCACATGCACCTGTTGATCTCGGAACTCTCCGGGCCGCTTGTCGCTGCCGCGAACACCGCGCATCAGCTTATCATGGGTCTCTTGAATCAGCCGCAGCGTCATAGGAAAATCATCGACGGCGAGCCTCGTGTAGCCGTGGTTTAAGGCTTTGCTGTAGTTGTGGACCTCCTGCCAGGCGCTGCGTTGGTCGGTCTTGGATTCCGGCTCGCTCAGGTCGAGCTCGTACTGCAGCATCTCTTGCGGGGTCGCGTAAGTGCCTTCCAGGCTCGACGACTTGATCGCCTCGCGTTGCTGCAGCGGGGTCAGCAGCAGGTGAGGGTCGGTCAGCGTCTGGCCGATACCGTCCAGCTTTCCGAGCTTTTCCCGGGCGTCGCCCAGCAGATCGCTCAAGCGGTGAGGTAAAGACCAGTCCCGCGGCACGGGCCCGGGGATGAACGCCCAGTCGGAACCGTCGCCGGCACTGATCTTGAGCAGACGCCCGGTTTTATGGGACCCAAAAGAGGTGATGTCCATGTGTTTTCAATCCGGTTCAGCTAAGAAAAATATACAGCAATAATTTTACTTAGCAAAAGTAAAAATAAAATCGAGGGCGTATTTTTTTCTTTGGCGGCGTGCAAAGAAAATCTGCTTCCGTAAACGTCTACCGATCGACGCGAAAAACCATAGGATCACCGCCAGTCCGGTTCGGTGAACGACAGGCCCCCGGCATCTCAAGTTTTCGCACATGCTCGACCTAGAGCCTGTTATGCACCTGCTCTTCATCCCGCGCGGCAAGGCAGTTTTCGAGGCAAAGGAGGCCGATCGAGGCGGGTTGGGGCCCACCGAGGGAGGACGACGCCGGCATCGGAATCCGCCTTGACGTGAAGATAGAGCAGGGGCATAAAAGGCTCTAAGTCCCTGCCACCGCCTCGTGGGGAGCAAGCACCCCCTGCGACCGCTTCACCCGGGTACGATGAAGTCGATGCTGTGTTGGGTTTGTTCGGGAGGGAGCGGAGGCAGCAACCCGATGGCGATGCCTTCATCGATCAGTTGTTGGACGGCACGTTTGCCAACATCGCCGTAGTCGAGGGTCCAGTCGTTGACGTACATACCGACGAAGCGATCGGCGAGGTCGGCGCCCATGTCTCTTGCGTAATTCAGGGCGAAGTTGACCGCCTCGTCGCGGTGGTCGAGGGCGTACTTGATTGAGTCGAGC
>JBCCOP010000001.1:0-155152 GCA_039025315.1 Planctomycetota bacterium | reverse complement strand
CGGCGCGTTGGAGGGTCGCGCCGACCGAGTCGCGCATCATCTGCTTGTCGTCGACGACGAGGACCTTGGTGCTCATGCGGCGGGCTCCAGCGGAGAATTTCCGGGGGGGGACGCTAAGCCGCAAGCGGCTTGGGGAAGAGGCAGTTCGAGGGTGAAGATAGCACCGCCGTGCCGCGCGTCGTTCGTGACGCTCACCGCGCCGCCGTGGGCGTCGACGATGCGGTGGACGATGGCGAGGCCGAGGCCGGTGCCGGTGCTGCGGGTGGTGAAGAACGGGTTGAAGATGCGGTCGGCCACGCCGGCGGGCAGGCCCGGGCCGGTGTCGGCGACGGTGAGCCGGCCGGCGTCGGCGGTGAGGGTCAGGCGTCGTTCTTCGCGGTCGGCCACCGCCTCGACGGCGTTGCGGACGAGGTTGACCAGCGCGCGGTGCAGCAGGTCGGGGTCGGCGTGGAGCCTCGGCCGTTTGACCTCGATGACGACTTCGATCCGGCGCGACTCGATGCCGGGCCGCTGCTCGTCGACGACGCGTTGCAGGACTTCGGCGGCGTCGAGCGTGCGGGGTTGCGGCTCGACGGTCTGGGCGAAGCTCAGCACGTCCTGCACGACGCCGGAGAGACCGCGGACGGCGTCGGCGATCTTGCGGGTGTGGTCCGCGGCGGGGGCCAGCGTGTCGTGGTTTGCTTCCTGAAGGTCGGCCCCGATCAGCTCGGCGTAGAGCTGGATCGCGGCGAGCGGGTTGCGGACCTCGTGGGCGATGCCGGCCGCCATCTCGCCGAGCGCGGCGAGGCGTTTAGAGCGTTCGAGCTGGGCGTTCTTGGCGGCGAGTTCGGTGTGCAGCCGGGCGACCTCTTCCTGCAGCGCCTCGTGCGACGCCTGGAGCCGCTCGGACACCGCGGAGTAGGCGCGGAAGACGTCGGCCAGGTCGTCGGACGACAGCACGGGCGCGGCGGTCGGTTCCGGGGGGGTGATTGGTTCCGGGGGGGCGGCGGTGGGCATAGGTCAGCCGCGGGCGTCGGTGAACTGGGCGGCGGTCGGCCGGGGCGGCGACGCGGCGGCCTGGCGGTAGTGGTTCACGGCCCGCGGCCCGGCGTGGATCGCGGCGAGCTGCTGCTTGACGGACGCCTTCGACGACTCGAGCGTCTGCCGGTCGCGGTCGTCGCCGGCGATGATCGACTCGAGCAGGCCCTGGACCTCGTCGACCAGCCCGCGGAGTTGGGCTTTCTTCTCGGGTCCGCCCGCTTCGGTCAGCTCGGCCATCCGGCTGCGCAGCGGCGCGACCTGGCGGTTGATCTGCGTCAGCTCGTCGACGATGACCTGGCGGTCGGACAGCAGCGTGAGCAACTGCTCAGCCCGGCCCTCGGCGATAACTTGCTGCTGCTGCTCGCTGAGCGACGACAGGTCGCGGTAGAGGTTGCGCTGCCGGGTCAGCAGGTCGATCAGGCGGTCGCACGCGGCGGGCGATGTTTCACCGCCCGCCGAAGACTCAGGCGGAGCAGCGGCCAAATTTCCGAGGGCGGGGGGGGGTGGGGTCATCCTGACCTTTCGGGGAGATGTCGGGCGTCCTGCCACGACGGGAACAACCCGATCATCGGCCGATAACCGCTGACCCCGTTAGTTTTGCGCATTTCCGTCGGATCAACCGCGCAAGAACTGCGCGGCTCTAGACGACGATCAGTCGGCCGAGGCGCTCTGCTTGTCGAGGAGCTTCAGCTCGCTGGACCACCGCAGCCAGTCTTCCCAGTGCCGGCGGGTCATCGGCATGTCGGGGCGGTCGAACACCGCGTCGTCCATCTGGCTCAGCTGCCACAGCGCGTTCTGGTTGGCGACGTAGGCCTGCTGGAACTCCTGCAGCTCGCAGTAGGCGTTGACGATCTGGACCTGCGCGACGAGCGACGCGGGGTGGTCGGACCAGCGCTGGGCGGCCTCGCGGTAGCGGTCGATCGCGACGGTGAAGTCGCGGCGGTCGTAGGCGCAGTCGGCCTTGTAGAAGTAGGCGTTGCGTAGGTACAGGTTCTCGAGGTCGGACCGCGCCGCGTCGAACCGCGCCTCGAGCTCGGTGACGACCTGGTCGTAGTACATCTCGGCCTTACGCAGCCGCTCGGCCCGCTCGGCGCGGAAGGCGAGGCGTTGCCGCTCGGCCCGGGCGTTGCGGGCCTCCTCGCCCAGGGCACGGGACGAGCGGCGGAGGCTGTCGGCGAGCATGTAGCGGAGAACGGGGCCGTCGGGCGTGTGGCCGTAACGTTCGACGGCGGTGTCGAGGCGTTCGATCGCGCTGACGAAGTAGACCGGGTCTTCCTGCCCGAGGCGGTAGTAGGCCCGCGACAGGTCGACGAGGGCTTCGCGGTACGTCTCGGAGTCGGGCCGGATGCCGGGGTGGCCGTCGACGATCGACAGCAGGACGCGGACCGCGGCGTCGGGCTGGTCGGTCGCGGCGTGGCAGCGGGCCATCGGCACGAGCGAGGCGTAGGCCCAGTTGCTCTGCGGGTTCTCGTCGATCAGGTCGCGGAAGATGCCCAGGGCCGAGCCGTACTGCCGGTCGGCCATGTACGCCTTGGCCAGGTGGTGCCGGGCGCGGAGCTGGTCGCCGTCGCCGGGGCGGGTCGTGACGTACTCGGCGTAGACGTCGATGGCGTCGGACCACCGCTGCGCCTTGTCGAAGTTGGCGGCGGCGGCCCAGAGGCTGCGGCCGTGGGCCTCGTCGTCGATCACGGTGGCCGTTGCGGCGTGGCGGCGGTAGTACGCCGCGGACTCGCCGAAGTGGTGCGCCGCCTCCTGAAACGCGTTCCGCCGCGCCGCGACCGGCGGCTCGCCCGGGCCCGGCCAGGTCCGCGGGTCCATCGACTCGGCCCGCGCCAGCCGCACGCCGCCCAAACGCTCGTGCACCTCCGCGAACTGCCGCAGCATCGCCGCCGGCAGCGCCGCCCTGCCGTCGTACACCGGAAGCATCAGGCTCAGGTAATCCAGCGCGTCGTCGTACTGCTCGAGGTCGATCGACCGGTCGACGTGCGAGCCGACCTTCACCCGCAGGTCTTCCCGCCGCGGGTCCCACGCCGGCGTGGTCTCCAGCAGTTGCGCGATCGCCACCCGGAAGTGGTCTACCGACGCCGCGACGCGTCCCATCATCGCCTCGACGTGGGCCCGCCCCAGCATCGCGTCGAGGTACGCCGGCGTCATCGGGTGCTCTTTCGCCGCCCGGCTGAACAGCGTGTGCGCCCGCTCTTCAAACCCCTCGCCCCCGACCGCCAGCTCGATCTGCGCCAGCCCCACCAGCACCCGACCGTTCAGCGGGTCGCTGTCCGGCACCATCTGCTGCACCACGCCGTACAGCCGCCGCGCGTTGTCGAAGTCGGCCGTGTCCTGGTACGCCCGCGCCAGCAGCGCCACCATCGCCGGCGAGTCCTCGGCCCCCGACGCCCGCAGCCGCTGCATCTCGCGGTTGATGTAGTCGATCGCCCGCTGCGGGTCGCCCACGTCCAGGAAATGCCCCGCCCGCACCTCCGCCGCCCACCGCCGCTGCGCCAGCCGCTCCTGTTTGTCCCGCTCGTCCGCCAGCGTCCGCTCGAAGCGGTCCAGCATCCGCAGAAACGCCGCCGGGTCGCCGTCCCGGCGGTGACGCTCGATCAGCCCCCGCACGATCTCGTAACGCCGGCCCGCGTCCGCCGCGTCCATCCGGTCCACGATCGAAAGCGCGTCGTCTTCTCGCCCCAGCAGCACCAACGCCTCGGCCCACCGCTGCATCGACCGGCCGCCCAGCGTCCGCCCGAACTCCCCCTCCGCCGTCTCGTACGCCGCGTTGACCTTCTTGAGCTGGTCCAACGCCCCGGCCGTGCCCACCGGCTCCGGATACAAGTCCGCGTACACCAGCCAGTCGTGGTCGCCCAGATACTCGTAGTACCGCCCCCGGACCCCCGCGTCCTGCGTCTCGATCCCCGCCGCCACCAGCTTGTCCATCCGCGGCCGGGCCTCCGCCGGGTTCTCCGCCCGCAGGTACTCGCCCACCGTGTCCAGCATCCCGTCGAAGTCCGGCGGGGCGTAACGCGGGTACGCCAGAAACAGCCCCACCCCCAGCAACACCAGCCCCAGCAGCAAGACCGGCAGCTGCCAGACCTGCGTCCAGGAGGCGTCCTTCGTCGAGGCTGGGGGCGTCAGGTCCGGCATCGTGCAACCACCGCGCCACCAAGGCACGGCCCATGCCCCAGGTTTATCGGCCCGACCCCCCGGAAAGATTCACCCCCGGAAAATTCAACCCCGAACCCGGAAACAACCTATCCGCATACCGACATCCCGCGACAACCCCCCTACGCTACCGACATGATCCAACGCAACCCCAACGCGCAGCGCACCACCGGCGTGATCATCTGCGACCACGGCTCCCGCCGGGCCCAGTCCAACGACAGTCTCAAAGAGGTCGCCGCAATGTTCGCCCAGCGCTTCGCCGACGACTGCCCCATCGTCGAGCCCGCCCACATGGAGCTCGCCATGCCCGACATCGCCGCGTCCTACGGCCGCTGCGTGCAGCGGGGCGCCACCCACGTCGTCGTCCTGCCCTTCTTCCTGGCCCGCGGCAAGCACTGGACCCGCGACATCCCCAGCCTCACGTCGCAGGCCGCCGCCGACTTCCCCGGCACGACCTACCAAGTCGCCGAGCCGCTGGGCATCGACGACCTGATCCTCGACCTGCTCAAGAAACGCCTCGACACCGACGACCAGCCCACCCTCGCGGCCGGCGAAGCCGACCCCCGCCTCGCCGACACCCCCGCCACCGACCGCCGGATCCAGTGCAACACCTGCCCCTTCGTCCTCGACCAAGCCACCGGCCTCGTCTCCATCCGCGAAGGCAGCGGCGTTACCGCCGCCGGCGTCCGCCACTAACCCCCCCCCGGAATTTCCAACTCCGCTCCGGTAGCCCCCAGAAGCCCACGGATTCAATCCGTGGGCTTCTTCGCATCCACACCCACATTGCCAAAGAGCGGGCACCCCACGCCCCCACCCCACCGCTTCGCGGCCGCCGCGGCGGGGTGGTGAGGTCCGACCTGTTGATCTCGCTGAGTAGCTGCGACGCAACGCGTCGCTGACCGCAGACCGCGGTCACCCGTCAGCGACGCGTTGCGTCGCAGCTACATTTGCAAGACAAATCAGTCGAATCTCACGGGCGTGCGCCCCCGGCCGAGCCGCGGCTGCCGTAGACCCACGGGGTTCCCGACAAGGTGGTACCCGTGGCATCGCCGCCGACACGCGAACACTCAGCCCGGCCCCCGAAAGCGGTCGCGGTCCCGGCCTTGCCTGATCCGGGGGGCCGCCGTCAACCGGGGTCCGACACTTAGGGACCAAGCGAACGATTTGTGCGCGAAATCAACTCAATTTCACCACAACACAACAGCGCAGGTTCCGGGGTCACAAGCGTTTGAAAATTTTTGTGTGTCTTGTGGCTTTTTGTGGCAAAACGTCGTCGAACTGTGCGCGCTCACCTAGCCGTAGGACCGGATTCATCCGGTCGGTATATTTTCCTTGGACCAATGGCCGGATGAATCCGGCCCTACCCGCTCAACCGGCGGACTTTGATTGAACGTTGCGGTCAAGACAAAGCCCGCGGGCGGCTGCCCGCGGGCTTTAGGTTGAGAGCTTGCGGTGATCGTTCTGGGGGTTACTTCAGCTGCTGCCAGTAGTCCGCCGGCATGTCGAGGGCGAGTTGCAGCGCGCCGTTGGCACCGGCGTACATCGGCTCCTCGACGACGGTCACGCTCGCGCCGCCGACGCGGTCGAGTTTGTCTTCGATGGCTTTGTTCAGGCCGTCCATCAGGCCGCCGCCGCCCGACAAGATGATGTTCTGGCGGAGCTTGTCCTGGAACTCGGGGTCGAAGGTCGAGATCAGCTTGTGGATCGACTCGACGATGGGGTCGACCAGGATGGTGCAGGCCTCGCGGACGACGTCGGTGACGTCGTGCATGGTGGGCTTGCCGTCGACGGGGAACTCGACCTCGATCTTGTCCTTGGCGGTGTGGACGTAGCCGAATTTTTCCTTCAGCCGCTTGATCATGTTGATGGTGACCTGGGCGTTGGGGAACTTCTTGTTGATCAGCTCCATGAGTTTTTTGTCGACGGCGTCGCCGGCGATGGGGAGCGAGACCTGGTCTTCCATGGTGGGGACGGTGCCGTGCATGCGGCAGAGGTCGGTGGTGCCGGCGCCGATGTCGACGACCAGGACGTCGGCGATGCGGTCCATGCCGTAGGCGACGCAGAAGGGCTCGGTGACGATCATGACGGAGTCGAGGATGCCCTTGGTGCACTCGATGATGTCTTCTTTGTTCTTGCCGGAGGCCTCGGAGGGCACGCCGACGACGCCGAAGAGCGATTCGCCGCGGCCGGGCTCGACCATCTCGACGAGGTGGTTGATCAGTTCGCGGGCGGCCTCGAGGTTGCGGGAGCCCTCCTGGTTGTCGATGACGCCGACGGCCAGCGGGCGGTAGAGGTCGAGGGAGAGGCGGTTGTCGAGGGCGGTCTTGCCGAAGACGATTTCCTGGCCGCCGAGGTGCTTGAGGGACACGGCGTCTTTGGGCCAGCCCACGTAGGACTCGAGGGTCTTGCGGACGCCGGTGGCGGAAGCGATGGACGAGCGGCTGGTCCCGAGGTCGATGCCGATGTAGAGGGCGTTTTCGGCGGCGGCGGAGTCGTCGGCGGGGGCGGAGGTGGTGGTGGCAGCGGTCATGGGGGGTTCTCCTGGGCGGGTGGCCGGCGAACGCATCGGTCACCGGGGGAGGTAAAGAACTATCGGACGTCGGTGGGCGGGGATTAAGCGGCGGGTTTGGGGGTTTCTGGGGTTTCGGAGCTTCCGGGGGGGGGCTTTTTGCCGCGTTGCAGTTCGAGGTTGGACTCGAAGATCTCGAGCAGGACCTTGTCGTTTTTGGGGTCTTTGACGGCCTTGATCATCTGGCCGCGGCTGGCCCCGCCGCCCCCCCCGTAGCCCCCGCCGCCGCGGCGCATGGCCATCGTCAGGGCGGCCATGGATTTTTCCATGGTCATGACGACGCGGTTGAGCCGGTTGATCTGGTCCTCCATGGCGACCTGCTGGGGCGACAGCTCGCTGGTGAGGTTCTGGTTGTCGCCGAACATCTTGGTGAGGGCGGTCTCGACGCGTTCGAGGGTCTGGTCGCGGTCGTCCTTGCCGGAGATGGACTGCTGGAGGGCCTTGGTGACGACGGAGAGGACGCGTTGGCGGATCTTGTCGCGGTCGATGACGCGGACCTTTTGGCCGCGGTAGCGCCGCCAGAGGTCGTCGACGTTGACCTGGGTGGAGCTGGTGTCGAGGGCGGAGTCGATGGCGGACGTGAACTCGTCCGGGGCGTCGCCGGTGGTCGGGGCCCCGGCGGTCTGGGGTAAACCGGAGCCGGCTGCACCCGACGTAAAATCGCCGAGCCGGGGGTCCTCGCGCATCGACTCGCAGACGATGCCGTTGTCCGCCATCAGGTCGTAGGCCTGATCGACCGTGGGGGCTTCGACGTGGCCCTCGACGGCCTTGCCGGTCTCACGCAGCAGTCCACGGAAACGGTAACGCACGGGTGAATCTGACCTCGTTGGGGGCGGCGTGGCGAGCGGGAAACGGACGCGCACCGATGGCGTCCGGGCATAGAACGTGTCATCATCGCCGTTCGACGGACCGGGCGTCAACACGGATCACGCGGCGGGCCGATAACGGGAGAGGTGATGTGAACGCTAAACTCGGCTCGGGCGGGGTTTATGCACCGGCCCCCGCCGCGGGGCGAAAGGTCTCATGCCGCTGCTGGCCGAACTGACCGACGACGCGGGGTGGATCGCCAACCTGGTGCTGGCGGCCGACTGGCTGATCCGGGTGGGTTTGTCGGTGCGGGTGGTGATGCGGCGGACGAGCGTGGGGGTGTCGCTGTCGTGGCTGACGGTGGTGCTGCTGCTGCCGTTCGTGGGGGCGGCGATCTACCTGGTGGTGGGCGAGAACCGGTTGGGTCGGCGGCGGGCGCGGCGGACGGTCGTCCTGCACAACGCGTACGCCGGGTGGCGGAGCCGGCTGCGGGACCGGCCGGGCCCGGACTGGTCGGCATTGCCGGCGGCGGTGGCGGCGGTGCACCGCCACGCGGCGTCGTTGTCGGGGTTGCCGGCGTTGGCGGGCAACGACCTGCGGCTGATCGCGGACTCGCACGAGGCGCTCGGGGCGCTGGCCGAGGACATCGACCGGGCCGAGCATCGGTGCCACCTGGAGTTCTACATCTGGTTCGAGGGGGGCGAGGTGCAGCGGGTGGTCGGGGCGTTGTGCCGGGCGGCGGAGCGGGGGGTGGCGTGCCGGGTGCTGGTGGACGCGGTGGGGAGCAAGAAGTTTCTGGACGGCGGCGACGACCTGAAGAAGCTGCGGGACGCGGGGGTCGAGGTCGTGGCGTCGCTGCCGGCGGGGCTGGTGCGCGCGGTGTTCCGCCGGCTGGACCTGCGTAACCACCGCAAGCTGGCGGTGATCGACGGGCGGGTGGCGTACACCGGGTCGCTGAACATGATCGACCCGAAGGTGTACAAGCACGAGGCGGGGGTCGGGGCGTGGATCGACGCGATGGTGCGGGTCGAGGGGCCGGCGGTCGAGGCGTTGGCGGTGATCTTCCTCGAGGACTGGCAGCTGGAGACGGGCGAGGACCTGGGGCAGCTGGACCGCGACTCGTTGCTGCGGCGGAGCCTGCCGTCGGCCGACGACCCGGACGAGGTCGAGCCGGCGCCGCCGACGGCGGGGGTGCAGGCGGTGCCGTCCGGCCCTTCGCTGCGGCCCGAGGCGATCCACCACGTGCTGATCGCCGCGATCTACGCGGCGCAGAAGACCGTCACGATCACCACGCCGTACTTCGTGCCCGACGAGGCGCTGCTGATCGCGCTGACGTCGGCGGCGGCCCGTGGGGTCGATACGCTCATCATCCTGCCGGAGCAGAACGACTCGGTGCTGGTGCGTCACGCCTCGAACGCCTGCCTCGGCGACCTGCTCGCTGCGGGGGTCAAGGTCGCCCGCTTCCGCGGCGGGCTGCTGCACACCAAGTCGGTCACCGTCGACGAGCACCTCTCGCTGTTCGGCACGGTGAACCTCGACATGCGGTCGTTCTACCTGAACTTCGAGCTCACGCTGCTGGTGTACGACCGCTCGTTCACCCGCCGGCTGTCGAGCCTGCAGCAGAGCTACGTGATGAACACCACGATGGTGGACCTCAAAGCGTGGCGGAACCGCCCTTACCGCCGGCGGCTAGCGGACAACGCGGCGCGGCTGCTCGGGCCGCTTCTGTAGGGGCGGCGGGTCAGTCCAGATCGTCCGGCGTGTTGCCCGTGGCGTTCTCCCCGAGGTCGTTCTCCGCCAGCACCGTGAAATGCCGCTTCCGCAGGTGCTGGCCGGCGAAGACCACGTCGTCGGTGTGCAGCGCGACCACCGGCAGCCCCCGCGGCCGGACCAGCAGCGGGTAGGCGTAGTGGATGTTCAGCTCGACGCCCGCCAGCGTCTCGCACACGGTCACCAGCGAGTTCTCGTAGGGCAGCTCGACGGCGATCACGTCGATCTCGCTGAACGCGTGCTCGCCGCGGTTGAGCAGCCGCCGCGCCAGCTCGGCCCGGCTGGTCAGCAGCCGCACCACCGCGTGGTCCGCCGAGTCGATCACGCTCAGCCCCGCCAGCGTCAGCGCCGACGACGAGTCGAACAGCTCGAGCAGGTCCATCAGCCGCCCGACGCGGTTGTCGAGGAAGACGCTGAACTGGGTGTTGACCGGCGGCTGGTAGCCGCGCGCGGTCGGGACGTCGACGGGCGCTTGCGACATGTTCGCGTACTGTACGCCGACGCCGCGGGACCCGACAAGCCCCGCGGACCGACGGGTTTATCCACCCGCCGCCCCGGCGTACCACCGCACCGTCTCGGCCAGCCCCGCCTCGAATCCCACCACCGGCTCGTAACCCAGCAACCGCCCCGCCTCGGCCAGGTCCGCCAGCGAGTGCTTTACGTCGCCCGCCCGTTCGCCCCGGTGCTCGGGCTGCAGGTCGCCCCGCCCCAACGCCCCGGCCATCGCCGCCGCCAACGCGTTGACCGTGACCCGCTGCCCGCAGGCGATATTACAGACCGCCCCGCCCAGCCGACCGTCGGCCGCCGCCGCCAGCAGGTTCGCGTGTACCGCGTTGTCCACGTATGTGAAATCACGCGACTGCTCCCCGTCGCCGAACACCACCGGCCGCTCACCGCTGAGAAGCGCCTTGGCAAAAGCCGCGATCACCGCCGCGTACGCCGAGTTCGCGTTCTGCCTTGGCCCGAAAATATTGAAGTACCGCAGCGACACCGCGTCCGGCCCGCCCTCCGCCGCGTAGCTGTTCGCGTACGCCCGCAGCAACGCCTCGCCCGCCACCTTTGTCGCCGCGTACGGGCTGCGCGGCCGCACCGGCATCGTCTCGACCTTCGGCAGCGTCGGCGTGTCCCCGTACGCCGAGCTGCTCGCCGCGAACACCACCCGACCCACCCCCGCCGACCGCGCCGCCTCCAGCACGTTCAGCGTCCCCGTTGTGTTCACCTCGTGGTAACGCCGCGGCATCCGCACGCTCCGCGGCACGCTGCCCATCGCCGCCTGGTGAAACACCGTCCCACACCCCGCCGCCGCACGACCCAGCGCCGCCTCGTCCAGGATCGACGCCTCGACCCGCTCCGCCACCGTCACGCCGTCGAGGTTCGCCCAGCTCCCCTCGCTGCCAGACAAGTCGTCCAGCACCACCACCTCCGCCCCGAGCTCCACCAACGCCGCCGACAGGTGCGAGCCGATGAATCCCGCCCCGCCCGTCACCAGCACCCGCCGCCCCGAAAACGCCCCGCCGTGTCGTGATGGCCAGTCGGTCAACGCCATGCCGGTCAGTATCGCGGAACCGACGCATCGATGTCGCGGGACCACAGCTCGATCCCCCCCGCCATCGACCGCACGTCCGCAAAACCCATCTGCCGCAGGAACGCCGCCACCCGCAGCGACCGCACCCCGTGGTGGCACATCACCACCACCGGACGATCCGCGTCACCCCGCAAATCCTCCACCCGCGACGGCACCTGCCCCATCGGCAACACCTCCGCCCCCTCTACCGCCGCCGCCGCCACCTCTCCCGGCTCCCGCACGTCCAGCAGCAAAAAATCCTCCCCCGCCTTACGCATCGCCCGCACCTCCCGCGGCGTCACCTCCCAGTCCGCCCGCCAAGGGTAACCCGCCGGCAACCCCCGCTCGTCCAACGCCGGCTCACCCCCCTGCATCGGCCTCACCCCTTTTGGCGTCGCTAGATTCCGGGGTCGTTTCCGGGGTCGCTTCCGGGGGCAAGGGCTCCACCCGCGAGTACGGGTCGAGGTTGCACACCACGATCTCCCCGTCGTCCTTCTTCAGCACCAGCCGGTCCAGCCACAGCCGGTCATCCTTGGCGTGCGCAAACCACGACCCCGTTTTCCGCTGCTCCAGCGACTCGACCACCCCCTCGACCGACGTCCGCCAGCCCTTGTGCTGCACCTGCTGCGTCACCCGCACCCGCTGCCCGACCACGATGTCTTCTGCCTGGTTCGCCAACGCATGGGTCTCCGGTCGCCGCCACCACCGCGGGTTAATTTACCCACTCCCGCCCCGCCGCGACAGCGGCGACGCCCCGCCGCGGTCCGGGTATATTGCCCCGTCCGCTTGATCGCTCGGCCGGCCTCCCGCGTGAGCCCGCCGACCGATCCACCCCGGAGAGGTGTCCGAGCGGCTGAAGGAGCCGGTTTCGAAAACCGGTGTGCGGTTTCACCGTACCGTGGGTTCGAATCCCACCCTCTCCGCTTCCCGATCAAGTAGTTTCGTAAGTGCCTGATCAATTAAATCTTCCGAATCAGTCTCGATTGTTGCCCCCCCCGTTGCCCTCAAATTGCCCTCAACCGAGGGCAATGACGGCTTCTCCACCGAGCCCGTGAAACCATCCTCCGCCAGCGACCGCATCGCCGCCTGGCTGTCGGCGTCGTCGAGGTGGTAGTAGAGGTCGAGGATCTCCGACGAGCTGTGCCCAAGCCACGCCAACGCCTTGCGGTACGCCACCTGGTGGTTCGCGCAGAGGCTGGCGAAGTGGTGGCGGAACGAGTGCAGCTTGTAAACCTTCCAGTCGCCGAAGCCGACCTCCTTACACAACCGCTTCAACCTCGCGAGCATGTTCCGCTCCGTCAATCCCGGGAACACCACCGCTTGGTTGCGGGACAGCTTCTCCAGGAACGGCCGGACGCGCGGGTGGATCGGCACAAACCGTTCGTCCTTGTCTTTCGTCCGCCCCGGCACCGACCCGCCGCGGCGGATGTGGAACATCCCGAGGTCCCCTCTACCCAGTTGCACGTCCACCCACCGCATCTGCACCAGTTCGCCGATCCGCAACCCGGCGTAGGCCAGCGTCGCGTACGCCGCCTTCTCGATCCCCTCGGCGTTGGCGATCAGCAGCTCGACCTGCTCGGTCGTGAAGCACGGCTGCGGCTTCGCGCGGGCTTTTGCGACCTTCGCGTTGCCCAGCTTGTAGTCCCGCAGCTTCCCCTCCTGATAGCCCCACTTGAAGACCTGCTTACACAAGATCAACGCGGTGTAGACGGTCTTGTCTGCGTAATTCCGCTCCAGCAACCACTCTCTGTAGCGGAAAAACAGCTCCCGGTTAAACCGTGACGCCAACGCCACCCGCTCCTCCTCACAGAACGTCTTGATCTTCTTGAGGTCGGTGTCGTACTTGCTCTGACTCTTCGGGGCCAGCCCCCGGGCCTTGACCATGCCGAAGTAGGCGTCGATCAGCTCGTCGATCGTTAGCCGGGCGTCGACCACCCTCGGCTGCCCCGCCTCGATCCGGGCGTGGATCTCCAGCGCCAGCCGCCGGGCTTCGAGGCGGCTCTGGGTCTTGAGATTCTCGCAGACCTGCCGCCCCGCGTCGTCGCGGTACTCGGCGGCGTACCGCTTGCTCACCTTCCGCTTGCCCTGGCTGTAGTACACCCGCCGCCCGATGGTGATGGCGGTGCCCTCGATGCGTTCCCGGTCTTCCAACTTCATCGCATGAACTCCTGAATCAATCGGTCCCGCCAGAACCGCAGCGGCTTCCCACGTTTCACGGCCCCCGAGTAACGCCCCTCGGACACGTGCCGGTACAACGTCGAGACCTTCAGCCGCAGCAGCCCCGCGGCTTCCGGAGGCGTAAGGATCGGCGGCAACCCGCCCCCGGAAGACGGACCCCCGGAAGATGAGTTCCCAGAAGACGAACCCTGGGAGGTTCTCCCGAAATCCTCCGAGCCGACGCCTAAAGCCGCGGTGATCTCCGTAAGGGTCAACTTACGTTGCATTCTATCTCCTCTCAATGTACATAACAATGGTATGATTAAAGTAATCCGAATATACCCGAAGGATTGACCCACCATGGCCAAGAAGAAAACGTCCGCCCGCAAGCCCCGGTCGTCGGAGCCGTCCGCGGCCAAGAAGCCTCCGACCGTCCAGCGGACCTACCGGTTCGACACGGAGCTGGTCGAACGGTTCGAGGAGGAGTGCGCGAAGAACCTGGCCAACCCCAAGCTCGTGATCGAGGCGGCTCTGCTTTATTACCTCGACGCGGATCTGGAGCTGCGCCACCAAATCGCCCAGAACCACCGCAAAGAGTTCGGCACCTCGACCGGCTACCGATCGACCCTCGGGGGCGGTTGAGGTCGGCCGCCAAAGCGGGTTTTCTAATTACTGGATGCTTCACTTCCGGGGGTGCTCGAAGATCCATTCGAACGCGAGGTGCAACACCCGCTCGACCAGCGGCAGGTCGTCGCGGCCGAAGCTGTCAGACGACCGCCACTGGTTTTTGTCCCGGGGGTCGCGGTAGAGGCGTTGGACGGTGACGTTGTGGCGGACGACGTCGGGCTCGGTGAGGTTCTCCCAGATCGCGGCCTTGATCCGGCCGATACGGATCTCGTGGACGGGCCGGAGACGGTTAGATGTCGGGGCGGGCTCGGGCTGGGGGGCGTGGAGGGTGGTCATGTCTTTCTCCGTTTTGGCGAGAGGTTGTCGGGCGGTGAGGGTGTTTCGACGGCAAGGGTGACAGAAGGCTCAGGAACTCGGGGGCGGGGAACCGCTGACCGATTCCGAGGAGACTTCCGGGGGACGTTCCGGGGGCGAGGTGGGTTTTGCGCGGCTGGGGCGGTGGCGTTTACGGGACGAGGGGTTCTTGAACTGCTGGAACGCCGGGTCGGCGATCATGAACTGCCGGGCCATCTCGCGGACGAGGTCGGCGGGCGTGACGGTGGCGTGGTGCGTCTGGCGGTAGAAAGCGACGTAGCGTTCGAGGTCCTTGGTGAGCGGGTGGTCGGCCTCGACCGCGAGGCGGGTGCGTTTGGTGATGTGGAAGGCGGGCAAGGTCAGGTCGGGCACGACGGGTCTCCGGAACGGTTGAGCAAGTGGATGAGGAGTCTGCTTGAAGCGCTTCAGCGACCGGACGTTGAGTACGGCCGGAGGACGAGGTCCTGATTGACGAGTACGTTGAAGCGTGTGCCGGGCCGGACCGTGACGGTGGGCGGGAGGTCCAGCTCGCGGTCGATGATGCGTTGGCCCAGCTGCGAGGCCTGCTGGGCGACGGTCTCGCCGACGACGTCGTTTTCTGAATCCGTGTCCCGGCCGAGGTCGCTCGCAAACGCGATGGCGGTACTGAGCACCGTGGCCAGCCCGATCCGGCCGAGGTGGTAGTCCACCCGGTCGGTGAGGCCCGATCGACCCAAGGCATCGGCCCCGGGAACGGTGGGCAACTCCAAGGAATCTCCGTTGGGCAACATGATCCGGTCCCAGGCGATCATGACGCGGTTCTGTCCGGTCCCGATCAGGCTGCTGTACCGGCCGACGAGCCGTGACCCCTGGGGGATGAGCAGGTGCGTCCCGCTCACCGTGTCGTAGACGTGTTCGGTGACTTGACCGGTGATGACCCCCGGCAGGTCGCTGTGGATGCCCGTCAGCAACGCCCCCGGAAGGATCGTGCCGGCTTTTATCTCGTAGGGCGAGGCCGGCTCGGTGAGGCCGGCGCTGACTCCCGAACCACGACGAGCGAGGAACCCGTCGTCGGTCAGGGTTTGGGGCTTCGGATCGGGTGAAGCCGTTGACGCATGCTGACCTTGGCGACTTTCATCGGGAGCTGACAACGCCCGCTCGTGCCGTCGGGTTTCGACGCCGCGGAAGACGACGGGGGAGTCCATCGCTTCTTCGAGTTGCTGCCGCAGGCTTTCGAGTTGTCGCCGACGGAGTTCCGTAATCGCGGGGTCCGTTCCAAGCGACTCTGCTTCGCTTGCTTGCGGTAATTCCGGGTTTTCCGGGGGCGGGGGATAGTCTTGAGCGTCGAAGCGGTAGTCTTCGGGCAGGCGGGTCAGGGCGGAGTCGATGACGTTGTCGGAAGCGGGGGTAAACGCGGGGGGCGGTGGGGTCGCGGAGCGCTGGCTGTTCCGGCCGCCGAAGCCGTAAACGAACGCGACCGTGAAGATCAGCAGGCCGAGGCCGCCAAGTAAGGCGATCATGCGGGGACTCAGGCGTTTAACGCCAGGCTGGTCGGGGTTGAGGTCGAGGGGCGCAAGCTCGGGAGAGTTGGCGTCGAACGGGTCGGATGAATCGGGCGGTGGTGTCGAAGGCACGTCGGGCTCCAGGGGAAATGCGTGGGGATGAAGTCAGCGGTGGCGAGGACCGAGCTGGCGGCGAGGGCTGCGGCGACCGTTCGGTTCGCGTGCCTCCCGCGTGATCCGAACCACGGTCTGGCGCGACGGCGGCGTGCCGAGCCGCAGCTCGGCTTGGTCGAATAGACGGTCCACCACGTAGAACCGCCCCCGCAGCCGGTAGTTCACGAGTTGGGCAGTGTCGGAATCGTCCTGGGCCAGCACGAACAGCGGCGGCGCTTCAGTGGTGCCGAGACCGGGCGGGAACTCGATGTAGGTCTTGCGTCCGTCGTCGAACACCCGCGTGGGCATCCACCGCGGCGGCCGTCGCGACGCCTTGCCGAGCCCACGGACGGTGTAGTCGAAGTTCAACGCGTCCGCAGCCACGTTCGCGGCGACCACCTCTCGCCGCTCACGATCTCCTTCATCCTGTTCTGCCTGCAGTGCGATCAGTGCATTCCGGGGGTTCCGGGGGTAGTCCCAGGCGATCGCGGTGTTGTAGACCGGCACGTCCACGCTGGTGAGGTCGAGGTGGTAGACCCGCCGGTCGGTCGTCACGACAAGATTGGTCTGCAGGAAAGCCTGCCGCGGCTTGACGAGGATGAGCGTCGCAGCCGACTCGCCGCTTCCGGTTTCGACGGACTCGACGACCCAGCGCGTCGTGTCCCCCGCCGCGGCGGTGACGAGTTGTTCGCCCGCTTCCAGTTCGATCGTGGTGACGTAGCCCGGGCTTGTGACGGCGGTGAACACCACCCCGGGCGTGTAGGGGTATCGCAGCACCGCACGGAGGCCTTCGACGTCGGCCGCGTTCAGGGCGGCGGCTTCGCGTCCGTCGGCGATCGCACGCAGCGGCTCCATCTGTTGTCTTGCCAAGCCGCGCAACGAGTCGGGGAGCGGCCGCAGCTGCGGGGCGCTGACGGGGACGTGCACCTCGATCACCTCAGCCGCAGCACCCACGTCGGGGTCAAGCTGAGCGGCGACCAAGTGTGTATCAGGTCCGCCCGGACGCTCGGTTGTGTCGCGGCTCGCACAACCGATCATCAGGCCGATCGATGCGAGGACAATCACGGTGGACCCGATCGAGTTGCGGGCGGGTACTGGACTTGGGTTCATGATGTGGTTTCCTTTCTGTTTCGAGCTTGTGGTTTAGGTTCGGGCTTGACGCAGGAACCGCGCTATCACGGCTCAAGCGGATCGTTTCCGTGTGCACTTCCGGGGGCACTTCCGGGGGTGGGGGTGGGGGTGACGGGCGCGGTGTATTCCCGGCTCCAGTTGAAGTCGGTGACGTACAGCCCCAGCGGGTTGCGGAAGGTCTCGGTTTCGGTGGCGGGCGGTCGGATGGCGACGTGAAACAGACCGGTGTATTGCTCGCGTCGGCGCTCGACGCCGTTGGTGTAGGTCATCTCGACCCAACGCACCTGCCAGGTGCGTTCGCTCTGCTGCACGACACCGCCGATCTCTACGATGCGTGCCCGGTGATTCGCCGCACTTCCGGCACCGGGTGCAACTCCGGGATCAGTGGCCGCATAGCGGTTCATCGACGCCACTGCGCCGCCCGCGAGGAACTGGTACGCCTTGGCCCAGTTCTGACGCATGACCACCGGATCGACAGGCCGCTGCCGCACGAGCTTCACCAACTCGCCCACGAAATACCCCACCGTCGCATCGTCGGCGTCGTAGTTCTGCCCGGCCAACGTCACCCGGCCGGGCATCCCCGCCGGGTCCACCTCAACCAGGAACGCTTCGACCTGCTTCTGGCGGCTGAGCGTGATGAGGCCGACGCCCAGTAGCAGCATCCCGCCCATCGCGGCGAAGGCCATGATCCGCCAGTTGCGGGCCTGGACACGGGCGGAGCCGATGCGGTTGTCCCACGCGCGGGCCGCCCTCGCGTACGTCGTGTCACCACCACCCCCGCCCCCGGAAGCTCCAGAGAGTTGCCCACGCCCATGCAAAGTGGGCGGGAACGTGGTGGTTGTTTTTTTGAAGGCCATGATGAGTTACCTCTTGTGGTTGTGAGATGCTTGGTTACGCGTTCATAAGCCGCGCGGAATCGCTAGCTGTCGCCGTCTTCTTCGTTCACGCGGGCCGAGGTCGAACCCCCACCGCCCCCGGCCCGGCCGAGGGTGCGGCCGCCCTCACGGAGCGATCGCGTCGCCACCTGGCGGTTGCGTTTGCCGGCCTCGCCCGTCGCAGCGACGGATTCCAAGACCGACCTCGCCGCCCCCGGAATCGCTGTTGGCGAGGCTCGCAACGACTTGCTCGCTCCGCTGGTCGCCGCACCCTTGAGACCCTGGGCCGCGACCGACGCCGCCACCGAAGCCCCGGCGGTCTTGACCGCCGCGGCCGCCTGCACCGCTTTGAGCGACCCGCCCGCCGCCCCGGCGGCGACACTCTGTCCGCCGCCGACCGCCCCCTGACCGCCGGCCAGCACGACACCCGCGGCGCCGCCCACTGCGCCCGCCGCGGCTCCGGCCCCGAGGCTCGGACCCCCGGAAACCAGGTCGCCCGCCAGACGTGTGGCCAGAATCGAGAGGATCATCAATACGATCGCTGCCAACGCGATGTCCAGCGCCGTCCGCACCGTCATATCCTCCACCGGCACCACCATCCCCCGGAACATGTCGTCTCCGATCCCGACGACCAGCGTGAGCACCATCAGCCGCACCCCGGAGGCCACCACCCACCCCAGCGGCCGCTCGGCGATGAAGGCCGTCTTGCTCAACACCGCGAACGGCACCAGCACGAACGCCGCCAGCGTCCCGAGCTTGAACATCAGGATCGCCACCACCACCTGGATCGCGATCACGAAGAACGCGATCAGCACCGCCAGGACCGACAGCGTGAGTAGCGCGATCTGCGGGAAGTTGGCGAAGAACGCCCGCACCCCGGAGAGGTCCTCGATCGCCCGGATCATGGGCTCGCTGGCGGTGAACCCACGGTAAGCGATGTTGCCCGGCTGGAGCACGTAGTCCTCGGCGAAGCGGTCGCCGCCCGCCCGGAACCCCAGCTCCATGAACGAGCGGCCCATCACGTTGGTCAGCTCCGCCCAGTTGCCGATCAGCCACGCGAAGACCCCGATGAAGATGATCTTGCGGGCCAGCTTGACCACGACCTGGTCGCCCTCGGACGCGAACGCCCACATCGCCGCGGCCATGACGATGTTCAGGACGACCAGGACGTTGAACAGCCAGAGCACGTCCGGCTCGATTAGGCCGAAGCTGCTGTCGATGACCGATTGATAGCGTTCGAGGACGCGGTTGATGCGGTCCATGGGGTTCTCCGTGGCGTCGCGGGTGGAGCCCGCGACCGGGTTGTCTGTCCTAAACCCGCCGCAGCGGTGTCCCGCCACAACGAGCCCCCCGGAAGTCCCCCCGGGAAACTTCCAGGGCAATTCCGGGGGCGGGGGCTACCGCAGGCTGGTTGCCACGGCCCCACGCCTTCCGGGGGGCGGCGATAACCAGTCGGCCATCACCGCCTCGCGGCGTTGTTCGGCGAAGGTATCTTCGGCCTGTTCCTGGGCGACCTCTTCCAAGGTCAGCCGTTGGTGGCTGATCTGGAGCGACTGCAGCTGCTGGAGTTGGCCGCTGACCGTGGCCAGCAACTCGTTGCCCGCCTGCACGGCGGCGGTGGTGCCGGGCGCGGCGTTCGATCGGCTGACGTACTGGTCGATGCGGCTGCCGGTGGCCTCCATCTCGTCGAGCACCGTGTTTTGCAGGGTCCAGCCGCCGGTGACGGACTCACGCTGGGCTTCGATCCACCCCTGCCGCATGTCCCGGAAGTCTTCCTGCGTGACGCCGATCCAGCTTCCGGGGTCGGTCGGGAACACGTCTTCCAGGATCGGACCGGGGTCGAGCCACCCGTAGGCGTCGGTGGCGGTGCGCAGGATGTTCTGAGCCGCGAACATCGCCCGGCGGATGTCGTCGATGCGGGTGAACTCCCAGCTCTGTAGCGCCCGGAGCTGCGCTTCGAGCTGAAGCTTGACGTTGGCGATCATCTCCAGCTGGTTCGCCACCTGCTCGACGGCCTGGGCGAAGTTCTGGGGGTCGAAGACCACATCGCCGATCCCGAACAACGCGTGGGCCCGGGGCATCGGCCAGACGGCGGTCAGCCCCGCCGTGGTCAACGCCGCCACGCACGCCCGCTTACGCCAACGCGACCGATTCGGCTGCCGCTTCCGAGTTGTCTTCTGCTTCCTTCTCATCGTGTCCTCCTTTGCGTGTTGCGGACGTACAAGCCAGAGACCGCAGACGCTCCGCCGCGTCCGCCTGGCCGACTTCATTCAGGTAGTGGTACGCAAACGACCCGGGCCCGAACTCGGCCAGCACCCGGTCGATCCGCCGCTGGTCCTCCGGCGACCCCGCCCCGCAGAACGCCAACGCCGCTTCGTCGAGCCCGAGCTCGAACAGCCGGTTGCCCTCCCGGCTGGCGTAGTAGTATTCCCGCTTCGGCGTCGCCTGCTGCAGGATCGACAGCTGCCGCTCGTTGAGCCCGAACGCCCGATACACCCGCCGCGTCTGCTCCTCTTTAGCCGTCGGGTTCGGCAGGAAAATCCGCGTCAAACAACTCTCGATAATCGCCGGTGCCAATTCACTCGTCGCGATGTCCGACAGCGACTGCGTGGCGAATACCACCGCCACGTTCTTCTTCCGCAGCACCTTCAACCATTCGCGGATCCGCGCCGCGAACGTCGAGTCGGTCAAGTACAACCAAGCCTCGTCCAGAATCAACAACGTCGGCCCCGCCGTCCTCTCCCGCTCCCCCGGAAGTCCCCCCGGCAGCTGCTGCTCGACCACCCCGAACCGCTTCTCCAGTCGATGAAACAAATACGTCAGCACCGGCATCAACGCCGCCCGGTTGTGCATCAAGTGCTCCATTTCAAACGCCAACCAATCCACCCCCGCCCCCGGAAATTGATTTGTGTGGGCTCCGGTGGTGCTCTCTGAATCACAGCGTGATGGCCCATCAAGCGCATCCCAGTCCGCATCCAAAATCTGCCCGTGCGGCCCGTCGAGCGTGTAGTGCCTCAACGCGTGCCGGGCGTCGGGGTCTTGCACCAGATTGAACAGCGTGCTCATCGTCCGCTGCCGCACCGGCATCGACCCGAGGTTCGACAACGCCGACCACACCTCCTGCTTCAGCACCGGCGTCACCGCCACCCCCTCCCGCTGCAGGATGTCCACCACCCACCCCTGCGCCCAATTCAACTCCTCCTCCCGATCCACCGCCGCCAACGGCTGAAAACAAACCCCCCCGGAAGTGCCTACGGACGGCGTGGCGTTGGTTGGGGATGGATTGCTTCCGGGGGTGTTTCCGGGGGCGGGGGCGCTTCCGGGGGCGGGGGTGAAGAAGTGGCCGTTGCAGGCGAGGGTGATGGCTCGGCTGCTGGCCCCTTTGTCGAAGATGTAGACGCGGGCGTCGGGGTAGCGGAGCCACTGGACGGCGAGCAGGTTGAGCAGGGTGGACTTGCCGGCACCGGTCGGGCCGACGACGAGGGTGTGGCCCACGTCGCCCTGGTGCAGCGACAAGCGGAACGGGGTCGAGCCCGCGGTTTGTGTAAACACGAATGGTCCCGGACGTGTGGCTGACAAGCCGCCATCGCGTGCGGATACTTCCGGGGGGCCGGACCAGGTGCTGGAGAGTGGGGCGAGGTCGCAGAGGTTGAGGGTCGAGACGAGTGGGCGGCGGACGTTGGCGTAGGCGTGGCCGGGCAGGGAGCCGAGCCAGGCCGCGACGGCGTTGAAGTCTTCGATCTCCGAGACGAGCCCGGCGCTGTCGACGACCTGTTGGACGGCGCGGGCCCGCTCGGTGGCCACGTCTTCGTCGGGGTGGGCAAGAACGATCGTCAGGGTGAGGTCGCCGAAGCCGCAGTGGTCGCCGCCGAGCTCCTGGAGCGCGGCGTCTACGTCGCGGGACTTGTTGAGCGCGTCGGTGTCTTCCAGGGCGCTCTCGGTCTTGGTCACCGCTTCCTTGAGCAGGGACCACACGCCCTTGCGTTTGGCGAACCACTGGCGGCGGAGCTTGTTGAGCCGGGCGGTGGCCTCGTCCTTGTCCATCGGCAGCCAACGCACGACCCAGCGGTAGTCGATCGGTAGTTCGTTGAGGGCGTCGAGCAGGCACGGCACCGTGTGGTGGGCGAAGGCGCGGACCGAGACGACCTTGAGGAAGTCCGGGCCGAGCTTCGGGGCGAGCCCGCCGACGAACGGGCGGTCGGTGAGCATCTCGTCGAGGTAGAAAGACGGCCCTTTCCCGCGATCGGTCGGAACGGTCAAGGGGAAGTGTCGGTCCGACACGCAGTCGTGGAGGTAGGTCAGGGCCTGGGCGTCGTCCAGCGGGTGGACCTCGGCCATGAAGCCCTTCATGAGGTTGACCGTTTGCTGGACCGTCCCCCGGAAGTAGTCGAGGAACTCGTGGTACGAGACGGTGCGGCTGCGTTGGCTCTTGTCGCGGGGTGACTCGAACAGCAGGCTTGCGGCCCGGCGGGTCTGCTCCTCGGGGGGCAGCCAGGTCACGGTCAGGAAGTGGTCGGACTCGAAGCCTCGAACAGCCCCCGGGGACACTGCGGTATGACTTCCGGGGGGGGTGCGGCGGTGGTCGTCGAGGAGTTGGGCGACGGGGTGGGGGAAGTGGTTATGGGGCGGGGCCGCGGCGGGACGCCGGGCCGCTTCGAGGTGGAGGCACCAGCCCGAGCCGAAGCGACGCAGGAGGTGGTTCATGCGGGAGCGGACGGCGATGAGTTCGTGGGGCGTGGAGCTTTCGAGGTCGGGGCCGCGGTAGCGGAGGGTCTGCTGGAAGCTGCCGTCTTTGTTTAGGACGACGCCGGGGGCGACCAGCGCGGCCCAGGGCAGGTGGTCGCTGAGGCGTTGGGGCTGGCGGCGGTATTCGGCGAGGTTCCACATGGGGTGAGTCCCAGGACGACGGGCGGGCAGGCTGGAGCGGAGTTGGTGGGATGGTTCCGGTGGCACTTCCGGGGGCGATACTTCCGGGGGGGGTTAGGAGTCGAGGTGGGTCGGTTGGCGGAGGTGGGTGCGGAAGACGTCGAACCAGTCGGGATCGCGTTTGGTGAACCAGACGCCGAGGGTGTGGAGGGCGAAGCCCATAGGCAGCCCGAGCCACCAGACCTTGAGGCCGAGGGTGAGGAGCATGGCGAGCACCACGTTGAGGATGCCGAACGTGCGGGGGACGCCGCCGAAGAGCAGGGGCTGCGTCAGCGCGGTGTGGAGCGGGACTTCGTAGCCGTCAGGGAGCGAGGTGTCGTCGGACATGGGGATTCCGTGGTGAGTGGTCGATGAGTGGTTGGTGCTTGGTGCTGAGAAAGCCCCGGCTCCCGCTGCGTGTTCCCTCTGACGGATTCCGTACCGAGCGTCCGATCCAGCCGTCTCTCCTCCGGGACCGGCTGATAGCATCGACGTTGGTTGACAGAGTTCCGGTCGAGGTTGGCCGCTAAGGGTGGCTTCCGTGCCGCGCTTGTCCGTGGTGCCCAACGGGCACGGGACGCAGCGGTCGAGTGGCTCACGGGAGCCGGGGCGTAAGGTCTTCAACGGCGGCGTCCGGCCGCTCGCGGTGAGGTGGAGCGGGCCGGATCGTGACTTCTGTTTAGAAGGTCGCGCCGCCGTCGAAGCCGAAGAAGGTCACGCCGAAGCTGGTCGCGGTCGCCGCGATGGACGCGCCGAGCAGCAGTCCGAGCACCCGCCGCATGAGGCCGCCGCCCTCGCTGAAAGCGAAGCCGAAACCGGTGATGACGATGGCCAGGATCAGGAGGGCCTGAGCCACCGGACCGGTGAAGCTGGCCAGCACCTGAGCTAGCGGGCTTTCCCAGGGCAGCGGTGCGCCGCCGCCGCCCGCCGCGGCCCACGCCGGATTCGAGACAAGCGTGACGGCCACGCCTAACCCCAGTCCGGCAGCCCGCCGGGGGAGCGGTTGGCGCTTGAGCCGTGTCGCCAAACCCTGTTTCGTTGATCGTCGCCGCATATTTCTTCTCCGCAAGGGGTGAGGGTGAGTGGTATCCGTCTAGAAAGGTACACACCAGTGACTTTATTCATACCAGTATACCCAATTAAAACCCTAACGCAAGTAGCGTCGTCGGAAAAGCGGCCGCCGTTTCCCTGCGGAGCTTCAAATATCTACCCGCGGCCGGGATGCGCGATCGACTACTGTCGTCGGTGTATCTCCCGGCAGCGTTCCTGGAACAAAGCGATCTCGCAGGTAGCCTTGACAAACCGCTCTGCGTCGATGCCATGCACCTCGGCTATACAATTGGCTGTTCGGCCTGATGTGCTTCTGGATCATTGATACAGACCGAAGCAAACACGCCGGGATAAGACTTCAGGGCATGGTTGGGGTGGGGTTTCAAGGGCGATACTGCGGCGAGAATGCTTGTCTGCTTAGGCCTCGGTCGAGACATCGGCAAGCCGTCTGACATATACCGCGGTGATTTCGAGCTGTACGTGGATCCAGATCTACTTTCCGTTAATCGAACCCACATCGTCACTGCGATCGTGGCAAAATAATGGTCTAACCAAGGGACAGCCGACTGTGATTAGGCACTATCAAATATTCCAGCTTTCTGCATTTCCTATCTATCTACTACTGACTGTGCATGCTCGATGAGGGGCATCGAATCACAATTAAGAGGTCGCCCCTGACACAGATTTCTGTTCTTGATAGTCTCTCGCCATTTCTAAGAAAGCTTGCAGAAACGCAATGCCTAAATCGGTTTGGCGGATACCCAGATAAATCTTTTTCTGGACTCCGCTCGGTCCTAGCCGTACGGCATGCACTGGATAAATCTCTGCGTACTCATTGACCAGCCACCGCGGCAAAGCGGCTATCCCACGGCCACATGCCACCATTTGCAACATGATATCGGTGTTTTCAATGACCTTTTGGCGTCTGACCGTTCTTCCCGCCGGTGCGAGGAAGCGGGTGTAGATATCTAACCGATCTCGTGATACGGGGTAGGTAAGGAGGGTCGCGTCTCCGAGCTGACGGGGGCTGGCGTGGGAGGCGTCACGAAGGGGATGATCCGGGCCGACGACGAGCACCTGCTCGTAGTCGAAGACCGGCTCGAAGTGGATGTCATCCTTACGCAAGGGGTCGGGTGTGACCAGCAGGTCGATCTCGTAAGCCAGCAGGGCCCCGATGCCGCCGAAGCGGAACGCCTGGTCCACGTCGATGTCCACCTCCGGCCACTCGCTTAAGTACGGCCCGGTCACCCTCTGCAGCCACTGGAAACACGGGTGGCACTCCATGCCGATCCGGAGGGTGCCCCGCTCGCCCCGGGCAAACTGCTCCAGCCGTGCTTCGGCGTGCGTGAGCTGGGGGAGCAGACGCTTGGCCGTGGACAGCAGGTAGGCCCCCGCCTGCGTCGGTTGGAGGCGGCGGCCCTCCCGGTGCCAGACCCGCACGCCCAGCTGGCGCTCCAGCTTGCGGATGCTGTGGCTCAGCGCGGATTGAGTCAGATGCAACGCTTCGGCGGCGGCCGTCAGGGAGCCGTGCTGATCAACGGCGCGGATGATCTCCAGGTGGGTGCGTTCCAGGCTCGCCGCCGGGGCCTCTGGGTGAAAATTTTTCATGGCTTGATGAAATATTACCATTTTTTTTCATGGATCTAGCTTGCTAATTTCCACGCTGTCACCCCCCCCTAACCCCTATCGAAAAGAAACGAAATGACCGCTACCCACAACCTCGGCTACCCCCGGATTGGCACCCGACGCGAGCTCAAACGGGCGACCGAGTCCTACTGGAAAGGTGAACTGACTCCGGAAGAACTGCACGCTTCGGCCAAGGCGCTGCGGACGGCCAACTGGGAGAAGCAGCGGGCGGCGGGTATCGACCTGATCCCGGTGAACGACTTCTCCTTCTACGACGAGGTGCTCGATATGAGTTGCCTGCTCGGCAACGTCCCGCCCCGCTTCCGCTGGGCCGGCGGCCTCACCGACGTGGATACCGTCTTCACGATCGCACGCGGGACCCAGGGCGGCGCTTCGCTGGTGGCCGACACCAAAGACTGCCAGACCGGCAAGGTGTCCACCTTCGCCAGCGAGATGACCAAATGGTTCGACACCAACTACCACTACATCGTCCCCGAGTTCCGGTCGGATACCCGGTTCACGCCGAGCAGCAACAAGGTGTTCGATGAACTCGCCGAAGCTCAGGCGCTTGGCCTCGACGCCAAGCCGGTGCTGATCGGCCCGGTCACCTACCTCTCTCTGGGAAAGGTCCAGGACGACCGGCACCCGGACTTCGACCCCTTCACCCTGCTCGACGGGCTGCTAACGGTCTACGAGCAGATCGTCCGGAAGCTCGCGGCGGCCGGGGCGTCGTGGGTCCAACTCGACGAGCCGATCGTCTCGACGGACCTGACCGACCGACAGCGTGAAGCCTTGGCCACCGCCTACGGCCGCCTGGCCGAAGCCGCGGGCCCGGCCAAGCTGCTCGTAACGACCTATTTCGGCAGCGTGAAAGACAACCTCGACGCGTACCTCGCCCTGCCCGTGGATGCGCTGCACTTCGACTTTGTGCGGGGCGTCGAAGACCTCGACGATGTGCTTCACCGCTTCCCGGCCGACAAAATCCTGTCCGTCGGCGTGGTCGAGGGCCGCAACGTTTGGCGGAACGATTTCGATCGATCGCTCGATGTCTTGCGACAAGCGGAAGAGGCCGTGGGCGACCGCCTCTGGGTCGCGCCGAGCTGCTCGTTGATCCACACCCCCATCACGCTGGACAACGAGCCCGACTTGGACGACGAGTTGAAGGGCTGGCTGGCGTTCGCCGACGAGAAACTGACCGAGGTCGTCACCCTGTCCAAGCTGCTGGACGGGACGGCCGACCAAGACGCGCTGCCGCCCAACCGGGCCGCCGCCGCCTCGCGCCGGGCCAGCACGCGTATCCACAACCGCGCCGTCCAGAAAAGGCTCGCGGCGGTCAACACGGCCGACTTCCAACGCGAATCGGATTTCGCGGCGCGTCAGCCCAAGCAGGCCGAGAAATTGGGGTTGCCCGAGTTCCCCACGACGACGATCGGCTCGTTCCCACAGACGGCCGAGGTGCGTCGGGCGCGTGCGAAGTGGAAGAAAGGCGATCTCGACGACGCCCAGTACGAGGCGTTCTTGGAACAGGAAACGGCCCGTTGCGTGGCGTTTCAGGACGAGATCGGCATCGACATGCCGGTGCACGGCGAGTTCGAACGCAACGACATGGTCGAGTATTTCGGGGAGCAGCTCGACGGCTTCGCGTTCACCGGCCACGGCTGGGTCCAGAGCTTCGGCTCGCGCTACGTCAAGCCCCCGATCATCTTCGGCGATGTCAGCCGCCCCGAGCCCATGACCGTCCGCTGGTCGCGCTATGCGCAGTCGCTGACCCAGCGGCCGATGAAAGGCATGCTCACCGGCCCGGTCACCATCCTGCAGTGGAGCTTCGTCCGCGACGACCAGCCGCGGTCGACCACCGCCCGGCAGATCGCCCTCGCGATCCGCGACGAGGTGGTGGACCTCGAGGCCGCCGGCATCGCCGCCATCCAGGTCGACGAGCCGGCGTTCCGCGAGGGCCTGCCGCTCCGCCGCGACGACTGGGACGACTACCTCGCCTGGGCGGTCGAGGTGTTCCGCCTCAGCACCGCCGGCGTCCGGGACGACACCCAAATCCACACCCACATGTGCTACTCGGAGTTCAACGACATCATCGAATCGATCGCCGAGATGGACGCCGACGTGATCACGATCGAGACCAGCCGCTCCAACATGGAGTTGCTCGACGCGTTCGTGGAGTTCGACTACCCCAACGAGATCGGGCCGGGGGTTTACGACATCCACTCGCCGCGGGTCCCCCCCGTCTCCGAGATGCTCAACCTCATCGACAAGGCCGAAGCGGTGCTGCCGAGGCGAAACCTCTGGGTCAATCCCGACTGCGGCCTGAAGACCCGCCGATGGGAAGAGGTGATCCCCTCGCTGACCCACATGGTCGAGGTGGCAAAATCGGCGCGTGGTCGAGTCCGGGTGCCGGTTTGAGAACAACGCGATTTACCGGCAAGGCAGCAAACGTGGCGTACGGTTTTTGCCTGACTTTGCATCCCGATAAGCACCGCCGATCACAACAACAGGCCGCGGCTGATCTACTGCCGCGGCCTGTAATATGTTCGATGGAATCGCTTACCACTCCAGCGAACCGGAAGACTGGTACTCCGTGACCCGGGTTTCGAAGAAGTTCTTCTCCTTGGCCAAGTCGATCGTCTCGCTCATCCAGGGGAACGGGTTACGGGTGTGGTACTGACGGGGCAATCCGATGCGTTCGAGGCGGCGGTCGGCGATGTACTTGACGTAGTCGTCGAACGATTGGGCGTTGAGACCGAGCACGCCGTTGGGCAAGCAGTCTTGGGCGTACCGCACTTCGTAGTCGACGGCGGTGTCGATCATCCCGGTCAGTTCCTCCTTGAAGTCCTCGGTCCAGACCTCGGGGTTCTCGGCCTTGATCCCGTTGATGAGGTCGATGCCGAAGTTCATGTGGATCGACTCGTCGCGCATGATGTATTGGAACTGCTCGCCGATGCCCGTGAGCTGATTGCGGCGGTGGAACGAGAGGATCATCACAAAGCCGCTGTAGAAGAATAGGCCCTCCATGATGACGTAGAAGCCGACGAGGTTTCGGATGAACTTGCGGATGTTCTCCGGGGTGTCGGTGCGGAAGTCATCTTCCATGACGTCGGCGGTGAGCGACATAACAAAGTCGTCCTTGCCGGCGATGGAGTCAACCTCGTGGTACATGTTGAACACCTCGCGTTGGTCGAGGTTCAGCGACTCGCAGACGTACTGGAACGTGTGGGTGTGGATCGCCTCTTCGAAGGCCTGCCGGAGCAGGTACTGCCGGGCTTCGGGGTTGGTCACGTGCTTGAAGATGGCGAGCACGATGTTGTTGCCCACCAGCGACTCGCCGGTCGAGAAGAAGCCGAGGTTCCGCATGACCACGCGGCGTTCGTCGTCGGTGAACTGGCCGGACTTCCATTGGTCGATGTCCTTCTGCATCGAGACCTCGGTGGGCATCCAGTGGTTGGCGCAGCCGTTGATGTAGTGCTCCCAGGCCCACTGGTACTTGATGGGGCAGAGCTGGTTCACGTCGACGGCCCGGCAGTTGATGAGGCGTTTGTCTTCGGCGTTGACGGTCTTGGTCAAATCGTGGGGCTGGGTTGCGATGGGGTCGCAGCAACTCATGGTCAGAAGTCCTTTTCGGGGTGAGGGTGTCCTGGAACGGGGATCGGTCGGGGCGGGGTTACTGGCAGGCTTCGCAGTCGGGGTCGTCGATCGCGCAGGCCTGCGGAGCGCCAGCCGGAGCCACGCTCGCCGTGTCGGCGATGACGGTGGACGACGCAGACTTGCTCTTCATCCACTTGGGCTGCGCACCGTGACGGTTGACGTCGACCGACGATTTTTCGATCTGCGTCGCGGCCAGGGACCGGAGGTAGTACGTCGTTTTCAGGCCCTTCTGCCAACACCGGGTGTACATGTCGCTGAGCGCCGGGCCGTTGGGTTTGGCCAGGTAGAGGTTGAAGCTGATGCCCATGTCGATCCACTTCTGCCGCCGGCTGTTGGCCTCGACCAGGAAGTGGGAGTCGACCTCGAACGCGGTGCGGTATAGCTGCTTAAGGTCGTCGGGGACGCGGTCGATCGCCTCGAGCTCGCCGTCGTGATACTTCAGCTCGTCGATCATGCGGTCGTCCCAGAGGTCGAGGCGTTTGAGGTCGGCGACGAGGTAGTCGTTGACGAGCGTGAAGTCGCCCGACAGGTTGCTCTTGACGTAGAGGTTGCGGTACGTCGGCTCGATGGACTGGGTGCAGCCGGCGATGTTGGAGATGGTCGCGGTGGGCGCGATCGCCATGACGTTGCTGTTGCGCATGCCGTGCTCGGCGACGGCTCGGCGGACGGGCGTCCAGTCGAGCCGGCTGGAGGTGTCCATGTCCAGCTCGCCGCCGCGTGCTTCGCGGACGAGCTCGATCGTGTCCAGCGGCAACAGCCCGCGGTCCCACTTGGACCCCCGGAATGACTCGTACGCACCGCGCTCGGCGGCGAGTTGGGCCGAGGCGGCGATGGCGTGGTAGCTGATCCGCTCGCCGACCGCGTCGGCGAAGTCCACCGCGGCCTCCGAGGCGTACGGGATGCGTTGGATAAACAACGCATCCTGGAAGCCCATCATCCCCAGGCCGATCGGGCGGTGCCGGGCGTTCGCGTTCTTCGCTTCCGCGGTGGGGTAATAGTTGATATCGATGACGTTGTCGAGCATGCGGACCGCGGTGCGGACGGTCTGTTCGAGCATCGTGGTGTCGAGGCCCTCTCGGGTGGTGTGCCGCTTGAGGTTGATCGACCCGAGGTTGCAGACCGCGGTCTCGTCGTTGCTCGTGTTCAGCAGGATCTCGGTGCAGAGGTTGGAGTTGTGGACGACGCCGGCGTGGTCCTGCGGGCTGCGGAGATTGGACGGGTCCTTGAACGTGATCCACGGGTGCCCGGTCTCGAAGACCATCGACAGCATCTTCCGCCAGAGCGTGACCGCCTCGATCTTCCGCGACTCCCGCAGCTCGCCGCGCTCGGCCATCGCTTCGTAGTGCTCGTAGCGTTGCTTAAATTCGGTGCCGTACAGGTCGTGCAGGTCGGGCACCTCGTCGGGCGAGAAGAGCGTCCACGGGCCGGCCTCACGCACGCGCTGCATGAACAGGTCGGGCACCCAGTGGGCGGTGTGCATGTCGTGCGTCCGCCGGCGGTCGTCGCCGGTGTTCTTCCGCAGCTCCATGAACTCTTCGACGTCTAGGTGCCAGCACTCGAGGTACGCGCACACCGCGCCCTTCCGCTTGCCGCCCTGGTTCACCGCCAACGCCGCGTCGTTCGCGACCTTCAGGAACGGCACGATGCCCTGGCTCTTGCCGTTGGTGCCGTGGATGTGCGAGCCGGTCGCGCGGACGCGCGTCCAGTCGTTGCCCAGCCCCCCGGCCCACTTGCTCAGCATCGCGTTGTCCTGCACGCACTTGAAGATGTGGTGCAGATCGTCGTCCACCGTCGTGAGGTAGCACGAACTCAGCTGCGGGTGCGTCGTCCCCGCGTTGAACAGTGTCGGCGTCGCGCTGACGAAACGGAACGTCGATAACAACTCGTAGAACTCGATCGCCCGCCGTTCGCGTTCGCCATCCACATCGTTTTCGTTGAGCGCCAGGCCCATCGCGACCCGCATCCAGAAGAACTGCGGCGTCTCGATCCGTCGGCCGTTGATGTGCAGCAGATAGCGATCGTAAATTGTCTGCACGCCCAGGTACTGGAAGTCGCGGTCGCGGGCCGGGGCCAACGCGGCGGCGATTTTTTCGAGATCATAAGATTGCAGCCGTGGATCGATGCGGTCGGCTCCGACCCCGTCAGCCAGGCACTTGGCGAACCCGTCGCGGTAAGCCGAGGCGAACACGTCTCGCTTGTCCTGCTCTTGATCGAGCAGGTCGAACAGCGGCAACGACGCCTGCCGATCGAACGCCGCCACCTGCCCCAAGGCTTCGCGGTAGATGATGTTGAGCACCAGCCGGGTGGCGACTTGGTTGTAGGCGGGGTCGCGCTCGATCCGCTGCCGGGCGACCATGACCAGCGCCCGCTCGAACTCGGCCTCGGTGATGCCGTTGTACAGGCTGGCGACCGCGTCGTTGATCAGGTCGGAGGGCGAGCACTCCGGCAAGCCGTGACAGGCTTGATAGAAGCGGTGCTTGAGCAGGTGTGCGTCGATCGGCACCGACGTGCCGTCGGGCTGACGCATCGACATCTTCCGCGTCGCGTCCTCCGGCTCACCGTTGATCGCCCGGGCTCTCGAACGCTCCTCGCGGTACACAATGAATCGCCGGGCGACGCGGAATTCACCCGCTTCCATGAGCTGGGTCTCCACCAGGTCTTGGATGCGTTCCACGTCGATCGTGCCGTCGGTGCGGCCGGCCTCGAACTCCACTTCGCTGACGACCGCCGCGGCGACACGCTGGGCGGTCTCGAGCAGCTCGTCCGGCGGCGGCGCGTCTGGTGTCAGCCCCTGCTCGGCACCCATCGCGGCGGAGATCGCCTCGACGATGCGTATCGGTTGGAAGGTTTCGGACCGACCGTCGCGTTTGCGGATGGTCCAATCACGGGCCGTTGTGGTTCCTGACATGTGTGGTTCCTGAATGATGAGAAAAATATCTGAGCGAGAGCGTCGAGCGCAGGGCTATGCGACCGCAGCTACAGCAACAGCGCAGCGGAACGTGTAGACGAATACCGGAACGGTCTAGAGCCGAGTCAACGGATCAAGATGAGGTTTGACTGCGTCACGCGCAGCCACGAAGGCGATGAGATGGATATACGGCATAGCCGACCTGCCTTTCCCTAGAAGGACGGGGTCGAAAAAAGCGCCCGGCAACGCTTGCCGGACGTCCCGATCGGCAGGTCTTCGGACTCGTGGACGCCTCGGTGACGCAGGCACTACGACCAAGCCGTAGCAATACATGTGACACGAGAACCTACTTGCCGCGGCTTCCCAGCCCACACGTGAGCCAGTGCCGTAGATGCGGCGTTCGTTTCCACATACCGCTGCTGGGCAGTCCCGGATTTACACCGGGTTCCCTCTTGAGAAGCCACAACATACTGTGGCTAACCGATCGCTATACACAATATGTTAGAGATAGGCGGGCGTCAATGGCTAGTGTTCGGTTCCGCATGCCGATGGTAACGCTGGCGTTTCGGGACATGGCTTCCCAGACCGCTCTCTTTGAGCGGTTTTGGTGGAAGCCGCGAAGAAAGTACTTGATTTTTTACGGCTTACCGACTTATCTGAATCATGTCTATCAAAGGTGCCGCTGTACTCCTAAACAGTTTTACTCGTGTTATGCCGCATTGCTGTGCAATATTCATGTCGATGCTTCGAAACACATGGAATCCCTTCTGGATTTATAACGCTGGTTTTGGGGAGGTAGCCTTCTCACGCGAAAGCTCTAACTGCGATCGGGATACGCGATCGACAGCCGACGTCGGTGCGTCTCCCGGCAGCGTTCCAAGAACAAAGTGACCCCGATCGTGGCCCGGATCAGCCGCTCCGCATCGACACCCGATACCTCGGCCACCAAATCAGCCACGCGGCCCACCGCGTCTTCGGCGCTGTTGGCGTGGACCGTGGCGATCCCGCCGGGGTGTCCCGTGTTCCAGGCCTTGAGCATGTCCAAGGCCTCCCCGCCGCGGACCTCGCCCACCACGATGCGATCGGGCCGGAAGCGGAGCGTCATCTTCAATAGGTCCCGCATCGTGACCGCCGGGTCAGCCTGTTTCGTGAGCAACTCGATCCGGTCTTCTGCGGCACACTGGAGCTCGCGGGTGTCTTCGAGGATCACCACCCGGTCGTGGCGGAAGACGGGCTCGGCGAGGATCGCGTTGGCGAGGGTGGTCTTGCCCGAGCCGGTGCCGCCGGCCACCATGATGTTGCGGCGTTCGGCGATGGCTTGTCGGATCGCCTCGGCTTGGGCCGCGGTCATCGTCTCGTCGGCGAGGTAGTCGTCGAGCGTGTAAATCACCTTGGGCCGCTTGCGGATCGTGAAGCTAGGCCGCTCGACGATCGGCGGCAGCACGCCTTGGAACCGCTCCCCCGAATCGGGGAGGGTACCCGCGACCGAGAGGCGATCACGGCCGCACGGCTCGCCCATGTGGTTCGCCAGCAGGCGGATGACCGTCTCCGCCGCGTGGGGGTCGAGGTCGCCGAGCCGTTTACGACCGGTGCCCGCCCGATCGACCCACAGGCCGCCGTCGGGGTTGGCCATGACTTCGACCACCTCGTCGTCGGCCAGGGCCGCGGCGATGGTCGGGCCGAGGGCGTGGCTGAGGCTGTCGAGGTGGCGGGTGCGGACCTGGTGGCGAGACGCAGGCGGGTGGATGGAATCATTCATCATGGTTCTCCTGGGTGTTGGTGGGTTCCGTGGGCGATTCGTCCGTGTGTCTGAGCCCGGATGGGTCGCTCCCGAAATCGGAGTTGGAACTTCCGGGGGCACTTCCGGGGGGGGTGAGGATGGAGACGCCGTCGCGGAGGCTGTTGGCGAGGACATCGAGGAAGCGCTCGAAGCGGGCTCGGCCGGAGACGGTGGCGGCGGCGCGTTCGGTCTCGGGGAGCGCGGCGGTGTGGTTGAGGTAGGTGCGGACGGCCAGTCCGACCATCTCTTTGAGGACATGCAGGTCCGAGCTGAGGCCGGGGGCAACTTTGCGTTCGAGCCGGTCGAGCTTGTGGAGGCAGTGCTGGACGGCGTCGCGGATGGCGGCCTCGTCGGCTTGTTGTTCCTCGGTCGGGCGGAGGGTTTGCTCGGCGGCGGCGGCGATCACGGCGGCGAGCGGAGCGTTGCGTTGGGCGGCGATTTGGCGGGCGGTGTCGTAGAGGGGCGCGGGCAGGCGGACGGTGAGGGCGACACGCGGGCGTGCTGCTTCGCTCTTCCGGGGGCAATTCCGGGGGTTGGGCATGGGCTTTCTTCCTCCGTAATGTGGGTGCGGCGGCGTGGCCGCCATCGGATCAGGCGATGTCGTAGCGGTCGTCGGGGTCGTATGCGATGTCACCGGTCGGGTCGTCCGGCACGGCGGACGGCGTCGGTTCGGACGATGAGGGCTCGGACGAATCGAGGCGGGGACCTTTGGCCCGCTCGCCGGTCCAGTCGTGCGCAGGCGGATCGCTCGCTTCGGATTCAATGCCGAACCTTCCGGGGGGGTTTCCGGGGGCGGGTGGGTCACGCAGTCGGGCGGTGAAGGCCGGCTCTTCGTAGTAGCGGACCTTTCGGCAGCGGATCGGCTTGCAGCCGTTGACGAAGATCAGCTGGGTGTCGTCCGGCAGCTCGCGGACCTGGCCCGGCGTGAGGAGCGGCCGGACCTGCTCGCTGGTATTCACGCTCCCGCGGCGAGGCGTGAAAGGATTCAGATTCCGGGGGCGGGGGTGTGGGACTGAGTAGCTGTCGCGGTACTCGACGACGGTGCCGGTCATCTGACTGACGCGGTGCTGGGTGGTCGTGTCGGCCGAGGCAAAGGCGGTCAGGAGGTGGCAGTTGTCGATGATCGTGTTGTGCGGGCCGTACTGCTCGACGATGTCATTGAAGGACTGGACGATGAGGTGGGCCTTGATCCCGTAACCAGCCATCTGGCGGAGGTTGGTGGTGAAGAAGTCGAGCCGGCCAAGCGTGGGGAACTCGTCGAGCATGAGTAGCAGGCGGTGCTGTTTGTCCCGGCCGCGGCTGTCCGTGGCGGGATACTCCATGAGCGCGCGGCAAACTTGGTTGAGGATCAGCCGGATCAAGGGGCGCAGACGCGGCGCGTCCGACGGCGGGGGTTGCAGGTAAAGCGTGACGGGCCGGTCGCCGCACACCAGATCGCTCACGGAAAAATCGCTGACGGCGACGTTGCGGCAGACGATCTCGTCGGCGTAGAGCGTGAGGTAGCCCGCCGCGGTGGCGCGGACGCTGGCCTGGAAGCGTTCGGGTTGGCCTTCGAGTTCCTTGGCGACGCGGGCGACTTCCGGGTGGACCTGGGGTTGCCCATCGGCATCGAGGCGGTGTGGCAGGGTCTGCATGTCCTGCAGCGTCTGGTCGAAGTCCAACAGGATTTCACGCACCGTGCCCAAATGCTTCCGGAGGTCGTCGGCCGTGTAGAGGACGTGCAGCACCAGCGCCACCAGTAGCTGGCTGGCGTTCTGGTCCCACACGTCGAAGGTGCGTTTGGCTCCATCAGGGTTGACGAGGATTTCCACCACGTTCTGCGTGTCGCGGATTTCGTGCGGACCCTTGCGGATTTCTAGCAGCGGGTTGTAGCGGGCGCTATCGCCTTCGGAAGCAGTGGGGTTGAAACGCAGCACGGGTCCCACGCGCTCGACGCGGAAGCCCGCGGTGAGGTCCCACAGCTCGTTCTTCACGTCGTAGACCAGCGCGCTGCCGGTCCAGTTCAACAGCGTCGGCACGACGTGGCCCACGCCCTTGCCCGCCCGCGACGCGCCGCTCACGAGTTGGTGTTCGGGCCCGTCGTAGGTGAGGTAGCGGTCGGGTTGACTTCTTCGCCACCGTCGCGGGGTGGCAAGCTTGCCGACCACCGTGCCGCGGCCGGTCATCAGCTTCGCCCGCTCCAGTTCGCGCTTCCCCGCCCAGTGGTCGTCCCGCAGCCCGCGGACCCGACCACGGCTCGCTCGACTTTCGGGGGCGGACTGCACGATCGCGAGGGTCACGACCCCGATGCCCACGCTCAACGCGACCAGTCCGAACGCCGTGGCGAACAACTCCGGGTACCGATCCCCGAACCGACCACGCCACACCAGCACCCCCCACGGCGGATACCCCCGGAAGCCATCCCCGCCCCCACCCCCGCCCCCGGAAGTACCCCCGGAACGCCCCCTGGAAGACCCTCCGGAATCACCCACGGTCACGCGGAATCCGAGCGCGGGGTTGTGATTCAACCGCGATGCGACCCATTGCGTGCCGAGCTGCAGCCCGACCAGCAGCGACAGAACCATCCACGTCAACCGCAGCCAAAGGCCGCGGCTTACGAACGAAGTCGAGGTAGCGGAGGTATCCGAGCTCATCGTTCACGCTCCTCACCTCGGTCACTCCGATCGAGCGGTTGTGGGTTACGCCGCCCTTCACGTTCCGCGGTCCGGTCGCTCGTCTCCCGCCGTGTCAACACCGTCATGCGGTCGTTGACCCGCTCGGCCCGCACCGGCGTCCCGAGCGTCAGCGGCGGTGCCTTGGCCACGGGGGTCACGACCAATCCGGTCGGCGTCTCGATGACGGCGAGCCTGCCCTGGTGCAGGAACCGCACGGACACGAAGTGGCCGCTGACGGTCTGCCCCTTGCCCAACGCGGTGACCTCGCGACCGGTCTCGTGGGCGAGTTGCTGCCGCGTCGCGGTCGCCTCGATCTCGGCGAGTCGGCGTAGGGCCTGCGGCTTGAACCGCCTCGGCGGCCCGGCCGCGGCATAGCCCCGGTCCACCAGCCACGCCGCACGAGCCGCCAACGCACGCTCCACCTCGGTGCCCCACGACACGACGGCCTTGTCTCCCTTCCGGGAGATCCTGTGGCGTTCGTACAGACGACGGTCCAGCCACGTGGCGGCCATCGCGGTGGTCTGCTGCTCCAGCGTCGCCGGGCTGAGCATGTGCAGGTCCACCCGCGCCCACGGCCCCCGTTGGCCGCGGTCGTGGAAGCGCTGGAGCCGGTCCAGGTCGATCCGGAAGCCGGCTACTTGGGGGCCTCCTTTGTCAGTTTCCGGAGCCACCCCTGACCGCTCTGTCCGCGCCAGCGACGCCAATCGTTTTAAGTGCGAAGCCACAAACGGAGCGCGGTCCGACGCCGCGAAGTCGGGCCGGCTCGTCGCTAACCACCGCTCGTGGTCTGCCGCCCGGTACACCCCGTCATGCTGTCCGGCCACCTCCAGGATCGCCGCGATCATCCGGTCCCGCTGCGCCCGGTTGCGCCCCAGCTCCACCACCGACCCCACCTGAATCGCCCCCAACTCCGCGTCGTCGCGCACCATCGCGTGGTGCAACCGGCCCTCCCCGTCCCGCACCACAACAAACCCACCCCCACCCCCGCCCCCGGAAGTACCCCCGGCAATACTCCCGAGCCCGGACTGGCTCAAGGCCTCCGGGCCGTCACCGGGTGCGAGATCGGACGCTCCCAACGCGACGACCACACCGGAGACCGAGGCGACCTTGGCGTTCGCCGCGGTCATCCGCTCGACGCGGGATGCCAGCTTCGCCGCGTCCGACCCGAGCGCCCGGTACAGCTGCCGGATCACGTCCCGCCGCGCCCCGAGGTCTTCGAGCTGCGCCGACCAGCCCGGTTCGAGCGTCCACGACGACGGCCCGAACCGGCGGCGCACGTCGTCCGGCGACCGCGCCAGGCCCATCTGTTTGAGAACCGCCAACCGGCCGAGTACCAGGTCGCGGTGCTCGTCTTCGAAACCCACTCGCCGCGACCGGCCGGCGTCGAACGTCAGCGTCCCGTTCACCGGCTCCACCGCCCGCTGGATCATCCGGTCCAGCGCCGTAAAACGCTCGTCGCGCAGCTCCCGCGACAGGCCTTGCCGGACCTCCCGGTCGCTGCGGGGACCTAGTATCTCCGTCGCCACCTCACGTGCCCGGTCCCGCATCCCGTGCGCAATGTAGTGCCGCGCGATCACCAGGTCGCGGCGTCGCTCCGGGTCGCGGGCCGCGTCGGGGTATAGCCGCGAGCCGCGGATCACGACGTGCGCGTGCGGGTTGTCGGTGTTGTGGTGGTTGACCGCAAGCCACTCCAGACCACCCGGGGGCAGGTCCAGATCGGCCTCCCAGCGGCGCACCACTTCGCGTACGTAGGCCTTGAGGTCGGGCAGGTCGGCGGCGTTTTCGGGCGACACGATGACGCGGAAGTGGTGGCGGTCTTGGACCCATTCTTTGACCACCGGCCCGGCCTCGATCCCCTCGCGTTGCGCGTCGTAGAACACGCCACGTTCCCCGTCGGGGCTCGCCGACTCGCGGGCCAGGTAGCGCGTGTGCGCGCCGAGCGCCCCGCTTTTTGGTGCGGCCGAAGACGCACCCAAATTCCGGGGGCGGGGGTGTTTGACGTAGTGGGTCTTTACGACGACCCGCTGGGCGTACGCCGAGGTGCGCAGGATGACGCGCCCGGCTCCGCCGCGGAACGTCGATCGGCCGCGCGACGCGCCGCCGTCCAGACGCCCCCGGTAGCCGGCCAGACGCCGGGCGAGGCCACCCGTGACGCTCTCCTTCCGGGGGCGGGAACCGCCCATCCGGGCGACGCGGTCGCGGTCCTCGGACGATGGGTTGCTCGGTTGTTGTGAGCGCGGAGCGCCGCGGCCGCCGCGGTTATTGCGTGGCATCTTTCTTCCTCCGGGTGCGAGTCGGATGGACTCGCGTATTGAACGTTTCGGCGGGGTGAACCGCCGTAAGCTGCGTCCGGTTCACGTGTTGCGAAGCCGCAGCACCGGCCCGCACCGCCGAGCCACGGCGTGAACCGCCGTAACCCCCTAGACCGCCAGCCGTTACCGCGTCAGCGGTGCGGCTTTACTCTTGCCCTCAAAAATGGATCGTGGTTTTTCATGGCTTCTCTCTTCTCCGATGGATTGATGAAAGACCGGTCAGCCCTGCATCGTGGTTGCGAATGAACCACGCGCCTATGAAGCAAAACTGACTTCGATGGTATGAATTATACCAAACAGAGTGCGAACGTCAAGGACGTGCTCCCGAGGTAATGGCGGCGTTTGGCGATCGCGGTTGGTTGCGCGACACGAACGGAGCGGCTCGCCTGCGGCGGCGAGACGGACCGACCAGACCGCGTCATAGATGCGCCAGTTCAGGGTCAGTATTCGTCCGGCAAAAGCACGCAGGTCGAGGACCGGTCCGCCTCGGTGATGACCCAGATACGCATGTCTTCGCGCACCTGGAACGCCGAAAAGACGCGTGAACCTTTGGTGACGGCACGCTCGTTGGCGTCCCGATCGTCCGGTTCCATGTCCGACCAGTCGCCAGTTCGGTGACGGAATAGCAGCTGGTTGATCTGCATCGGGGACAGTTTTTCGAGGGCGCCGGGGGTGGCCACGATACGGCCGAGAGGAAAGCGTTGGGGACGGGACATGGTGTCACTCTTTCAAGTTTTGGGTAGGGGATAAGCGGGGCGGCTGGTTGCCGTCGAGGGTTTTACGTAGTCGTTCGGAAGGTTTTGCGGGGGCCGACCCCTGCACCGGTCCCCGCTCCCGATAAGGAAGCGGAGACCGGGCGGAGACGGCGACGCCGTCACGGGGTCAGCCGCGTCTGCGGGCCTTGCCCTGGTCCCCAGGAGTTCCGGAAGCCTGCAGCTCCCGCGAGTTGCCGGAGGTTGCGGTGTCCCCGGCCGGGGCGGTTGCGGCGTGCGGGTCATCGTTCCCGCCGTCGTTACTTCCGGGGTCGGGGGCGTTTCCGGGGTCGCCCTGAAGATTTAGGACCGCCTCGAAGGCCTGGTCGATGACCTTCTGCAGCACCGGCAGGTCGTCCACGCCGAAGCTCGTGGTCTGCTGCCACTGGCTGTTGCGGTCGCGGTAGATCCGGGCGACGGTCACCGCGTATCGGGTGCTGCCGTTGTCGGTGGCGTTGGCCCAGATGGCGGCCTTGATGGCTCCGATGCGGACTTCGTGAACAGGCTTGTTGGTACGGTCGGACATAGCTTGGTTCCTTTCGGTAAGAGGGTTGGGATGGTCCGTACGCAAAGCACTGACGGACCATTCCGAGCCTCGACGAGGAACCGCCGACCCCAGAAAAGGGGGCCAAAGGCGACGCGGCGACGGGCGGGCGGGCACGGCATGACAGCGGTGAGTGAGGCACCGGGAATCTGAGGCCCCGCCGCAGGCGCGGGCATCCGACCCCCAAGTTTCCGGGGGGAGGACGGGTCAGATTCCCGGGGCCGAGCGAGACGATGGCGGGACGTGAAGGCCCGAACCCGCGCGGCTCCGGCGGCTCCGGCGGCTCCCTACCCCCGGAAAATAGCCGTCCCTCGCTTCAAGTGAGGGACTATCTATCGCGATTCCGGGGGTCAGGGTCGGCTTGTCGATCGTGCCCATAAGCCCGTTCACGCCGTGTGTGTGGTGCGCTTGCCGCCGTGTCTTCTGGGTCAACGCCACCGATGGCGGGTGCCATTGGTGTGCGTAGTTGCCCGGGTCTCCCGCATCGGCGGCCGGAGTGGTGTCATGTTCTGCTCGGCGTGGACGACCTGCCGGTACTGTGTGAGGTGTTGTACCGGGTCGGCGGTCTTGGCCCTTAACCGCGTTCCGGACTCGCCTCCGGAATGATGACGGTGCGTGTTGAACCCGCACGTCGAACTCGCTTACGCCGGGGGTTCGAGACGACCGAGTGATGACTGAGGGGGCCAGGATGACGGGGTTACGAGGGGACTTACGGGATGCCCAAGGTGTTCGCGAGTGACGCGTGATGGTTTGACGTGTCCGCGTCTTCGTTCCCGTTTTCGGGGGCGGGGACCGGTGCTGGAACTGGCCCTTTAGGTCGATATCGAAAGGATTTCGGGGCGTCATAAGTACCGAGAAGCACCCGGTATCTACCCGGCCGGACATGCCGCTACGTTCATTCGTCTGGGTGCGCGAGTGTCGTGATACGCCCGTGGGTTTCGGCCCGTCCCGCGCGTAAAACCGGACCGCCGCGTTCCCGCAGCGATCCAGTGATGAATAAGAAGAACGCTTCAGAGTGTGTCTTTCTGGGGCTCACGCCGCGGTGGCGTGGGTCCCACGGTCGCGGCACGTGTCATCCGCATCGGCACCGGGTTCGGCTGCGTCGTCTTCCGCCTCGGGTTCCATCGCATCTTCCGAATCCGTCAGACACGCCGGGGTCCATGCGTTGACGCGGGCCGACAGGTCGGCGTCAGATAGCCGCCCGGCGTTGGCTTTCTTGAACAGCAACGCCAGCTCATCGACCAGCTCCGACTTCTTCCGGCGTTCGGCTGCGGACTTCCGGGGGCCGTACGCGGGGCCGTGCAGCTCCCCGAGCAGCCGGGCCAGTTGCAGCTTGCGGTAGCCCTTGAACCACTCGGCGTCCGGCGTCCACAACGCCCGTACGTCCACCTCCAAGTCCGCCACGAGCAGCCCCATCAGCGGGCTGCGTCCGGCTAGCGATCCGGACACCGCCGCGACGATCAGCGACTCGATCAGGGCGTCGAGCCGCCGGTCGTCCAGTTCGTTGATCGTCCGATAGGCCTCGGCCTCATCGACCCAAGACTTGCCGAGCAACGGGTCCAACGCATCCCGCCGGGCGACGGTCTTCGCCCAAGGCGTGAACACAATGGACGGGTGGGGATGGTCCTGCCCGGCGGTGTTGGGATCGAACGCGAACGACCGGTCGATGGGGTCGGCGTCTCGCCGGACCAGCAGCGCCGGACTCGCCGACACCGCCTGGTGCAGCAGCAACGCCAGCACCACCCGCCGCGTCCGGTCGGCGCGGGCGTCGTCGGCCGACAACGCCGACCGCACCGCCACCACCTCGTGGGCCAGCGCTGAGCGGGTCTGCTTATCAGATAGACGATCCGTGCCGAGTTCCGCTGCAGCCCCCGGAAGCCCCCCCGGATATGCCCCTGCCCCCGGAACCTTGCCCGGCTTCCCATTCGACCCTTCATGCGAAATTGACCCGCGCGGGACGCGGGCCTGGGTGTCTGCGGCGCCATCGCCTCCGACGATGAGGAACATTGTGCCCACCGCTTTGGTTTCTTCGTCGTGGTGCGGCACCGCCACTGTTTCGATCCGCTCCACTTGCTCTTCGAGCCGGTCCAGCTTCTCGTACAGCGCTTCCGCATCCTCGTCGGTAGCGTCCTCGCCCAGCCCGTCTAGCTGTTCGCCGAGCGCTTCACGCTCGGCCGACAGGGCTTCGAGCCGGGCTTGCGTGTCCCCATCAAACCCTACCGGGGCGGGCGTCATGGCGTACAGCCGGTCCTGCACCTCGTCACGCGGGGCGATCACGACCTCCGCCCACCCGTCGTCGAGCAACGCATCCCGCTCTGCGACCAACGCTTCGGCCTGCTTATCCATGAACACCTTCCGTTCGATCCTTACCCGGTCCCCAAACAGGTCCGACGACACCGCCCCGGAAGGGACCGTTTCGAGATCGAACCGGGCGTGGGCCGCGTCGATCCACCCCGACGCGATCAGGTTTTCGGCGTGTCGGGCGTGGTGGACCTTTCCGTCCACCTCCTCCCACACCTCGGCCTGCCTTTCGGCGGGGACGGTGGCGAACACCTCGGCCGTGGCCGTGTCGATCTCCCCGGCCCGGAACGCGGCCTTCACCACGTCGGCCAGCCCGGCCAGCTTCATCCGCTGACGGACGTACCGGGCGGTGACGCCGAACTCGGCGGCGATGGCCGCGACACCCTTGGCGTCGACGTGGGCGAGCCGGGCGAACGCCTCGGCCTCGTCCAGCGGGTGCATCCCCTCCCGCGCAAAGTTCTCCGACAACGCCATACCGTGGGCCGTCTCACTATCCACATCGTGGATCATGCACGGCACCCCCCCGGAAGCGCCCGCCCCCGGAAACACCTTCAGGGTTTCCAGCGGGGTCCGGCGGTGGATGGTGCGTAACGCGTCCAGCCGCCGCCGACCCGCCACCACTTCGTAGCGGGGAAGCGATCCGTCCTCCGGGTCACCCCCGGCCGCCTTCCTAGGGCGGGGGCGCACGACCAGCGGCTCCAACAGGCCGTAGGCGCGGATCGACGCCACGAGGCGGCGGTGGGCGTCCCGTTCGGGACGGACCCGACGCGGGTTGGTGCGGGAGGCGAACAACTGACCAAGCGGAATCAAACGATGCATCACGAAGCTCCTTTCGAGCGGTCCACAGGGGGCCTTCCGGGGGCCGGTGGGGCGTGCCGGATCGAACACTCGATCCATTCCCCGGAAGCGTCGAGCCGCGTAGCACGGCTCGGCTTCCGGGGGTGACAGGCACACCCCGCCATGCCCGGAACGGAAGGCCGGTTCGCATGGCCCGACGCGCAGGCCGCAAGGTGGAACGCTCCGCGAGAACCCCGGAACATGCCCCCGGAATCGTGGTCAGAAGTGACCTTGCCGTCTTCTGCACTCAGTTCACTGATGCGGCCCCAGTCTTGACTTCCGGGGGGGACCTTGCGGCCGAGCATCGGGCCGTATCCTGGGCGGCCTGCGGTTTGGCGGGGCGTCCCCGCGCGGGTCTGGTGTGTCCGCCGGTACCGTTCGCCGGCTGACTCAAAAAACTGGTCAAAATCCTTTCGCGGCGGTAAGCTGTGTACGGCAATCTGCCGTACATATTCGATAGTCCGTCACAGGAGATCGTGATGCCTCCGACCGCTTCATCTTCGAAACGTACCGTGCTCGAGCCCGAGAGCCGCGATGCACGGCTGGACATGCGGCTCTCGGCCGATCATAAGCGGCTGATCGAGCAGGCCGCGGCGTTGTCCGGGCAGTCGATGTCGGACTACGCGGTGTCGCACCTGGTGCAGCGGGCGCAGGCGACCGTGCAGGAGGCGACGCTCACCCGGCTGTCGGCGCGGGACCGCGATACGTTCCTGCAACTACTAGACGCGGATGAAAAGCCCAATGCCGCGCTCAAGGGTGCGGCTCGGCGGTATAAGCGGAACCAAGCCGCCCGTGGCTAAGACCACGCCCGCCCCCATCATCGAGAAGCTGACCAAACGTCACGACCGGGCGGCGTTTGACTGCGGCGTAGATGAACTCAATGTCTACCTCCAGCGCTTTGCCGGCCAGAACGAGCGGGCGGGATTGAGCCAGCATTACGTCGCGGTTCAAGCAGGCGCTCCCAACGCGGTCTTGGGTTACTACGCGCTGTCGGCCGGGGCGGTGGATTTTGAATTACTCGATCAGGATCAGCGCAAGCGGCTGCCGCGTTATCCGGTGCCGGTCGCGCACCTGGGGCGGCTGGCGGTGGACCGGTCGGCGCAGGGCCGACGGCTCGGCGAAATGCTGTTGATCGATGCGCTGGCGCGGACGGTGAGGGTCGCCGACGAGGTAGGCATGCACGCGGTCGAAGTCGTGGCGATCAACGACGCGGCCCGGAAGTTTTATTTGAAGTACGGGTTCACCGCTTTAAGGGACGATGTGAATCACCTGTACCTGCCGATCAGGACGGTGAAGAAGTTGGACCTAGCGTGAATACAACTCTGTTGGACTCGACCCGGGTGCGGTGAATCACCTGACGAACCTTTCGGTCCGCCAGGCGGTGCAAGATTCGCTTACGCGGCGTGTTTCAGGTGGTCCGCTTCCGCGGTCCCCTCCGAGTCACCGGTCTGCTCGGCGGGCGACCCGCCGAAGGGCGTCCGCCCGAGGATGTGATCCGCGGCTCGCTGGGCGGCTCCCCCGGCGGTGATGACCAGCTTCTTGTCGCCCTTCAGGGCTTTGACCCAGCCCTGCAGGTAGCTCGCGGCGTTGTCCATGACCTGCGGCTCGATCCCCGCTTCCGCCGAGAGGAACGCGGCCCCCATCTCGGCGATCAGCTCTTCCTTGCTGTAATCGGGTGAGCCGAACGGCCGCAGCTCACGGTCCAGCCCGCGGTTGATTCGGGTGCTGTGTCCGGTGCTGTGGACCAGCTCGTGGAAGAGCGTGTGGTGGTACGCCTCGGCCCCGGTGAACCACCCCGGTTCGGGCATCCGCACCCGGTCGAGGGTGGGGCTGTAGCTCGCCTGGAATCCTTCGTGGACCACCTTCGGCCCGTCTCCGGTCTCCACGTACCCCCGCACGATCTGCTCGCAGCTGTCCAACGGGGTAAACGCGATCGGTTCCACCGGCTCGTATTCTCCCAGGTCCAAGCCCTCGCATTGCTCGGCGTTGAAGACCCGGTAGTAGCGGAGCACGGGCACCTTGATGTCCTCACCGGTCTTGCGGTCCTGGGTGTCGTAGGTCTTCCAGAAGATGACCAGTGTGGACTTCTCACCCTTCTTGACGGTCCCGCCCCGGTCGCGGGCCTGCTTGAAGGTCAGCCACCACGGGCAGCGGTAGCCCCGTTCCCACGCGGTGATCGCCAGCAGGAAGACGTTGATCCCGCGGTACGCCTTACCTGAGTTGAGGTTGCGTGGTATCCCTTGGTTGCCCCCACGGATCGGGTTACGCCACGGGTTCACCCCGGATTCGAGCAGGTTCACGATGCGATCGGTCACGGTCTGATACAGGTCGAACGAAGCCATGTCACACACTCCCCCGGCTACGCCGGGATAAGCACGAGCCAACGGGCCCCGATTACCTGATCGAGATGAATCCCGTCGCCTCACGCGGCGTGTGAAGACGGCCCGGAGCGCAAGCGCTCAAGGTGGAACGCTCCGCGGGAACCGCCCCGGCCCCCGTTTCCGGGGGTAGGGGTGGGGGACCTTGAACGCGAGCACCGGGCCGTAGGCTGAACCGACGCAGTGGACGGAGAAAAAATATTCACAACTTTGAAGCGCAACGAACGGCTATCCCAAAGCCCGTGCGGCTTCGGAGCACCGCCGCCCGCGCAGGGCCCCCGGAACCCCCGGAAGCATTTGAATCACTTGGGAACCTCACTCAAACGCGCCAACCCATCGACAGCGCAGAAGAACTGCTACCAAGTCACCAACGCCCGCCGCACCGCCTCGATATCGCCGACCCGGATCGGCCCGAAGCAGCGGCTGTCGAAGCTGTTCACGACCCGCGTCGAGAGCACGAAGAACTCGTCGTCGCCTAGCACCTTTGAGGCTTTCCAGAGCGGAACCGACGGCACCCGATCTGCCGTCTGCGGCATCAACGCGACCGGCACCCCGTTGACCCTGACCTCGCCCCTGGTGGTGTCCACCACATCTCCCGGCCCGGCAACCATGGGCTTGAGCAAAAACCAGTCTTCCCCGTCGTGCCCGGTGCGGGCGAACATGTAAGGCCTCGCCGCCGCCGGCATCTCGAAACTCACCAAATCGCCCACCCCCGGAAGCCGGTCGGTGCGGACGTAGAGCCCTGGCGTGACGCTGGGCGAGACGTTGACGACGACGAAGCGTCGGCCGCCGCCGAGATGGACCACAAAACCGAGGACGAGAAGCCCGAGCAGACAGACCCCGATTCGATAACGGTGGATGGGCCGCAAAAACGTCATCCATCGCGACCTCACGAACGACCTTCCCCTTTGAAGTCGTGCGAATCCGGCCACCGCAGTGACCCATCGGCCATCAGCCGGTGGGCCACCTCGCGGAAATAGCTTGGTTTTAGGGACGCAACGTCGATCCGCCGACCGTTCAGCTCGCCGATCAAGTCGAGCATCCGGTCCACGACGCCGTCGGACCCGGCGGGGCCCAGTTGTTCGAGCAGCAGATGGATCTTCACCTCTGGATCGATGTCGGGCAGACGAAGCCGAGAAGTATTCAGATCAAGGTTATCCCGACGATGCCCCGTGGGTCGCGGAATCGCCTGCAAGACCACGAAGACGCGGCGCTGCCCGCCCGCCGGGTCGCGCCGCCAGCGGACGAGCCCGAAGCATTGGTCCGGCGCGAACCGGATCAGAGTTTCCGCAGGAGCGGAGGAACCGCCCGTACGCGGTCGGTGCCGACGGGAAATAGTGACAGGTCGGCCGAAACAGACCCGATCCACCCGGCCGGGCTTGTCACGAATTACCAATTGAGTCCAACCGATCGCCGCCATCGCCGAATCTCCGCGAAAGACTTGAAGTAAGGTTAATGTTTGGTATAGTAGCTTAACACAGCCGCAGCATCAAGCACATTCGTCTTGATCTTGCGTTTTCCTGCGTGACGGGAGTACAGACATGACGGCGATGGGCACGGCAATCAAACGGCTCCGCGAAGAACGCGGCTGGACCCAGACCCGCCTCGGTAAAAAGGTCGGCCTGGACGGCACTAACATCGCCCGCCGTGAGCGCGGGGACACGAAAGTCAAGCCATCTGAGCGATATCAGTTCGCCGAGGCGTTCGGACTTTCACTGGCTAAGTTCGACGACACCTGGCGGGTGTTCAACACAGAACGCACGCGGGGCGGCCGCGGCATCCCGCTCATCAACAAGGCTCCCGCCGGCGAGGTGCACGACTACGAGGAGTACGGCGTCGATTCGGGGCAAGGTCACGAGTACCTGGACTACGGTGATATTCGCGACGATCAGGCGTTCGCGGTTGAGATCGTCGGCAACTCGATGCAGCCGCGGCTGAACGAGGGCGACCGGGTAATCTTCAGCTATTGTGATCCCTACCGCGACGACGGCAAGCTCACGCCTGGTCGAATCGTGTTTGTCCGTTTCGCCGAAGGTGAGGTACCGAAAATGTATTCAAATGAAAGCAGATCAGGACCACAGCTGGATGGAGGTTGCATGGTCGCACGTTTCTACCCACTGAACGAAGGGCAAATATTGCTGCGTAAGGACAATCCGGAGTGGCCGCCGATCCTGGTCAATCAAGAGGCGGTTCAGAATCTTTCGGTAGCTATCGAGCGAAGAGAAAAACTGGAGTAGCGTAGAACTCGGTATCATCTGTGGGGGCAGGTCAGCTGTCGCCTGGATCCATCAAGTCCCATCGAGAAATTTGATGAAGCCAGTTGGAGCCGACTCGTTTCCTTCCCAGCGAGTATCCGCAGTGCTGGAAGCAGTTCCACCTGTCGTTGCAGGTGACGAGGTCAGGGCGGGTTGAAGAGCGTGCCGTTCGTACGGCAGCCCAGGTCCCTCAGATCCCGCTTGATTATTGAGAACACCGTCTCAAAGGGGTTGAAGCCAGGGGTGTACGGCGGGAGGAACTGCGACTTGGCCTCGACGCTCTCGATCAGCTCCCGGCCCCGCGCACCTTGTGGTTCAAGACATGTCCATCCCCATGCTGTTGCCGGGGTGTAGTTCGTGGGTCAGCATCTGCTCAACGAAGGTCTCGAAGACGTCGCCGTGGACCGATCCGTTCAGGAGGATCGTAAAGATCACCCCGCCGACGACAAGCGACGCGATGAATGTGGCGGTGCGTTAGTGCAGTGGCCATGCCGCGTCTAGGCGATTACCCGTCGAGCGGATGTGCGCGGCCGCTCGTGGGGTCCATGTCGGGCTTCCTCCAGATCTCGTCGATTAACACGAGGCGGTTTACTTCGACCTCACAGAGCTTCGCATTCCATCTCTCCCGGCCACGCTTTATGTCCGGGCGGTTCTTTTCGGCCGGGACGACCATCTTTTCTAAAGGTCAGATCGTGACGCCGCAACGGCTGATCGACGGCCGAAACGCTGCAACCGAAGCCCAGTATCGCGTGGTAGCCAGCATCGGTGGCGTCGGTGTGCTCCGCGACGAGTTCCCGCAGGCGATCCGGGTCGATCTTCACGTTCCTCGCCCCGCCGCGGGGCCTTGGGTTCGTCTCGCCGCACAGCTCCATACGTTGCTATACCCGCCGCGCCCACGCCTTGCTCACCAAGAATACCTCGTCGATCTGGTGGGTCTTCATGCCGCGTTCGTACGCCGCGAGCATGGGCTCGCAGAGTTCTTGGGGGTACGCTTTGGCTATCCGTGACCTCCTTCGCGAAAAGCCAGCACGCTAGGGTCGCGATCCCCGATCTCGCAAAGCCGAACAACGGCAAAAACGCTATGTGTGAAGTCCCTCCACTCTTGTCATTGCTATGTCCGCGTTCCCATAGGTGTGGAAACTAGTTGATCGACCGCGACGGCCTGCCCGGTTTCAATCGATCGGTTGGCGGCGACGCCAGTGAGGACAGACCACGCGCCGTCAACGTGGGACGCGTCGCGGCGTTGCGGGTCGGGCTCGGCGTCGGGGATGAAGATGCGGCGGAGCAGCTTGGCGTCGCCGCCGCCGTGGGCGCCCGGGGCGTCGGGGATTTCGAGTTCTTCTGGGGGCTCGAACATGCGTTGGACGCGGACGTAGCGTTCGCCTTGCTGCTGGTCTTCGGCGAGCTTCTCATCGCTTTGGCCGGCGATGATGTGCCCCGCCCCGCGGCCGAAGTACTCGACCTGGCCCTCGGTGCCGGTGACGGTGAGGCGTTCGCCTTCCCATGGGCAGTAGGCCACGAGCGAATAATTCAGCAGCGCGCCGCGGGTGTAGCGGGCGCTGACGGTCATGGTGTCTTCGGCCGTGATGGGCCACTGGTCCTCGCCGCCGAACACGTTCCGGTCGCGGATGTAGCCGGACTCTTCCTCGGCGTCGAGGTACAGGCGGGCCATATTGATCTTCGCGCTGTCGTCGGAGACACCGTCGATGTCGAGGGCGAAGGGGTCGTCCTGGGCGTCGGCGTGGCCGCGGTAGCGGTCGTATGCGTAGGTTTGGCCGCGGGCCTTGGCGTTTTCTTCGCCGTAGAACGCGAGGTTGCCCTGGGCGTAGAGCGTGTCCGGGCGGTCGTCGAGGATCCAGTTGACTAGGTCGAAGTGGTGGGTGGACTTGTGCACGAGCAGACCGCCGGAGTGCTTCTTCTCGCGGTGCCAGCGGCGGAAGTAGTCAGCCCCGTGCGACGTGTCCAGCCGCCACTGGAAGTCCACAAGCGTGGGCGTGCCGATCCGCCCGGAGGCGACAACCTCCTGCACGAGCGAGAACGCTGGCTGCCATCGGTAATTGAACGCCACGCGGACGGTCCGGCCGGTGCGTTCGATCGCTTCGAAGATCTGCTCGATCTTCTCGGCGTCGGTGGTCATGGGCTTCTCGCTCACGACGTCGCAGCCGAGCTCCATGGCCCGGACGATGTAAGTGTGGTGCGTGGCGTCGACAGTGGTCACGATCACGACGTCGGCTTCGGTCTCGGTGATCAGGTCGTCGAAGCGTTCGGCGGGGTACGTGGGCACTTCCCCGTGGCCGTGGTCCTGGAGGTAGTCGTTCCACGCTCGCATCCGCGCGACGCTGGTGTCGCAGAACCCGACGAGCTCGGCGTGGTCGGCGAAGTCGCCGCGGATCGCGTCGATGAACATCCGGCAACGCCCGCCGGTGCCGACGACGACATACTTCTTACGTAGGGGTAGCGATGCGAGGGTCATTTTGGATCGGCTCTCTTGGAAATCAGATCAGGAGCGTGTCGTTAGAGGGCATCCGGCCGGGCGGGCGTGACAACGGGGTGACGGAGCGGGTTTTCCAGGGGCCAGGTCTCGGATATGAGTGGCCGCAACGGGGCGTCGGTCTTGAGATCGGTCGGGTCAACGTCCGCTTCGAACTCAAAAGGCATCGCGTAGGCCAGCGCGGACCAGCCCCAGAACGGATCGAGTCCCTGTCCGACGCCGGTTTCGGCGTCGTAGAACTCTCGGGTGGCCTCTTCGCGAAGTGCCATCTCGGCGGTGCGATAGGCGAGCGTTTCCGCTAGATCTTCGCGGCCGTACCGCCGCAGGCCGTGGAAGATCATGTAATTGGTGGGGAGCCAGCACGGGCCCCGCCAGTTGCACTCGTGTCCGCGTCGCAGCTGGTAGTGATCGGGTTCGCGCTTGGACCAGGTCGCCACGGGATATGGCAGCCAGAAGGATTCGGGGTCGGTCAGATGCTCGTCGATTAACCTCTGGGCACGGTGTTTCGTCGCGGTGCCGTCCCACAGCGGCAGGAGGCCCGCGATCGTGAAGACCGGGCGTAAGGCGTCGTCGCGTTCGTGGCGATCGAAGTAGAACCCGGCGTCTTCGTCCCAGAGCAAGTCGTTGATCCGTTCACGTCGCTCCGCGGCGCGTTGCCGATGGGATTGGACGGCCGAAGGTTCGTCAAGCCGAGCGTAGAGGTTGGCCATCGCGTCGAACTCGCGAGCGAGGTAGACGTTGAGGTCGACCCCCTCGACGGCTTCGGCGTGCCGCGGCCCGGCCCGGCGGTCCTGGTTATCCATGCCCGAGTGGTCGGCCGAGTCCCAGACGCTCAGCCCGTTGCGGTCGTGGTCGTGGTGCCAGACCCAGTGTTCGAGGTAGCGCTCCAGGCGTTGGAGGTAACGCCCGCGGAGCCATCGCGGGTCTTGGCCTTGACGGACGCCGAGCCAGACCATCTGCGCAAGGAACGGCTTGTAGTGCTGGCGCATCCGGGGCTGACCAAGCGACCGCGAGACGAATCCGTCGGCGAGCTGATGGTCCAAGAACGCCTCGGAGTTCACCCGGCAGTAGCGTGGCTCGCCGAGGTGAGCGAGATAACAGTTCTCGAAGTACGTGTCCCAGTCGTAGAACACGTCGTAGCTGTAGCCGTTGAGCAGGCTGCGTCGGTTGTCGTAGCCCCGGATCGCGCGGGTCCGCAGGTCGTGATGCAGCGTGGCGAAACGGTCTTCGAGGCGGGCCGGCACGTCGAACTCGGGCATACAGGCCGAGAGCTTGTCCAGGACGGCCGAGCGGACGTCGGCCGGCGTCGCGGGTGAGGTTGAGCCGGTCGGTAGAAGCGTCACGGGGCGGAGCTCTCTTGCATCTGGCCGATCGCGCGGTGCCAAGCCGGCGACGGGGTCGGTCCGGTCAGGATGGGATCCTCGGTAGCGTGGAGCCAATCACGAATCTGATCGTTGAGTGAACGACAAACCTCGCGGTGGTCCGGGTCGTTCGCGAGGTTGTGGAACTCACCCGGATCGCTGACGAGGTCGTAGAGCTCGACCGGGGGCACACATGGCGAGGGTCCGGGCGGTAGGGTCGAGCGGGCCGGCGTGGAATTGGCGAAGAACGGCGCGAAGTTTCGGATCAGGTTGTAGCGCTCAGTGAGCATCCCGCGGCGGTCCACCGGGGTGTACACCGTGCCCAACGAGGACCGTACGGGCGGCGCGTCCGCGCTGCGACAGATCGGAAGGAGGGTGCGGCCATCGGTGTCGTCGGGCGGATTGAGGCCGGCGGCTTCGACGACGGTGGGAAACACGTCGAGGTTGCCTACAAAGCGGTCGGTCCGTCGCCCGGCACCGATCCCGCCTCCCGGCCAGCGGACGATGAGCGGCACCTGGAGCCCGCTGCGGTAGAGCGTGTGTTTGGCCCGGGGGAAGTCGATGCCATGGTCGACCGTGAACACAACCAAGGTGTAGCGGGTCAGGCCGAGAGTGTCGAGCCGGTCCAGGATGCGTCCGACGGCGGCATCGGCCTTGCGAATCGATCCTTGGTGCAGGGCGAGTTGGTCCCGCAAAACGGGGTCGTCGCCGGCGAGAAAGCTCGGAATGTGCAGGCCGTGTTGCGTGTCGGGCCCGACCCCGCCGAAGTCGAAGGGGCGGTGGGTTTCTTTGAAGCCGACGCTGATGAACATCGGGCGGTCGTCGTCGGCGTGGCCTTCCAGCACGGCACAGGCGGCGTCGGCGACGTCTTCAGCCGGATAGCGTTGGTGGTCGGGTTTGCGTTCGCGGTGGACCGCTTGGTAACCGAGTATTGCGGGATCGGTAGCCTCGTGTTGCAAGCCGCAGAGCGTGGTGCGATACCCGGCCTCGGCCATGACGTGGGACAGGTGCCGCGTGGGGTCGGAGGGGTTGTAGCCGAACGGCTCGTGGGCCAGGCCCATCACGCCGTGCCGCTGCGGGTAAAGACCGGTGTACAGCGACGCCCGGCTCGGGCTGCATTGCGGATAGGGCGTGAAGCACCGATCAAACTGCACCGATTCGGCCGCGAAGCGATCGATCGCGGGCGTGTGGACCTCGGCGACGCCGTAACAGCCGAAGAGGCAGCCCGTGTCGTGGGTCGTGATGATGAGGATGTGAGGACGGTTGGGCGACAAATCGGGAACCGGATTTGAGGTATGCGTTTGGGTGCGGCGTAATAGCAATACGGATTCTTTGGCCGTTCAGCCCACGCTGGGCAAGAGGTCACGCATGGCGATGCTGTGGAAAGGCGGGGTGACCGCGCCGTCTCGGATCGGGTCTTCGACGTTCTGCATCCAGTCGATCAATGAGGCGGAAAGTCGCTCGCGGGTATCCCGGTACGCGGGATCGTCTGCGAGGTTGTTGGCCTCGAGCGGGTCGGCTTCCAGGTCGATCAGCCGCAGGGGCGGTTCGCCGTGGAAGGTTCCTGGCCGTTCGAGATCGACGGGACAGCCAAAAGCCTTGTTGGGCGTGAACGTCGCAATGAGCTTGTGGCGGTCGGTGCGGACCATGCGGGCTTGGTTTTCGGGCATGGTGAATTGCGCGTACACCTCGGAGCGAGCCGCGTCGCCGTCGCTCACGGCGGACGCGAAGCTGACGCCGTCCAGGTCGCCTGGCGTGTCGAGATGCAGCCAGTCCATGAGTGTGGGAACGAAATCGACGTTGCTGGTCAGCGCGTCGCAACGCTGGCCGCCGGTCAGGCCACCGCCCGGCCAGCGAACCACGAACGCGATCTCAACCCCCGCGTCAAACATCGTGCACTTGGCCCGCGGGAACGAGATGCCGTGGTCGGTGGTGAACACGACCAACGTGTCCTCGGCCAGTCCCACCCGGTGCAAGGCTTCGTCGATCCGCCCGACCGCGTGGTCCAGCGTCCGGATCGACCCTTGGAAAGCGGCCAGCCGTGCCTGTGCGGTCGGGGTGTTGGCCATCCACGGCGGGACCCACATGCCACGCTCACGGTCGGGTTCGACGCCGCCGAAGTCCCAGGGCTCGTGGGTCTCGAAGAACCCAACCTGGGCGAAAAATGGCCGGCCATCCGAATTTGCTCCAAAGCCTTCGAGGAATCGAACGACGTCGTCCGCAACGAGCGGGGCGGACCGATGGCTCTCGAAAGCGGGCGTTTCAAAACGCCCGGCCGGTTCGTTCAGCCCATGTAGGCCGTCGAAACCCAGGTCGCGGGGGTTCTCTGCCTCATGCTGAAAGTGGAACAAGTGGGTGGCGTATCCGCGTTCCCGCAGCAGATGCGACAGGTGTTGCCGCGGGTCGCGGAGTTCGTAGAGATACGTGCCGTGGGTCAAGGCCAATACGCCGTGGCGCTGGGGGTACTGCCCGGTCATCATGGATGCCCGGCTCGGGCTGCAATGTGCGCCACAGCTGAACATGCTTTCCATCACCACCCCGTCGGCGGCGATACGGTCGATGGCATCGCTTTGGACCGAAGGCACGCCGTAACAACCGAAGTGACGGCCGGAATCGTGTGTATTGATGAACAGGACGTTGGGCGGTTGAGACATGGCAGCAAGCGGAGTGGGCGACGAGGGGGGCTGGATCTATGAAGATGTCTGGCAAAGCGTTAGTTTATAACAAATATGACAAATTAGCGGGAAAGTTCAAGTTCGCCTTCATTTTCATCCATCAATTCCCATGGACGACCCGTCAAATTGTCGTAACATATATGTATTTCCAGCCGCAATAATCAGCCTTACGCCACCCAATCACGGAAAACCATGCCCGCCGCGAAGCAGCGTCCGAACCTTCTGCTAATCCACATGCACGACGCGGGGCAGTACGCCTCGCCCTACGGCTACGCCATCCCCACCCCCGCGCTCCAGGCGTTCGCCGAGGGGGGCACGGTGTTCCGCCACGCGCACTGCGTGGCCCCGACCTGCTCGGCCAGTCGCGCGTCGCTCATGACCGGGCAATACGCCCACCAGTGCGGTATGCACGGCCTCGCTCACCACGGGTTCCGTATTGACGATTACGGCAAGCACGTCGTCCATCCGCTCCGCACGGCGGGCTACCACACCGCGCTTGCTGGTTTCCAGCACGTCGCCAGCCCGGCGGCGGGGGTGAGGCCTGAGGACATCGGCTACAGCGAATTACTGACTCTAGATGCCGACTTCCTGCCGCCTACCGAGCATGCCGAAGCCTTTCTGGCTCAGCGTTCCGACTACGATCCGCCGTTTTTCCTAAACGTCGGCTACTTTTCGCCCCATCGCATATCCGGTGGCGGCTTCCCCTGTTTTGGCGATTTAGACGCCGACCCGCGGTTCGTCCGCCCTCCCGTGCCGCTGCCCGACACGGCCAAGACCCGCGCGGATATGGCACGCTATGTCCGCGCGATTCGCGGCACCGATGCGATGATCGGCCGGGTGCTCGAGGCCTTGGACCGTCACGGTTTGGCCGACCGCACGCTGGTAGTTATTACGACTGATCACGGCATCGCCTTCCCCGACATGAAGGCCAATCTCACCGATCACGGCACGGGCGTGATGCTGATGATGCGCGGCCCGGGTGTCCCCGAGGGGCATGTGACCGACCGCTTGGCCAGCCACCTGGACGTGTTCCCGACGCTTTTCGAGTTAGCTGGCCTCGAAGCGCCGGATTGGTGGGAGGGCGGGTCACGCACCGACGCATTGGGCGGCGCCACGTCCAAGGTGCCGATCAGTCCGGGCAGCAACGACGATCCCGCGGTCTTCACCGAAATGACCTATCACGCCGCCTATGAACCTATGCGGAGCGTCCGCACCGACCGCTTCCGATACATCCGCCGCTTCGCCGACAACCACCCGGTCTTGCCCGCCAATTGCGATCCCGGTGCCTCCAGAGACCATTGGATCGCGGCGGGCTGGGCGGACCGGTCGCAAGACCCCGAAGCTTTATACGACTGCATTTTTGATCCTCATCAGCGCCACAACCTCATCGGCAACCCCCGGCACAGCCAAGACTTGGAAGCCCTTCGCCAGCGCTTAGACCGCTGGATGGAAGACACTGACGACCCGCTGCAACACGGCCCGGTCGCTCCGGCGCAACTCATCTCTGTCGGCGTCTGACGGGAGTGGAAACGACGCGCCAGTGAGCCCGAGAAAGGTTAAACTTTAACCTGATTCGCATCGCTATCGCGTCACGCTTTTTGCCGCGGGCTTTCTAACGCGTTGAATGCCACCTTAATGCCCGAAAACCCCGTCAACATCAAGGCAGGCACGCTCGAACCGGGCCTGAGCAAGTACGAGGCGGTGGCTGTTCGCCTCCGCGGCGCGATCGCCGGTGGCCAACTCAAGCCCGGGGACCGCTTTCCCAACGAGCACGAACTGGCCGAAGAATTCGGCGTCAGCCGAATCACGATCCGTCAGGCGTTGCAGCTCCTTGAAAACGACCGGCTCATCACCCGGAACCGCGGCATTGGCACGCACGTTTCGCTTGACGCGGTCGATGCTGCCGCGCACGAAACGCGTGCCGGCCGGTCCGATCATCCCCGCTCCGCTGCAGCGGGCCCGCAAAATCGCTTGCGGCGGGTCTTGTTTGTCCACGTCAATCTCGACGGATCGGCTCCGCACAGCCCGTACGTCCTGCAGGAACTCGTCGCTTTTGAGTCGTATTTCTCAGGACGAGGCGTCAGCTTCAGCTGGGCCCAAATGAACGCGTCGGACCTGATCGCCCAACGCATCCCGCCCGAACTCGCCGCGGGCGAAATCGACGGCCTGATCATCGACGGCTACGTCAACGCGTCGTTTCTGGATCTCGGCCAGCGGTTCGGCCTACCCATGGTGGTGGCTGGCAGCCACGCCCTGCTGGCTGAGCAGCACGCACGGAAAGACCAAAACGATTCCTCCCCGCCCCTTGAGATCGTGGCCCACACGTATCGGCCTGCGATGGATCAGCTGATAACCCGACTGGCCGGCCCGAAGAAATCACCCACGCCCGTGGCTCTGATCACCGGCGGGTTCCGGATGCCCGCCATCGTCCAGTTGCACCAGGATTACTGCGAGGTTGTCAATCGATCCCGTCAACGGATCGCGCTGGGCCAACACACGCCCGATTTAGACATTTACGCTTGCCTCGATGCTCTGCTCGCAGGCCGGGACCGCCTTGGGGTGATCATCGGTGGCATGTATGAAGAAGCCGCTCACCAAGCCCTGGCGGCTTTAGACCCCGCAGGTAAGCGAGTCGCCCCTGCGGTGTTCAGTCCGCAAGACCCCGCACGAACGGCAAAGCGGGGCTGGCCATATTGCGTCCAATCCGCCGATCGCTTGGCCGGGATTGCCGCCGGGCGTTTGCTGAGACTGATCGACCAGACTCCAGACCTCGATACCCCGATCGGCCACCACCACTTCGTCGAAGCCGACCTGATCTTTCCTGGCTAAACCTGAGCCTTCCGCAAAACCCGTTGGCAAGCTGCGGCTCCAGATGAATCAGGAGCACCCCTTTCGGCTGTCGGAATGCAACCCGAGGCAAGCTTCCTTGTCGCCGCGAGCTTTGGCGTGACCAAAGATGCCTATACCGCTTTGGGACCGTTCGAATCCGACGGTAGGTGACCAAATAATTGACGTTTGCCTCGGGTTCGAAATGTACTATACTATTAGTACATATACCCACCGCTCAGCTTGCCTGAGAAATCACATCGCCAAAAAGCTTCGAACCACCTCGTCACCGCGTTTTTGAGCCGATTGATCCCGGATAGACAAACCATGAATGCCATCGCCTGTCGGTTTTCTTCTCTGAAAATATGTGGCGTTTTTTTGGCTCTGCACTTGCTCTTCGCGTGCGGCTCCGCATCAGCGGATCCGGTCATCGACACCCTCGACACGAATTGGCGGCCAGCGAAGGCCGTGAACTTCACGCCCGATGCGGACTGGCGGGTGTCGTTCGAGGAAGGCGCGGAGGGCTCGTTCGAAGTCGTCAACGCCGAAGACGGACGAACCATCCTCAACGTCCGTAAAGACAATGCTTTGGGTTTTGTCATGATCCGCCCGGGGTCGGGATTGGTGTTAAAAAACGGGCAACGCTACGTTCTGCGTTGCGTATATCGTTCGGACGATGCGCCGTTATCAGCAAACCTTGGGCTGCACGTCCATGACGATCCCGACGCTACGCCCCGGGATCTACCGTTCGTGACGGGCGGCATGTGGACGATGGGGCACATGTTCGTTGTGAACACCCCGCCGGAGGTATGGAGCCAGCGCGTTTACGCGTTGCAGGGAAGTAAACAGGTCCAGCCGGGCCGGTACGTTCGGGGGTTTAATCGGCGGTGGCCGACCGGCTCGTATCCGTACGTCACGCTCTACGGCAACCCTCACACTGTTCAGATCCGGCAGATCCAGATCTACCCCGAGCGGCAGGGCGTCGCCCGCCCGAAGCCCGAAAAACGGCTTCCCTATAGTGAGCAGGAAGTGCTGGACGTCCTCACGGAACGTGAGCCGCAAGCCTTTGAACTCGTACCCGGGCCGGGCGTGCCGGTGATGCACCGCAACGGGCAGCCCACGGCCCCGGCTTGGTCGCTCAAACGCAGCGCCGTCAACTACGACTACAGACTCATGGGCCGGCAGACGGACATGCCCACCACAGTGATGGTGCCCCTGGGTCCGCTATTTATCGATTTCATGCCCGTCGCCTCAGGCGAGCCCTCGCCGTTCATCTGGACCGGCCAGCACACGATCGATTTCGCCAACCTAGAACGGCAGTTGATGGCCGTCTACCGTCAGAACCCGAACGCCAACGTCATCCTCGGCCTAGACATCAACCCTTACGAAGCGTGGATCGAAGAAAACCCCACCGAGACTGCGTACAACGACGAAGGCGTCCGCGCGTACAAGCGTAAGCCAGCGGGCCGGCAATCTTCGTATTATAAACGCAATCTCTTTTACGGGGAATCGCTGCCCGAACCCGAAAACCCCGACGATCCGAACGAGGTCTACTACCGCCAGCCGTCGGTCTATTCCGAAAAATACTGGGCGGATGTCCGCGGGATCGTTGGTCATCTCGTGGAGTGGCTCGAGGACTCGCTTTACGCCAACAGCATCGTGGGCTTCTGCTTGATGGGCGGGCAAGACGCCCGGTTTGAGCCAGGGCCGATCGACTGGAACCCCGACGCCCGGGCGGAGTTCAGGCGTTACCTCGAAAAGAAGTACGGCACACCCGAGGCGTTGTCTCGCGCTTGGAAGCAGCCCGTTACGGCCTTCGACAGCGTTGAGCTGCCGCCGCCCACGCAGGTTGATCCGAACGACACGTACCACGTCGACGGACCGTGGAAAGACCTGAACCTGATGCACCGCTCGCACCTGTGGTGGAAGATTGATCGCCTCGCCGGCGAGATTAAAGCCGCGTGGCCCCGGCCGCTTCTTATCACTACTTACAACGCGTTCGACCACGCCTTCGTGGACGTCGAACACATCGACAAGTCGCCGAATTACCACACGTACGGCGTGCGGGCCCCGGGGCTCGTCTCGGCATGGACCGGGCTTGAGTTTCCTCGGCCCGACAAGATGTGGTCGACCGACCTGGACCTGCGGACGCACTACACTCGTGTTACGGGGGCCGAGGAGTTCGATTTCCTGCTGAGCCGATCGGCCAATGCAGCGCAACACCGGGCCATCCACGACAAGCTCGCCGGCACCAACCTCGCCCGCGGCGGCGGTTACTTCTACTTCGAGCACGGCGGCAATAACTTCGTCGACGACCCCGAATCGCTCGACCTGATCGTTTCGCGTGAACGCATCGCCCAACGGGTTTCCGAACGCATCGCCCGGGACGACTTCCGCCCCGACGTGGTGGTGGTCCGCGGCAATCTGCGTGGCCACCTGGACCGCCGTCGGACGTGGGCGAAGTTCGGCCAGCAGGTCGTCGAGGGTGCGCAGCTGTCCGTGTCCGGCGTGCCCTACGATCAGATGACCCTTGGGACGCTGATGCGGCACGCTCACCGCGACGCGTACCGCGTGTTCGTGTTCTCGCAGAACGTGCACCTCGACGATGCCGAGCGAGCATTCATCGACGGACTGAAGGGCGAAGGACGCACGCTCGTCTTCGTGGGCGACACGGGGTACATGTCCGAAGACGGCATCGGCACCGACAAAATGTCCGAACTGATCGGCATCGAAGCCCACACCCGCCCCGGCGAACATCGCCGCACGCCGATGGTCCTTGAAGGCGCACCCCTTACCGAGCACGCATTGCCTTTTGCCGGCGGGGTGGAGCAATTCTTCGCGGCCGTCAAGCCCCGAGGGTCGGTCCGTTCTCCGATCACGGTCCGCTCGCCGCAGCCATTCTGGATCCAAGACGACGCCGCGACGCCGCTGATGCGTTACGAGGAAACCGGCCAGGTCGCCGCCGCCTTGAAGCGCTTTGCCGACTGGACCAGCGTGTACATCGCCGCGCACTTTGCCGTCGAACCGGGTTTATTCAACGCGATCGCCGCCGACGCCGGGGCCTACGTCGCCTCGACCCCCGGCGGCAAAAGCATCGATCTCTGCGGCGTCTTCGCCTCGATCCACGCTACCCGCACCGGCGAATATCCGCTCACGCTGCCGCCGGGCAAGACCCGCCTCATCGATGCTTTCACCGGGCAGCAGATCCCCGCACCTCAAGGCGTGGCCCGCCTGTCGCTCGAAGCCACCCGGACTTACTGGTACTTCTTCGAATAAAAGGAACGCGCTCGCTATGCGTCAAACGCTCATCGCCCCGGTTGCCATCCTCTGTCTCTGGTTGTGCCCCGTCATGGCCGTTACCGCGTCGGCCCGCGACTGGCACGTCGACGCCGATCACGGCCGAGACGGTCAAGATGGCACGGCCGATGCCGCGCTGCTTAAGATCCAAGAGGCCGTCGACCGCGCTACCCCCGGCGACGTGATCCGCATCGGCCCGCCGGGCGCGACGTTCCGCGAACAGATCGATCTGGTGAACGTGCGCGGCCTGACGCTTGAAGGCCCCGGCGTCACGGTTTCCGGGGCCGACCCGCTCGATTCGCAGGCGTGGGAGCAGGTGGCCGATGGCCTATCACGGATCCGCCTACCCAACACGCCGCTGAACCGCTACCTGCTCGTGGTCGACGGTCGCGTGGAAGTGATGAACCAAAAACCCAACGACAACAAAGTCAAGTCGTTCCCTGCGCCCGAGGAACTTGTGCAAGGAGAGTTCGCATTCGAGCTGGATGAAGACGGCAAGCAGGGTTGGCTCTACGTTGCCGGCGACGTGTCGGAGCTCGAATTCGGTCGTCGCCTCCAAGGCATCCGCGTAGGCGGCAAGACCCGCGACATCGTGGTCCGCGACCTGCGGCTCGTCCACACGCTCAACGATGGTATCGGCGTGGCTGGCCAAGCCCGAGGCCTGCGTTTTGAACGCGTCGTAAGCGCGGGGCACTACGACGAATCCGCCAGCTTGCATCAGACGGCCGAAGCGGCTTTCGAAGATTGTCGTTTTGCGGACAGCTACTCGGCCATCGCCCACGTTCACGCCAGTCGTACCCTAATGATCCGGTGTACCCTCTCGGGCTCTCGCGGTCCGGTGGTCGTGCTTAATGGGGGCGATCACCAGCTCATTGACTGCGTTATCGAATCCGGACACCGCGTGCCGCTCCGAGTGTCAGCCTGGCCAGGTAATCCCAAAGTCCCGGCCCATCCCGCTGCGGTCCTGCTGCGCAACACGAAGATTACCGCTGATGTCTCCACCGACGCACGCATGCAGATCAAGCCCGAAGTCGCTATCGCACTCGAAGGCCTGGAACTGCAAAACGTCGCGATTCCCGACTGGCTGGCGGAGTAGGAATCAGACACATCCCAAGAAGTCGACACCAACTCCACCGAAAAAACGTCGCAGAACCGGGATCTCCGGATCCATTGAAGTGCGGAAGTATTTAGAGCGAACGGGATGCACTCGTATCGCTTTGTCGCTGGCGGTCGATTTGCGCGATGGGGTTGTGGGCCGTAGCGTTTTGACCTTTCACTCTTGGAGGTCACGGATGGCCAGGGCGTATCCCCCGGAAATGCGTCAGCGGGTGTTGGCGGCGTGCGATCGTGGCATCAGGACGCGGCGGGTGGCGAGTATGTTTGAGGTGAGCAAGTCGTGGGTGCGTCGGATCAATCAGGTCCGACGGGAACAGGGCCGGACCACGCCGCTGCCGCGGGGCGGCGTAAGGCGGGTGAAGGTCGAGCCCGATCGGCTGCGAGCCTTGGTCGAGCGGTGTCCCGACGCGACCGCGGCGGAGTACCACCCGATGCTCGGCGTGGATTGCAGCGTCAGCGCCGTGGACCAGGCGTTGCGACCTGACGTATAAAAAAGACGGTCGTCGCCGCGGGGCAGGACCGCCCGGGCGTGAGGCCGTGCGTCAGGGTCATGTTGGTCTTGGCCCGCGTCTCGTCCGATGAAAAAGAAGCGATCAGCCTTAAGCCCTCGCTGCTCGCCCAGCCATCTATCACGCCCCCGCTTCACCCCAAAGGGTCAGCCGGGTGATCGCTGAGACGCCGCACGGTCATTGGCACATTACCACGCTCATCGCGGCGTTGGGCCTCGGCCTCGCGATCTTCTCGACGCTTGTCGATGGACCGGTGAATGGTGATTTGTTCCAGGCCTTCGTCGAGTAGGTGCTAGAGCATACCAACCCTACCCCTAGCGCTTCGGTCAGCGATAGGGTATGACATGGTTCAGACAAGGAGGTCTGGCCATGAAGGCGTACTCGATGGATTTGCGGCAGCGGGTGATCGACGATTGCGACGCGGGGCTGCCTACTCAACAGGTGACGTCGAAATCCTCGGTCAGCCCGGCGTGGGTGCGGCGGCTCAAGCAACACCGTCGGGAGCGTGGCGACATCGCTCCCCGTACCGGCGGGGGCTTCCGCTCCCGCAAGATCGACCCCGAACGCTTGCGGCAACTGGTCGAGGCTCAGCCCGACGCGACGCTCGAAGAACTGCGGCAACGCCTGGATGTGGGCTGCTCGGCCTGGGCGGTGGGCAAGGCGTTGCGGAAGCTGGGGATGACGTTTAAAAAAAGGTAACTATATACTAGATTCATCAAACCGCGATCCGGTCTAATTGATACCCCCGATCCTCAGCTTCACTTTTTCGCCTTGGCCTCCTTCTCGGCCTTGGCCTTCTCCCGCTCTTCCTTGGCTATCTCCGCCTCAAGTTCTGCCTTGGGGACGGCTGTCAGGCCGCGCATGAGGCGATCAAAGGCAAGCGGGTCCGGTTTGGGTTCAGTTTGCATAATTGACTTTCCGGGCAATCGAGGCTTGACGGGGCAATCTGGCGCGGTACGATCCGCAATCATGAACAAGGCTATTCCCCTTGAATACGTGGACCATCGTATCGCCTCTATCGGTAAGCGGCTTGAGTCGCTGGCCGATGAAGCATCCAAGTTAGAAACCGAGCGTTCGATGCTGCATGAGCTTCGCAAGGGGGCCGTGGTGTTGGGAGCTGAATCGACTGCTGCCGGCGGTCTAAATGGTAGTCGGGACGGCGGCACAACTGGCATGATCGCCGACTATGTAGCCAAAAATCCTGGCATTAGGACCGGGAAGTTAATTGATGCGTTGGAGAATGAAATTGAATCTTCCGCCAACGATAAACGCCGAGTGATCTCTGCCAGCATCGCCAACCTCACAAGAGGGGGGCGCGTTCGAAAAGACGAAGAAGGCTGCCTGTGGCCAAATGTAGTGGAACCTAATTGATCCAAATGCGAAAGGAGTCGCAGATGCGTTTTGCGAGAATAACTTTAGGGCCAACTAGGCGGCCGACGGAAGAAGCAAAACCCGCTTGACCTTGAGGAAGGCAGACAAGCGGGTTTTGGCCCTAGGGGCGTTGGTTTATGGGCGACTTTGTTCGCAACTAGGCCCATGAAACCTTGTGCTTCCCGTTTTTGGGGTCGGGTCTGTTGCGCGCCCGACCCCATACTCTATTCAAAAGTATTTCGTTTGCAAGACTTCACCGAGTCAAATCTGCCCACGTCAGCCGACGACCCAGAACCCGACCCATTACCCGAACAAACCGCCCGCCGTCGTCCAGTTTCCGAGCGTTGAACCGCTCGACCTGCTCATCAAGGTAGGCGTCGAGGTGTTCCGGGGCAACCGAAACGTAGGTACCGCCTAGCGACCGCTTGAGCAGCGCCCAGAAGTTTTCCATCGTGTTTGTGTGGACCTTGCCGTCAACGTATTTGATGGCGTGGTCGATCATCTCATGGATGTAGTCGGCTTGGAGGCCGTGATAGCCCGCGGCGGTGTCGGTAAAAACTTCCGCGCCCGGCTGCACGTTCTCCCGCACTATGGCTTGCAGCGTCTTGGCCTTGGTGTCCGGCACGACCTTGGCTCGGACCTCACCGCCACGCTCAATCAGGCCCTGTACGACCGTCTTACCCACGGTCCCGCGACCCTTGGGCATCTTGGCTTTCTTGGCCTTGTGCATGTTCGAATAGCGGCCTCCGATGTAGGTTTCGTCGCCCTCGACCTCACCCTCTATTTTTCGAAAGCTCTTGGTCTGCATGGCGAGCCGGATGCGGTGGAGCATATGCCAGGCCGATTTTTGGGTGACGCCGATGGTCCGGGCCAGTTCACACGACGAAACGCCGTTCTTCGAATTGGCGATCACCCACACAGCCACAAACCACTTCGAAAGCGGGAGGGACGAATCTTCAAAGATCGTGCCGACCTTAACGCTGAATTGCTTGCGGCAACCCTTCTCGCGGCACTGAAACATCCGACGGCTCTTGATCTCGCCGACGTTGACCGAACCGCACTTGGGGCAGCAGACCTCGCCGTCGGGCCACTTGATCGCCTTCATGTATTCATGGCACACGTCGGGATCGGCAAAATAGTTGACGGCTTCCATCAACGTTTTGGGGTGGGCGGTTGACATGCCCCCATTATCCCGATCTCGCTTGATGAGTCAAGTATATAATTGCCTAAAAAAAGACGGTCCACGCCGCGGAACAAGACCGGCCCGACGTCGCCGAGCGACGCAAGCGGTGGAAGCGGGAGGCTCCGCACCGCGACTCGGGCCGGCTGATCTTCATCGACGAGACGTGGGCCAAGACCAACATGACCCACTTGCGTGGGCGGGCGTTGCGTGGCCAGCGGCTGGTCGTGAAGGTGCCCCACGGCCACTGGCAGACCACCACGCTGATCGCGGCGTTGGGGATCGACGGCATCGTCTGCTCGACCACCGTCAACGCCGCAGTCAACGGCGACGTGTTCGAGGCCTTCGTCAAGCAGGTCCTGATCCCGCACCTCCGCCCCGGCGATACGATGGTCATGCATAACCTCAGCAGCCACAAGCGGGCGAACACGATCCGGGCGATCGAGGCGGCCGGGAGCCGAGGTCGAGTTCTTGCCGCCGTACTCACCCGACCTCAACCCGACCGAAAAAGTATTCAGCAAGATCAAGAACCGCCTGCGTTCGCTGACCTGCCGAACCCGCGAGCAACTGTGGTAGAAGATGCAGTCGGTTCTTGACGAAGTCACGCCTACCGAAGCCGTCAGCTGCTTCCGCCACTGCGGCTACACGCTACAGGTGGTGTAGGGATGCGCTAATCCACGAACTGCACCCCGGCGACACCGTAGTGATGGACAACCCCAGCAGCCATAAGCGGCCCCGAGTCACTGGACTTATCGAAAGCGTCGGGGCCGAGTTGCGGTTCCTCTCTCCGTACTCGCCAGAACTCAACCCTATCGAGATGGTCCTCTGGAAGATCAAGCAGAAGCTACGGGACCTCGCCTGCCGCATCCGGGACACGCTCTGGCGATCGATCCAGCCCGTCCTCGATTCCGTCATCGGCCTCGACGCGTAGCACTGCTTCGAACACTGCGGATACACGCTACGAACGGTGTGAGTCCGCTTTAGGCGTTCTAGATCTGGGCCATCACGCCGCTTCCCGACGATGACGCTCTCACCGCCAAATGGGGTATCCCACGCGGAAACCTGTGTCGTAAGCCGTGTCGGGGTTGCCTTCAAGATCGCCGAATGCGATCGGATGAGTCAAACCGTTCTGCGTCACCATCTCGGAACGAGCGATGCGTTCGACGTGGCCGTCGGCGTAAAGCAGATTGGCGGTTTCCGAGGCGTGAGGAGTTCCGAGGCGAAACAGTGCGTCGTCGCTGAAAAGATGTCGAGCCGCAAAGAAGTTATGCTTCCAGCCGGTGTCGGCGACCGAGCCATCGGTCAGCATCGCACTTTGGGTCGGTGCTCGCAGTTCGAATAGTCGGACGTAGCGATAAACGCCTTCGCCGGCGATATCTTGCTCCGGAAACAGCGTGGTATTGAATGCGTAATTGTGATTGTGTTGGACGAGCCCAGCCGTATTGCCCGGAACGCCAGGCTCGTAGCCGATGCCCGCGTCCCGGACTGTGGGGCAGTAAAAGACATCGAAGTGCAATTCATCACGAGGTTTGGCACCGGTCACGTACTCGGCAATAAACCACCAGTCCCGCTTGACCCCACCTTCCGAAGCGACAAAATCTCGTCCCGGCGGAAGTGTCTGGCCATAGTCCGACGCGTAAGTGAGGATGCCTAAGCCGATCTGCCGCATGTTGGAGGAGCAAACGGCGGCCTTGGCCGCTTCCCGGGCCGAGCGGAGTGTCGGCAATAAAATGGCGATCAGTATCGCAATAATCGAGATAACCACGAGCAGTTCTATCAGCGTAAACCCGCGTCGCAAGCATGCGGCGACGGGTCGAAGGCGAGATGCCGGGGGCCTCATCAAGATATCCTTTCGTGCTTAGCTATGGGCCGTGAAATTCGCTTTACGTGGACACGTAGATTGTCTGATGATCTAGAAAAGAAAGATCAAAAAAATCGAAGTCGTGATCCCGGTTGTCATGAGGCCGATTTGCTGACGACTGGATAAATAGTCGAGCGAACAAGCTCGCTGATGAGTATTAATGTTTCCATCAGAAGCGGCGACGCATCGCAACGGCAGCACCACCCAGACCGATCAAAGCTAACGACGCGGGCTCGGGCACCACATTAAGCTGTGGCGGAGAAGCGTCGGCCGTACTGGCGAACCGGACGCTATTGATGGTGCCGTCAGGTACGCTGTACGAGTCGTCTGTCACCACAAAAGCGAAGCTGGCAATTTGAGTATTGCCGGACAACTCATTTTGAACATACGAAGTCACATCGATTTGAAGAGTTTGCCCAACACTGGTGAATGATGTGTCTGCTGCATAAGTATCAATAATGGTGGCCGAATTCACGTCGAGGTCACTGGTTTCATAGGTCGTATTGCTCGGATCGTCGTCGCCGTAAAGCGTCACCTCAAATGGGAAAGCACCTCCGGGCAAAAGCTCGATTTCCAATTCAAGAAAAATCTCGGTGGCGTTCTGAATCTCTGTAGTGTTCTGAGACAAATCAAAGGAGATGACGGTGGTGCCTGCGTTCCCGGATGTACCGGCGTCGCCAACCAACAGGTTGGAGGTCGGATTGGTAGTCACGTTGCCATTACCGTTCGGGGAAAAGACAACCGTGGTTTCGGCGGGTGCGATGATGACCGCACCGGCGTTCCCCGCTAAACCAGATAGACCGATGCCTGCGAAACCGATCATGGTGACTCCAACCCAGTTGCGACCGAGGAAATTCATCACATTTTCTCCTAAAAAAGGTCTAAATCAAAAACCGTAAGCGAAACTTGGTGAAGGTCGTGCTGGCGAGAATTCGTGACTACCACAAAAAGTAATTCTGAAAAAATCTGCCTGCCACCAAAATGTATCGACATTTTCCAAATTGTCAATACTTTTGCTACAATGTCGCGGAGTTTTTTGTCGTCTGCCGGTTTTTGCCGGTGATAGGAGCTTTCCTGGAGGCGCGTGTCCGCCCGAGACCTGTATATCTCCGCCGACCGTGTTTTTTTGCCTCCGGGAGAGAGTGTCAATCACCTCTCGCTCAGAAACACCACGCATGAATTTGCACCCGCTGGATTATTTGATCATCCTTGCCAGTTTGTCGGTTGTGCTGGCGATGGCGTGGTACACCCGGCGGTACACACGGAGCGTGGCGGACTTTTTGTCGGCCAACCGTTGCGCGGGTCGGTACCTGCTGACGGTGGCCAGCAGCGCGGCGGGTTTCGGGACGATCACGATTGTTGCGCAGTGGGAACAGTTCTATCAGGCGGGTTTCGGGGCGTTGCACTGGGCTCAGATGCTCACGCCGATCGCGTTGATTTTGGCAATGTCGGGCTGGGTCATATACCGATACCGGCAGACGCGGGTGATGACGCTGGCGCAATTTCTGGAGCGGCGATACAGCCGGCGGTTCCGTATCTTTGCTGGCGTGCTGTGCTGGCTGAGCGGGATCCTGAACTACGGGATCTTTCCAGCGGTTACGGCCCGTTTTTTCATCTACTTCCTGGGGCTGCCGGTGTGGGAAGTCGCGGTACCGGGCACGGGCCTGACGCTTAATTTGACGCTGGGGATCGTGATGGCGCTAATACTTGGCGTCGCTTTATTTATCACGCTCAACGGCGGGCAGATCGCGGTGATGGTCAGCGACTGGGTGCAGGGCCAGTTCTTGGGGTTCGCGTTCGTCGTTCTGCTGGGGGTGCTGCTGTGGCTGTTCCCGTGGGAGGTCATTATTGGCACACTAAAGCAGGCACCAGACGGGCAGAGCAAGCTCAATCCGTTCGAGCAGAGCAAGTTGCCGGATTTCAACCCGCTGTTCTTCTTACTGCTCGCGGCGCTGCGGGTCTACAACTACATGGTGTGGCAGGGTAGCCAAGGCTACAACAGCGCGGCTAAGAACCCGCACGAGGCGAAGATGGCGGTAGTGATCGCGCAGTTCCGCACGCTGGTGCAGGCGTTGATCGTGCCGCTGGCCGCGATCGCGGCGTACGTGCTGATGCACGCGCCGGAGTACGCGACGCAGGCCACGTCGGTGCGATCCACGCTGGACACGTTCGCCAACCCGCAGATGGCCACGCAGATGACTACGACAGTGGCGATGGCCGAAGCGTTGCCCGTGGGCGTGCTGGGTCTATTGGCGGCAGTGATGATTATGGCGACCATTACGACCGACTCGACTTATTTGCATAGCTGGGGGTCGATCTTCGTGCAGGACGTTGCGATGCCGGTGCGTCAGCTGAGGGGCTGGGCGAAGTGGACGCCTAAGCAGCACCTGTGGGCGTTGCGAGGCTCGGTGGTGTTCGTGGCCGTGTTCGCGTGGGTGTTCTCAATGCTGTTCCCGCTGCAGGAGTACATCTTTATGTACTTCCAGATCACTGGGGCGATCTTCACCGGCGGGGCGGGGGCAGTGCTGATCGGCGGCCTGTATTGGAAGCGCGGGACCACGGCCGGGGCGTGGGCGGCGATGCTCACGGGTTGCTCCCTGGCAGTGGTGGGCATCGTGACGATCAACTTGGTGTGGCCGAACCTCGTGCCTTACCTGCAGGCCGCGTATCCGAGCAACGGATTCTTCGGCGGGCTTCCCGAGAAGTTCTGGCTCAACGGCGTGCAGATGGCGTTCGTTGCGTCGCTGTCGGCGGCGAGCGCTTACGTGCTGGCCTCGCTGCTCTCGCCGGACCCGTGGCTCGATACCGATAAGCTTTTTCACCGCGGGCCTCATGCGGCGGAGCTCAAGGACGGCGAGCCGGCGGATCGGGTGGCGGCGGAGACGAGCGTCCCCGGCTGGCAGCGGAAGCTTGGCGTCACCGACGATTTCACGCGTGGCGACAAGTGGATCTTTGCGGCCAAGTATGCGCTGTTCGTGCTTTTCTTCGGTGGGTTCATCGTGCTGACCGTGGCCAACCGCGGGTTCGGGGTGATGACCACTGACGACGCGTGGGCGAACTGGTGGCTGTTCAATGTCGTGCTTTCCGGCGTGATCGGTACCGCGGCGACCGTGTGGTTCCTGATCGGCGGGCTCAAGGATCTGCGTGAGCTGTTCCGCGTCCTGCGGCAACTCGATCGTGACACGCAAGACGACGGAACGGTCACCGAACATCTTGGTGGCCCGGCAGACGTTGTCGGATCAAGCCGATCTAGTTTACCTGGGAGTAATCGAGCGTGAAGCCTTTGCCCCGCTTGACCGTGATCGCTCCGTGGCTGCTCGTTGGCTTACTCGGTGGCTTCACGGGCTGCCCGTCCTCACGCGATACCGGCCCAACGGCTCGCCACATCCCCACCGTTTTGCCCGTGCCGCCCCTCGACGTCACGTACTTGCCCGAACGGGGCGGCCCGGTCACGCTGGACGATCCCCGATGGGATCGCCTGCCCGCCCTGGCCTTGATGCCCGACGCCGAGCGGATCGCCGATGGCGTCACGCTCCGCGAACCCGGCACGTTCCGACTCGCCCACCACGAATCCGCGCTGTTGTTACGGATCGATTTTGTGGACACCGATCTGATCTGTACCGCCGATGGCGACGGCGACACGCTGTTCCGCAAGTCTGACGTGGTCGAGTGGTTCATCGGTCCGCCACCGACCGTCCAGCCCGACGGCACGCTCGCCGGTGGCTGGTACCTCGAGCTGCACGCTAGCCCCACGGGCCTCCGCACCGCTTATTTTTGGTCCCGGCCCCGGATCGATGTCGTCCTTGATCCGCCGCCATTCGACCTCGAGGTTCGGGCCAGCGGCACGGTTCAAGACGGGCGATCGGCCCGGCCGGTCAACGAAGCCGACGATAGGTGGTCGGCCCTGCTCACGCTGCCCTGGTCCGTGCTGCAAGGGCTCGACTCCGCGGCGGCGCTCGGCACCCCGTTGACCACGCTGATCGCACGCTACAGCTACGGCCACCGCACGGCTTATCGAGGCCAAGCACCGGCAGGCCCCGAGCTTTCGATGCATCCGCCGCAGCCTCGAGCGGCCTTTCACCTGCGACCGTTTCACGCACCGCTTCGCCTTCTAAGCGATAAGCCGTTGGTGTCTGAACCACCTCTTCCTCCACCATCCGAGGCTTCCCCATGACCCCCGGCATCTCCTATTGGTCGTTTGAGCATGGCTTGGCGAACACGCACCCGATCGACGACGCGCTCGCTCAAATGAAAGCGGCCGGGTTCGGCGCATTGGAGCTGGCGATCGCCACCGAAGGCGTGCTCACGATCGGGTCTACCGAAGCGGATTGCCAAGCGATACGCGGACAGATCGACGCCTCGGGACTGCACGTCTCGACCGTAGCGTCGGGCATGAGCTGGGGCACCAACCCGCTGAGCGACGACCCGGCGGTCCGTGAGCTGAGCAATACCCAGGTCGAGGCCGCGCTGCAGCGTGTGGCGTGGCTGGGCTGCGAGGCGTTCCTCTACGTTCCCGGCATCGTCGGCTGCCCGTTCGTGCCCGACGAGAAGGTGCGTTACGACCACGCTCTCGCACGCTGCCGCGAGAACCTCGAACGCCTGCTGCCAAACTGCGAGAAGCTCGGCGTCGACCTCTGCCTCGAGAACGTCTGGAACGGATTTCTGACCAGCCCGATCGAACTCCGCGACTTCATCGACAGCTTGGGCAGCGACCGGCTCGGTGTCTACTTCGACGTGGGCAACTGCCTGGGCTACCACCAGCACCCACCTCACTGGATCGAGCTACTGGGCCACCGCATCAAGCGGGTTCACGTCAAGGACTTCAAGCACGACTTCGATTGGCAAGGTTCCTACGACTTCTGTGAACTCGGCGAAGGCGACGTGCCCTGGGACGAGACACTCGCGGCGCTCCGAGCCCTCCCGGGGGGCGGATACGACAAGACGGTGATCGCGGAGATGTTGCCCTATAAGCCGGGCCGGCTTGAACCCACTGCTGCGTTCCTCAAACAATGGATCGACCGATTCTCTGATTCATCCAAGCCGACCCCCTCAATCGCCTTATCTCGAACAAAAATCGATCTTCCATGACCACCATCTCCAAATTATCTGCGTTTCCCAAGGCAACCTCCACGTCCAGCGTTGAGCGGGTGCCGGTCTCGGTCCACACCGACCCGGCGGTAGCTTCGGCGTACGTCGCGTCGCAGATCGCCGACCTCATCCGCGAGAAGGCTTCTCGCGGCGAGACAACGGTACTGGGATTGGCCACCGGGAGCACGCCGGTGGGTGTCTATAGCGAGCTGATCCGCCTGCACAGCGAAGAGGAACTGTCGTTCAAGAACGTCGTCACGTTCAACCTCGACGAGTACTTCCCGATGCCGCCCAAGGCGTTACAAAGCTACGTGCGGTTCATGAAGGAGCACCTGTTCGACCACATCGACCTCCCCGAGGACCAGTGGCATGTGCCCGATGGCACGCTGCCCCCGGAAAACCCGGAAGCGGTGCCGGCTTATTGCGAGCGGTACGAGCAAACCATCGCCGACGCAGGCGGCATCGATATCCAGCTTTTGGGCATCGGCCGGACTGGACATGTGGGCTTCAACGAGCCCGGCTCCAGCCGCGACTCGCGCACCCGCATGATCTGGCTCGACCGGCTCACCCGGCTCGACGCCGCGTCCGACTTCTTCGGCATCGGGCATGTCCCGCAACGCGCCATCACCATGGGTGTGGGCACGATCCTGTCGGCGAGGAAGATTTTTCTGATGGCCTGGGGCGAGGGCAAGGCCCCGATCGTCGCCAAGGCCGTCGAGGGCCCGGTGACCAACGCGGTCTCAGCGTCCTTCCTGCAGGACCACCGCGACGCGACGTTCGTGCTCGACGAGGCGGCCGCGGCGGACCTGACCCGTTCCGCCAGCCCGTGGGTGCTGGGCGAAGTCCATTGGGACTGGAAGCTCATCAAGCGGGCGGTCATCTGGCTCGCCCAGCAGACCGGTAAGCCGATCCTCAAGCTCACTGACGAGGACTACAACGCGCACCACCTCCAAAGTCTGCTGGCTGTCCACGGCCCGGGCTACCAGATCAACCTCGACGTCTTCCGCGCGATGCAACGCTCGATCACCGGTTGGCCCGGCGGCAAGCCCGCCCCCGGAAGCGAGCACGCCGCCGCGCTGCGGGTGAGAGAGCCTTCGAGCAGCACGACGGAAACGTATCCCAAACGTGTGCTGATCTTCTCGCCGCATCCGGACGACGACGTGATTTCGATGGGCGGCACGCTCATCCGCCTGGTCGATCAGGGCCACGAGGTCCATGTGGCGTACCAGGTTAGCGGGTCCATCGCGGTGTTCGATGAGGACGCCGCCCGTTTCGCGGACTTTGCCGCCGAGTTCAACCGTCTGTTCGGCATCGACGACGCCGAGACCGCCGAGGTCGAGAAACATATCGACCAGTTCCTCAAGCACAAGCGGCCCGGGCAGATCGACAGCGAGCAGGTCCAGACGCTCAAAGCCGTGATCCGCCGCGGCGAAGCCCGCGCCGCAGGTCGGTACTGCGGCATCCCCGACGACCAGCTGCACTTCCTGGATATGCCGTTCTACGAGACCGGCACCGTCCGCAAGAAGCCGATCGGCGAGGCCGACGTCGAGGTTGTCATGAAGCTGCTGCAAGAGGTTAAGCCTCACCAGATCTACGCCGCGGGCGACCTGAGCGACCCGCATGGCACCCACCGCACCTGCCTCGCGGCGATCTTTGAGGCTTGCCGCCGGCTCAAAGACGAAGCATGGTTCAAAGGCGAGGGTGGTTCCGAGAGCTCCGAGGGTTCCGAAGGTTCCGGGGGTGCGGTGGTGTGGCTGTATCGCGGGGCGTGGCAGGAGTGGTCACCGGAACAGATCGAGATGGCCGTCCCGCTCTCGCCCGAAGAACTGCAACGCAAGCGAGTGGCGATCTTCAAGCATGAATCCCAGAAGGACCGGGCGTTGTTCCCGGGGGCGGACGAACGCGAGTTCTGGCAGCGGGCCGAGGATCGCAACCGGGCGACGGCCAGTCTGTATGACCAGCTGGGCTTGGCCGAGTACGAGGCGATCGAGGGCTTCGTGCGGTGGGAGCCGGAGGCGTGACGAGAACCAAGCCGCCCATGAAGGGAATGTCATACCGAGGTATAGGGTGTGTTGTTCTAGTTGTGTACACGGTCGTTATCGCTCCTGCGGTGGCAGAGCCGCATCCGCTGGCCTCGCTGATCGACCGCCTCACGGGCCGCGACCCCGGGAACGTGCAAGTCGAGGTGTGCGTCGAATCCCCGAACGACGGCACCGCCGAGGTCGCCTTTAGACGCTACTCCGATCGGCACTGGGACCTTTCCCTTCGCCTACGCGACCATCAGGTACGTCTCGAACGCGACGAGTCGGCGGCCTCGCTGGGTCTAACGAGGCACCAACGCCGCTTCGTCGGTTCCGGCGAGCCCACCGCCAATGACCGTATCCGTCTACCCGAAGAGGTTAGCGTTCTGAGCCTCGCGGACCACTTGATCAGCGACGCTAGCGATCTCGCGTCCTACCTCAAGCTCGCCGAGACCATGACGGCCGACCAGATGCTGACGCTGGCCCGGCTTGAACCGGCCGGGACGAACCGCTGGGCCTCAGAGTGGTCAGAAGACCTAGTGATCACCCGGCACCCGGACGGCGAAACGGGGGCGTACCGGATCGCTTGGGCTGCGGGTCGGGTGGAGGTGTCGCTCGGCGCGCTCGGACCAAACGACACGGATGTCGATTCACGAGACTGGCAAGAACAAGAGATCGATCGCGATGAACTGGAACGAACAATAGTCCACGGCCTCCGCCGGATGACCGAAGTCCTCCGGCCCGGCCCAACACTTGACCAAGCGTCCGCCCAGACGACCGAAGTCGAATATGGCCGCCTGTCCAACCTCAACGGCCAACGGGTCGCTGTCCTCTACGGTACGCCCGAACAGATCGGCCGGGCCCACGGCCAACTGCTCGCCGCCGAGGCCCGCCGGTGCATCGACTCGACGCTATACATGGTGGGCCTTGGAGAGACGGTGGCCTCCGGCGAGTGGTTCCCCGACACGCTGCGAGCGATCCGGGAACGCGTCTCCCCACATATTCCGGGAGCTCATACGCGAGAGTTGTACGCGATGGCCGACGCCGCCGGGCTCACCCGCGAGGAGGCCGAGTTGGCCAACGTGTTTCCCGAGTTCTTCCACTGCTCGGGTTTTGCCGTCATGGACTCGGCCACCGCCGACGGCACGCTCTACCACGGCAGGGTCCTCGACTACATGACCGCCATTGGCCTGCACCACGCCGACACGGTCTTCGTCATCGAACCCGACGACGGCCGACACCGCTTCGTCAACGTCGGCTACGCCGGCTTCATCGGCAGCGTCACCGGCATGAACGACCAACAACTCAGCCTCGGCGAGATGGGCGGAGCGGGCCAGGGCCACTGGGACGGCGTGCCGATGGCCACGTTGATGCGACGCGCCCTCGAAGAGTGCTCGACCCTCAACGAGGTCAAAACGCTGTGGGCCGAGTCGCCGCGGACCTGCGAGTACTACTACGTCTTCGCCGACGGCAAGACGAACGACGCCGTCGCCGTCGCCGCCACCCACGATTCGATCGAGTTCCTCGCCCCCGGAAAGCCGCACCCCCGGCTTGGGGAAGGGATCGCCGACACCGTCTTTATCTCGCAGGGCGAACGGGTCGCCCACCTGCGCCAACGGATCGATGCCGGCCACGGCAAGATCGACACCGAGGCGGCGATGCGTCTGATGGACCGGCCCGTCGCCATGACCAGCAACCTACACAACGTACTGATGGTCCCCGAGTACTTGACGATCCATGTCGCCCACGCCAACGACGACGCCATCGCCGCCGACCGGCCCTACGTCGAGATCGATCTGAACACATTCTGGTCGCAGGCGAAGCAACCCGAGACCACGATCCAATCCCACGAACTCGAATCGAGCGTACCTTGAGTGAATCCCCCGAAATCAACGTCGGCGTCATCGGTCTGGGCATGATGGGCCAGACCCATCTCGACGTGTACGCCAAGTTGGAGGGCGTGAAGGTGATCGCCGTCGCCGACCTCGACGAAGCCCGCCTCTCGGGTGCCGAGAAGGCCGGCGGCAACATCGAGGGCCAGGCCCAAGCCGGCTTCGACCTGTCCGATCCGAGCGTCAAAAAGTACCGCGACGGCCTCGACCTGATCGCCACTTCCGGGGTTGATGTTGTGGACATCTGCGTGCCCACTCCCGGTCACCTGCCGATGGGCCTTACCTCACTGCAAGCCGGCAAGCACACGCTGATCGAGAAGCCGCTGGCCCGCACCCACGAGCAGGCCCTGCAACTCGCCGACGCCGCGGAGCAGGCGTGGGAGGAACACCAGGCGGTGAGCATGTGCGCGATGTGCATGCGGTTCTGGCCCGGCTGGGACTGGCTGCGCGACGCCGTCCACGACCAACGCTACGGCAAGGTCCTCGCCGCCGCCTTCCGCCGCGTCGCCCCCTTCCCCGGCGGCGACTTCTACGCCAACGGCGACGCTTCCGGCGGCGCGATCCTCGACCTACATATCCACGACCTCGACTTCATCCGCCACACCCTCGGCCCCCCGGAAGAGGTCAACAGCATCGGGTACACCAAGATCACCGGCCAGCCCGACCACGTCCTCACCACCTTCCGCTATTCCGGGGGCCACCCGCACTTGGCCGACGATGCGTTGGTCTTCGCCGAAGGCGGCTGGGCCATGTCTGACGGCTTCCCCTTCACAATGCGCTATACCGTGAACTTCGAAAACGCCACCGCCGACTTCGACCTCCCCCGCGGCGACCACTCCGTCCGCGTCTACCGCAACGGCCAAACCGAAACGCCCGACCTTCCGGGCGCCGAGGCGATAGGCTACGAACATGAGTTGCGATACTTTCTCGACTGCGTGCGGCAAGAAGTCCAAGCCGAAAGCGTGACCCTCCGCGATGCGGCCGAATCCCTCGAAGTGTTGATTAAGTTGCAACACAGTTAGAAATATCGAAAAGGTTAATTTATTTGGTACGAACTCGCGATGCGAATCACGCTGTGCGGCTACCGCGTGTATCAAACTTGCCATCCGCCCACTCCTTCGCGCTACCAGAAGTAGAGGGTCAAGGGTTTCATGAGGTGTATGACCGGGCGAGACCGTAGGGCACGCCCGTTCGCGCGGTATGATACTGGGCACAGTAGTTTAAGAATTGCCCTCAAAATGCCCTTATTTTTCATCGAAAGATGATAAGAAACCGTGTAAGAAAAGCACATCGTTGAGACGATCCAAATCTTTTCCACTCCATGATTTAGATGATATGTAGAGCTGGAGCAAGAGCTTACGTTTAGGACAATTGATGAATCCCACCCTCTCCGTTCTTGCCCCGGTGTCTTCACGAACCGTTCGCCCCGCCAACCTCTCCACCGTATTGCCGTACTGCGTGTTGAACAGCCCCGCGCTGCCCGCGGCGGAGCCCATTTCGCCGGGCGAACGAACTCGCCCAACCAAGTCACGATTACCCCCAAGTTGCGTGCTTGCCGAATCGACCGCGTTCTGTAGATAACGGCCCGTGTCCGGCGTGAAGCTCGGGTCCAACACCTCCAGCGACACGTCGCTGCCGCCCGTCGTCGCCCTGGCTGGAACTCCGTCCTGTGCCACACGAACCGCCGTGTGCGGCGGCCGGCGGGTCAGGAGCGAACCGGCCAGGCCAGGCATCAGCCCGCTCGCGTCCGTCGGGTCACCGAACACCACCGACTGGGTGGCGTGGCCCAGCTCCTCCTTCACCTGCCGCGGGATGTCCTTCACGCCGATCAAACGGTCCCGCGCCCGGTCCGCGTGTACCGACAGGTCGCGGTCGGAGATCAGGCTGGTCCCCGCGACCCGGTCGATCGCGGCCCCGGCGGTAACGACCGTGTCCGCCGCGATGTCGCTGACAAAGTCTTTCGTCTCCCGCACGGCCCCAGCGGTCCCCCGGGCCGCCTTGCCCACCGAACGCTTAACGTTGTAGGCGAACTCATCCACAAACATCCCGAACGCCGAGCGCTCGTCCGTCTCCAGCCTCAACGGATCGACGTGGCCCACCGCGTTGTAGTGGTACGACTCGGTCGCCTTGATCGTGCCGTCGGGGTTGAACGTGTCGCGGTACAGGATGCTGCCGATGCCGCCGCCCATCCCCGAACCGCGGACAAACTCGACGCTCAGGTCGCCGTTCTTGAACTCCTTGAAGCTCGTGCCCCCGTCGTAACGGAACGTCGTCGTATCCGTGCCCTCGATCTTCGAGAGGCGGCGGGTCCGGGCGTCGTAGGCCGCGGCGAACACGGCCGTGCCGTCGACGTCCACCTGGATCAGCCGGTTCGCCACGTCGTACGTGTAGTCGGTCCGATCCGTGCTTCCGGGGGCCGGGCCGTCCTTCGTCGTGCGGTTGCCGTTGGCGTCGTAGGCTATTTATGCATTCCCTTAGCCAGCTGCTGGTCAATTTTCTCGAGCCCTTTTTCCAAGATGCTGACATCATCTGGTGCCGCGTTACCACGGTCCCACTTAGCCAACCACTTACCCTCGTACTGCTTAACCAGTAATTTTCCCCGATCGGTTAGATCCGACCAACACAACTTCATGTCATCAGTTACCGGCGCACCAGGCACTAGTATCACGCGAGTAACTAAGCCTTTTTCCTGTAGAAACTTGAAGTAAGTCCCAAACAACGTACGGTAAATTTCTTCGCGTCCTTGATTACCCTTTTGTTGTGTATGCCAAGCTACTTTTGCGACAGTAAAGTCTTTGTCAACCATTATTCTCTCCGATCGATCTCGGTAGGCACTTCAGAAAGATCAACTAGTTCACGTGTCTGCCGATCCCTAACAAATGTACCCCCCGCTTCACGGACACGTGCTTCATGCTGTTGCTGCAACCGTTTATCTGCCGTCAGACTCGTCGTCTCTACCGATCTTACCGCCTGGCCGTCCTGGATCACCACATTGTCGATCCGCCGTCCCGTCCCCGTTAACGGGTCGATCGCCCTGACCCCGTCCGATGTCCGCAGGTACTGCTCCGATTGCACCGAGGCGTTGGGGTGCTCGGCGACCAGTTCATCGTGCGCCCCCTGCTGACGGCGACGACCCTCCGCCGCGTTGCGCGTGACCTGGTGCCCGTCCTGCGCCGCCCCCGCCGCCTCGTCGCCGAAGCTGTCCATCACGCCGCCCGCACGACGGCCCGCCCCGATCGCCGCACCCGCCACGTTCTGGTACTTGCCCATCCCCGCCGTGAGCGCCTCGTCTCGGACCGCCCGACCCGTCTCGAGGTAAACCGTCTCGCCCGTCGCCCGGATCACCTCGATCTGGTCCGCCAGCCGCTCGGTCGAGGCCCGCGCGTCGATGTAGTCCTGCGGATTGCTCACCCCGGTTTCCAGGACCTGGCTCGTCCGGCTCTGACGCGGCGTCGTGGCTTGGGCCGGTGTCTCCTGCTTCTCCGGTGGAGCCCACAGCCCCAGCCGATGCAGGAAGAAGCGGACCGGGGCCTCTTCCTTGGCGTACAGCCCCAACGGGTCGATGTGATTGATGGGGTTGTTGTGTACATGGGCGTACACGTTCATCCCGTCGCCGTATCCGATCGGGTCGCGGGTGATGTACCTGCCGATCTCGGGGTCGTAGTAGCGGAAGCCGTGGTTGTCTAAACCGATGCTCGCGTCACGCTCCTTCGTGTTCGCCAGCCGGTTGTTGTCGCTGCCCCCGGAAGACGCCACGACCTGCCCGAACGCGTCGTACGCGTTCGTCTGCGTCAACGCACCCGTGGCGTAGGTGTTGGCCACGACGTGGCCCACCGCGTTGTAGTGGTACGACTCGGTCGCCTTCAGGCTGCCATCCGCGTGGAACGTGTCGCGGTACAGGATGCTGCCGATGCCCCCGCCCATCCCCGAACCGCGGACAAACTCGACGCTCAGGTCGCCGTCCTTGAACTCCTGGAACGACGTGCCGCCGTCGTAGCGGAACGTCGTCGCATCCGTGCCTTCGATCTTCGAGAGGCGGCGGGTCCGGGCGTCGTAGGTGGCAGCGAACACGGCCGTGCCGTCGACGTCCACCTGGATCAGCCGGTTCGCCACGTCGTACGTGTAGTCGGTCCGGTCCGCGCTTCCGGGGGCCGGGCCGTCCTTCGTCGTGCGGTTGCCGTTGGGGTCGTAGGTGTACGTCGTCGTGCCCGCCGAATCCGTCACGGTCAGCAGTTGGTTGAGGTCGTCGTAGGCGTAGGTGGTGGTCACGCCGTCTTGGGTCTGGGTCAGCCGGTTGCCCGCCGGGTCGTAGCTCCACGTCGTGGCCGTGGTGCCGTTGCCCGACGGGAAGCCCGTGACGGTGGAGGTCTCGCCGGTGAGGCGGTACAGGTCGTCGTAGGCGTAGGTGGTCGTCTTCGACGACGCGGTGCTTCCGGGGGCGGTTCCGGGGGCCCAGGCTTCGGCCGCGCTGCGGCGGTTGCCGGCCAGGTCGTACGTGTATCCCAGCGTATAGAGATCATTGCCCGCGGCGTCTTGCTCGGCCAAGGTCACGACGCGGTTGAGCGCGTCGAACGTACTCACGCTCGCCACGCCGTTGGGCAGGGTCCGGGCCGTGCGGTTGCCGGACAGGTCGTAGGCGTAGGTCGTGGTGGACCCGCCGTCGGTCACTTCGACCAGCAGGTCGCGGGCGTCGTAGCGGCTGACCAGGGCGCGGCCCGCCCCGGAAGCACCCCCGGAAGTACCCCCGGCCACCCCCCCGGCGTCGGGGTACGCCACCCACGTGCGGTTGCCGTTGGCGTCGTAGCCGGACTGGACGGTGTAGCCGTCGCCCCCGGAACCCCCGCCGGCCGAGGCGAGGTTGGTGCGTGACTCGCTTGTGACGCGGTTCAGGGCGTCGTAGACGTAGGTGCTCGTGCCGTGGAGGTCCGTCGACGAGAGCAGGTTGCCCACGCGGTCGTAGGCGTTGGCGCGGGCCTCTTCGACGGAGCCGTCGGCGCGGCGCAGCTCGGTCGCCACCACGCGGTTCGTCCGGTCGTAAGTCTGCGCGACGGTCTGGCCCTCCGGGTCGGTGGTGGTCAGGGCGTTGCCGACGCGGTCGTAGGTGGTCGTCGTGGTCCGGTCCACCCCGTCGCCGACGCCGGGGAGGGTTTCGCTGATCCGCCGGCCGTACGCGTCGTACGTGTAGGTCGTCGTCTGCGGGTGTTCCACGCCGTCCACCACGTTGTGTAGCGTCAGGGCCAGCGCGTGGCCGTGGGCGTCGTAGAGCGTCTCGGTGACGAGCCGGTCGGCGGCGGCGGGGGCCGCCCCGGCGTTGGCGATGACGCGGAAGGCGCGGTCGTACTGGTCGTAGGCGGTGCGGGTGATGACGCCGCGGGGGTCGATGAGCTCGGTGACGTTGCCGCTGCGGTCGTAGCGGGTCTCGGTCACCGGGCGGGTGAGGGCGTCGCCGTTCTCGGCGTCGGGCACGGCCGGGCCGGTGATGGTCACCACCCGGTCCGCCCGGTCGTAGCGGAGGTCCGTGCGGTGGCCGCGGGGGTCGATCGTGGCGTGGGCGTTGCCGTTGAGGTCGTAGAGCGTGCGGTGGACCACGTCGTCGCCCGCCACGGCCCCGCCGGGGTCGGCGGGCAGCGCGGTCGGGTCGGCCACGGCGCTGCCGGGTGGCTGGGCGAAGCTGGAGTCGCCGTCGAGGTCCAGAACGGTGGCGGTGACACGGTTGCGGGCGTCGTAGTACGTCGCGGTCCAGTTCGCGTTGGGATCGCGGGTCAACGCGACGAGGCCGTCGGCGTTGTAATAGGTCCGCACCCCGGGCATCTGGTCTTCCGTGAGTCCGAGGCCGGGGTCGTAAAGATCGACCACGGGCAGATCGACCGCCGTGACCCGCCCCGCACCGTCGTAGACCGTCACGGTCCGCCGGCCCTCGGGGTCGACGGCTACGGTCACCAGACCCGAGGCGTCGTAGCCCGTCTTCGTGGCGAGGTCGTCGGTGTGCCCGGCGAAGCCCAGCGGATCGTTCAGGAAGGCGCCCGCGGCCAAGCCCCCGCCGACGCCGTCGCCGGACATGTCGATCACCCGCAGGGTCGGCCGGTGCCGGTGGTCGTAGAAGGTGTAGACGTTCTGATCGACGCGGGTCGCGCCGTCGTTGGCCTCGTTCCAGACGCTCACGAGCGTCGGCTGGTGGACCCGGTTGTAGGTGGTGACGACGCTGGGCTCGCCGGCGCCGGGCGCCGCGGTGTGGGGCCGGCCCGCGCCGTTGTCGGCGCGTTGGGTCACCCGCACCGCCCGGTACGCCGCGTCGTAGACCGTGTCGGTGGCGTAGCCCCGGGCGTCCACCACCCGCGTCGGGTTGAACCCGCCGAAGGTGAACGCGCCGGAGCCCGAGTTCGCGCCGTACTCGTACGTGACGGAGTGGTTCTCGACGGCGCCGTCGACCCGCGTGACCGCCGGCAGGTCGGTCCGGACCCGCCGCAACAACTCGTCGAAGTGGTGCGTCGTGGCGTGGCCGCGGGCGTCGACGGTCAGGTCGGCAAGGCCCACGGCGTCGTAACGGGTGAACGTGCCGATGTCGTCGGGGTCGAGCCCGAACTGGCCGATGTCTGTCACGACCGTGCCGGGCGTCGCGGCCGCACCGAGGTAGGTGCCGTAAGCTGCGTCGCCGTCGAGGTCCAGCACGCTCACCGTCGGCCGGTTGAGCCGGTCGTAGAACGTAACCGTGGTGTGGCCCGCCGCGTCGACCCGCCGCACGGCGTTGCCTCTTGCGTCGTAGAAAGTGATCAGCGGCGAGGTCACCACACTCGCCGGATTGTCGGGGTCGGCAACGGCCGGCGGGGTGACGGCGACGAGCCGGTCCCACCGGTCGTAGGCGTAGCCGGTCACGTCACCGGTCGGATCGATCTGCCGGTAGGTCAGGTCGAGCACCCCCTCGTCCATGCCGGCGGTCGCGGGGTCGTCGGTCACCCGCCGCGTCACGATCCAGTGGGCCAGCGGGTCGAGGTCGCTGTGGTACGAAGCGGCGTCGAGAGCGGTGAGGTCTTCGTTCTGATCGACCCGGCCCTTGACGACGGTAGCGTCGAGGTGCCCGTAGGCGTTGCTGACATGCTCGGTGACCCGGCCCTCGGGGTCGGTCACGCGGGTGACGAAGCCCCGGCCGTCGTAGTCGTAGACCGTGGTCGCGGCGACGGTGGTCCCGACGGCCTCGTGGACGGCGACGCGGTTCCCGGCGGCGTCGAGGTCGTGAGCGGTCACAACCCCCTCGGCGTCGATCTGGCGCACCAGCTTGTTGAACGCGGTGTCGTACCGGTAGTCGGTGGCGATCGCCAGGCCCGGGTCGTTCGCGGCCAGGACGCTACGCGACGGCTGGCCGAACACCTGGTAGTGGTTCCCCACGAGCGCATCGCCGTAGACCGGCGCGTCGTAGGCGTCCCCGACCTCGCCGCTGGCGTACTCGTACCTCACGACGTTTCCGCTGACGTCGTTGACCTCGACGAGGTTGTTGTGGATGTCGCTGCTGTAGGTGTAGGTGACCGTGTGGTCGAGACCCGACCCGCCGAGGCTCGGGTGGTCGGCAGTGGTGCGGGTGACCTGGTGGAGCGCGATGGCAAACCCGAGATCGTTGTTCCACTCCACGGGATCGGCGTCGAACGCAAAGGTCGTCTCGACCCCGCGGGTGTCGGTGACCTTGGTGGTGCGGGCGAAGTGGTTCAGCGCGGCGGCGTCGGGCGAGAGCTCGAACCGCGCCGTGCCGTCGTCGGTCGTCACGCTCGACAGGACCGGGCGGTTCTCGAAGATCAGCGCGACATCGCCGAGCAAGACACTAAGCTCGCGGGCCTGAATCCCGGTGGGCAGACTCACCGTGCTCACATTACCGGCGGCGTTGCGGGCGTAGTCGAAGGTCGTGGTGTGGCGGGTCTCGGGACGGGCGGCGTCGCCGACGGCGGTGATTTCGGCCGGAAGGAACCACCGCGTGCGGTAGACGTCGCGCTGCTCGAGCGGCATACCCGTGGTGGAGGGGGCGATACGGACCGCCTGAACCGTTTCGAGATCGAAGTCGACCCGGGCGTCGACGGCCGCGCCGTCGGGGCCGGCGACCTGCGGCTTGAGAATCGTTTGGAGTTCTCCCGCCTTCCACTCGGGCCCGTCCGGGTCGCTCTGACCGAAGTAGCGGTAGACGTGCTCCCGGCCGAGCGGATCGGTCACCTTTGTAAGACGCGGGCCTTCCGCTCCAGACACCTCGCCGTACTCGAACGTGATCTGCCGCTTGGTGGTCAGGCCCTCGGCGGACGGGTCGTAGATGCGGCTGACCAGCGTGTCCTGAGCCCGGCCGGAGAGTCCGGCGGCGTTGTATTCGTGAACCAGTTCGTTGCCGTTGCGGTCGACGATCTTTGCCAGTCGGAAATATGTCTCTTCCGGCGCGTCGTCGCCGACGCCCCGTTTGACTTGGTTGTTGACGAACGTCTCGAAATGCAGCTTGGTGCCGTGCCGCTTAGTGTAGATGAACCCGCCGCCGGCCGCGTCCTGGAGCTGGCCGCGCAGCGAAGCGTTGGAGAAACTATGGCGGATGTCGGGGACCCACTGCCCACTAACCCGGGCGAAGGTCGCCGCGGCACCGACCTCGTCGTAGACCGTCACCTTGCGGCCGGCGTGGCCGAAGTGCGGGTCGGGGTCGTCCGTGAGGATGGCCCGCGAGGCGGTGTTGGTCGTTTGGGCGTGGCCCATCGCGGAATCGGAAGGCCAGGCGTAATTGATGCGTTCTTGTAGTTGCAACGCCCGGGTCGCTCCAGCGAGGTCAAACACCGGGTTAGGAATCGGGATGACGGAATCGGTATCCGCCCCGGCCGACAGTGTCCGCCTGAACTCGAGGCTCAGTTCCCCTCCGGGCATCGGCACGGCCACGTCGGTCGTGGCGAAGGTCGGGAGCAGCGAGAACGCGTCGACGTGGGCCATGCCCGGCACGCGATCGGCCTCCCCGTCGCCGGTCGGGCTGGCGTCGGGCAGCGGTACGCCGTGGATGTCCACCCGCTGGCTGGTCTGGAACGAGACCTGGTCGCTGAAGTAAGGTGCTGCGAGCCGGAAATCGTCTCGGACATAAAAATTGACTTGGCGCGACACCTCGCTCTCTTCGAGCAAGCCGTCGTTGTTGTCGTCGAAGCCCACCAGGACAAAGTACTCGCGGTCTTGACTCGCCCCCGCCGGGGTCAACGTCTTATCGAACGAGCCGTTGTAAGTCCCGGATGACGAACCGGCCACCGCACCGCCGACGATCTGCCAAAGCAGCTGATCGCCGACGCCGACCACCGGCTTCTCGGCTTCGATCTCGATCTCGACCGACCCCTCGTTGGTCCCGGGCGTCTCTTCGGCCGTGAACGTCGGAACCTCCGTAGAAGAATCGGCTTGGACTTCCCCGCCGCTGTTGCTGTCGCTGACCGTCAGCGTGTCCAGCCCAACGACGCCCACCGATACACTCATCGAGGCTTCGCTAACGTCGAGTTCCCCGTTACCGTCGAGGTCAAAGCCCACAAAAACCGTGTATGTCCCCCCCGCCTGGGGTAATTCAACCAACGGATTAACCAAATCGTTGAAATTGTTCCTCTCGTCGACACCGGGCCCAGAGATCCAGTAATGCGCGAGGCTCCTCTCAATACCCGCTTCAAGCAGGCTCACGTCAAACGAGATCGGCACCGAGGTTTCATCGTCCTCTAGCTCGACGTAGAGGATTGCCCCGGTATCGCCCAGCGTGCTCTCAACCCAGTTCGAAGGGTGGTTTTCGCTTTGGACAAAAACAGAGCCAAGTTGCGCCACGCTCACCGTGACACCGAGTTCTTGCTCGCCGTTGTCGATTGATCCCGACCCATCGTTGTCGACCCACGCCACGAGCTCGTAGTCGCCTACCTGCCCGGTCGGCAGCGGGACTTTGGCCGGCCCGGCGCCGAGGTCTCCGTGAAGAACCGGTGTGCCCGTGGCGTCTCGAAGCTCGTACTTGATGGTTGCCGCGTCGGCTTCCGAGCCGGCGGGGAAGCCGCTCAGGTCAACCAGGCCTTCTACTTGGATCGTCGCGTTTCCGTCCTTGTCCAACGGGATGACCACGGGGGTGCTCGATCCGTCTGCGCTGTCGCTGCCCTGACGCAGTTCGTTGCGGCTGTCGGAAACGGTCAGTTGGTCGAGTTGGATGGGATCGATACGCAGATAGGCGGTCTTGTCGGCCGCGTTGTTGTCGCCGCTGCCGTTGACCCGGTCGGCGAGCAGGCCGTCGTTGCCGGTGATGGCGTAACCCTTGCCCGACAAGTGGTTGTAGGCCCCGCCCCAGGGCGTCCCCGGGTTGTCCTGGAGGACGCCGCGGTAGTCGTAGCCGTACGCGCCGCTGGCGCTGCCCGGGCCCTTGAAGTTGATGTTGACCGTGTACTCGCCGGGGACGAGGCGGACGAGTTCGGGGATGGTGTCCGTCTTGTTCGGCGCGGAGACGATCCTCTGAATACCCGTACTCACGGAAGTGATGACCATCTCCCACAACTCGTCTTCGCTAGGACTCCAATCGCCGATCGTGGCCCAGAGGTTGACAAGGGCTTTCGTCGCGGAGGTCGACGAAAACGCGCTCACGCCGAAGGTTTGCAGGGGCGGTTGCGTCGCGGGGGTGAACAGGTCCTCGTTGAAGGCGTTGGGGTCGAGGCCGTAGACGTATTCGTCGAGGGTGTTGATGCCGTCGCCGTCCGTATCGGCATAGTTCTTGACGTATTCCCCGAGGGTCACGTCGTAGTCGTACGAGCCGTCGCTCACCAGCGGGTCGAGGCCGTGGACGACTTCCCAGTCGTCGCTGAGGCTGTCGCCGTCGGTGTCGAGGTTGCTCGACGGGTTGGTGCCGTGGACCAACACCTCGTCGATGTTGCTCAGCCGGTCGTTGTCGTGGTCGGCGTTGGGGTCATCCGCCACGAGCGGGTTGAACAGGCCGATCTCGGGGAAGTAGTTCTCGACCTCGAAGCCGTCCTGGAACTGGTCGCCGTCGGTGTCCACGTTTTCGGGGTCGGTGCCCGCTTGCTGCTCGCCGAGGTCCACGAGGCCGTCCCCGTCGGTGTCCACCACGGCCGAGGGGGTGACCAACAGGGCGATCGAGGCCTCGGCCGTGTAGGTCGTCACGGTGCCGTCGCCGGCGATGGCGTTCGCCGCGGCGGTGATGAGGGCGTTGGTCTCGCGCGGGACCTCGTAGACGTGGGTGACCGAGGTGGGGCTGCCGACGACGACTTCCGGGGCGGTGCCGTCGCCCCAGTCGATGACCCATTCGTCGATCGGGTTGTCCGGGTCGGCGTCCTCGACGCTCAGGTCGAGGACGTAGCTCGTGTGGGCTTCGACCTCGGCCGGCCCCGCGATCTGGACGCTGGTCTGCGGCGTGGCGGCCGGATCGCCCAACGCCGCGATCTCGACACCGGTCAGGACGCGGTCGTAGAGGCGGACCTCGTCGACCAGCCCCTTGAATTCGTAGTAGGTGTTCGCGCCGTCGCGGACGGCCCCGAGGGTGAACGGGTCGTCCGTGTCGATGTCGGTGATGCTGCTGAGGCTGGAACTGCTCGGCCCGCCGCCGCCGGAGCGCCACACGCTGCTGTCGCCATCCAGATAGCCCACGAGTTTGTTCGTGGCGTGGTCGATGGTCACCACGAGGTGGTGCCACGCGTCGTCCTGGGGCACGTCCACCTCGATCGAGGCCCGCTCGGAGCTGTCGTCGCTCGAATTGACCCGGAAGCGGATTTCGTTGGTCGCGTCGGAGAAGTTGACGGACCAGCCCGCGCGGGTCGAGTAGCGGTTGCCCTTGGAGATCAGCACCTGGTCGCTTTGCAAGGCTCCGCCCTGCGGACGCTTGAACCACAGGCTGGCGGTGAAGTCGCCCGTGCCGGGGTCGAACACGTCCCCGCCCCCGGCCCCGCCCCCGGAAAGCTCGGCCCTGTCGTCCACGCCGTCGAAGCCCAAGGCCCCGTCCAGACGCCCGCCGGTGGGGTCGAACGTCGTGCCGTTGATGAGCGACAGGTCGTTGCCGCCGAGTTCGTCGGCCGCGGTCGTGCCGGAGGACTCGTCCGCCCGGTAGTGGGCCAATAGTCCGTTTTCAAGGTCCGGGGGGTGGGCGAGGGAGAAGGCTTCGGCTTCGGTCAAGACCCGGTCGTAGACCCGCACGTCGTCCAGCACACCCTCGAAGTTGTGGTAGGTGTTGGCCCCGTCGCGCACCGCCCCGAGTGTCAGCGGGTCGTCGGTGTCGATGTCGGTGACATTCGACAGACTCGAACTGCTCGGCCCCCCGCCCCCGGAGCGCCAGCCCGCGTTGCTGCCGTCCAGATAGCCGATGACCCGGCCCTCGGTGCGGTCGACGACCATCGTCAGGTGGTGCCACTGGTCGTCGAGGGGCAGATCGACCTCGGTCGAGGCCCGCTGCGAGCTGTCGTCGCTGGAGTTCACCCGCAGGCGGATTTCCTGGGTGCTGTCGGAGATATTGATCGACCAGCCCTCACGGGTCGAGTAGCGGTTGCCTTTGGAGATCAGGAACTGATCGCTCGTGACGGTGCCGCCCGCGGGACGCTTGAACCACAGGCTGACGCTGTAGTCGCCGGCGAACGGGTCGAGCGTATCACCCGCCTCAGCTTTGTCGTCCACCCCGTCGAAACTGAGCGCCCCGTCCAAGCGGCCGGCCGCCGGATCGAACGCCGCCCCGTTCTGCAGATCGAGGTCGTTCGTGCCCGCCGCATCGACCGCGGTCACGCCGGGGCCGTCGTCGAGCTGCCAATGACTCTGCAGGCCGTTGACGAGCGTGCTCGACAGCAGCACCCGCGGTTCGAGCGCTTCAAAAGGCGGCGCGGCCGCTTCGGCACGCGCCGTTCGCCGAGCCGTTGCGTGGCACCGGCTAAGGCGAGCCTCTTGGTTTACATAAAGAACAGCCCGGTGACACAGGGACTTCAACCAACGCGGCATAAGATGTTTCCCGGAACAACTCTTTACGATCGATTTAGTTCACCCGAAACACCCGAGATCCATCGATCTAAAACAAGATTTAATCCTGCTCTTTAGTAGATTAACGAGAGAGTTTTTGACTGCTATCTCAACAGCGCAAGTTCCGATAAGTACGCGTTGCGGATCTGCTAATCATCAAAAGCCCGTTTGCTCGGCAACCTGTTCGTCTCGGAGTTGAACCTGGCGGCGTTGGTGGGCGGCGGCCCGGGCGGCGCTTAATTGGGCGAAGCGGAAGAGCAGGCGTGCGACGGGGGCCGGGGTGAGCGGCAGCGGGACGCGCAGGACACGGGCGGCAAGGCGGGCGTAGCGCTGAAGCAGCGGGTCTTCGAGGCTGGTGAAGGTCATCGCGGTGCCGGGGTCGCCCTGGCGGGCGGCGCGGCCGTGGAGCTGTCGGTCGACGCGGGGCGAGTCGTGGCGGTCGGTGGCGATGACGACGAGCCCGCCGCGGTCGGCGACGCCGGGGCCGAGCTTGATGTCGGTGCCGCGGCCGGCCATGTTGGTGGCGACGGTGATACTGCCCGGCTGGCCGGCGTCGGCGACGATGGCGGCTTCGCGTTCATGGGCGTGGGCGTTGAGCACGTCGTGGGCCAAGCCGGCGGCGGTCAGGCGTCGGCTGAGGGTCTCGCTGTCTTCGACGCTGCGGGTGCCGATGAGCACGGGTTGGCCGTTGTCGCGGTGTCGGCGGGTCGCCCGGACGACGGCGTCCCACTTGTCGTCGGGTCGGCGGTGGGGCTTGGTGCGGACGTGGCGGCGGCGGCAGGGCCGGTGGGTCGGGACGCGGACGGTGCGGAGGCGGTAAGTCCGCCACAGCTCGGCCCGGTCGCTCCAGGCGGTGCCGGTCATCCCGGCGAGGTGGCGGTAGCGGCGGAAGAAGCGCTGGAAGCTGATCGAGGCGAGGGTCTGCTTGACGCCCTGGATTTCGACCTGTTCTTTGGCTTCGACGGCCTGGTGCAAGCCCGCCCGCCAGGTGCGGTCGGGCATGAGCCGGCCGGTGGCGGAGTCGACGATGACGACCTTGCCGTCCCGGACGACGTACTGGTCGCCGCGGAGGAAGAGGTGGCGGGCGGTGAGTGCCTGGTGCAGCATCTCTTGCCGGAACCGCCCCCGGAACTTGTTCTGCAGGGGGCCGGGCGTGGCGTCGCAGAGGGTGTCGATCCGGCGCTCGCCTTGCGGGGTGAGGCGGAGGTCGCGGTGGCGCGGGTCGAGGCGGAAGTCCCGGCCGGGTTCGAGTTGCGGGGCCAACTCGGCGGCGGCGGCGAAGGCTTCGGCCCGTTCGGGATCGTCGGATGACCCGGAGATGATCAGCGGGGTGACCGCCTCGTCGAGCAGGACCGAGTCGGCCTCGTCGATCAGCGCGACCTCGAGGCCGCGCATGACCCGCCCCCCGGCCGGGTCGGGAGCCGGGGAGCCCGACGCCAACCGCCGGGCGAGGGTGCCGGGCAGGCCCGGGCCGCGGCGTTGGCCCCGGGCTCGGTCGGCGAGCTGGTCCCGCAGGAAGTCGGCCGCGGCGTTCTGGTGGGTGGTGTAGGTCACGTCGGCGGCGTAGGCGGCGGCCCGGTCGGGGGGGGCGGTGTCGTTGACGACGTAGCCGACGCGTAGGCCGCAGAGCTCGAAGAACGGCTCGGCCCACTCGGCGTCGCGCTGCGCAAGGTAGTCGTTGACGGTCACGACGTGGCAACCTCGTCCCCGCCCGCCGGTCACCGCCGCGGCGAGCGCGGCCACGAGGGTCTTGCCCTCGCCGGTGGCCATCTCGGTGAGGCGGCCGTCGAGCAGCGCGTAAGCGCCGGCGACCTGTTCGCGGTAGGCGCTCAACCCCCAGGCGCGTCGGGCCGCTTCGCGGACGACGGCCAGGGCCCGCACCCGCTCGAACGCTTGGCTCAGGCGGCCCGTGCGGGCGGACGCTCGCATCTCTTCGACTTCTGCGGACAGCCCGGACGCGCTGCGGTCACGTAGCGTCGGCTCGAGCGTTAGCACCCGCTCGGCCAGCCGCAGGTAACGCCGGGTCGGCGAACGCAGGGTCGCGAACCGCGACGCGAACCAGTCGTAGGCCGCGTCGGCGTGGCGTAGCGGCTTGCCGGGCTCGGGGCGCGACGCGTCGTCGCGCCACCGCTGTCGCTCGGCCCAGACCGCGGCGGCCGATGGTGCCGCCTGCCGCTCGGCAACCCGGGTGTCATCTGCCCCCCACGGGTTCTGGGTGTGGATGGAGCTCACAGCGCGAGCCCCTCCAGGATCGGGGCGTCGGGGTCGGCCGGGACCTGGAACCGCTGCTGCAACGCCTGGCGGGCCCGCCGGACCCACTGGGACAGCAGCGGCCGGGGCGGCAGCTCGAAGCGGACGACCAGGCGCTGGTGGTCGGCCAGGCGGTAGGCGGTGATCGGCCGCCCGGTTGCGTCGAGCGGGTCAGCACCCACCGGGTCGACGCGGAACGCGAAGAACGGCTCGACCGCGAGGCGGCCCTCGGTGTCGGCCGGGTCGACCGCGATCGGGCCGCCGGCGGGCTGACCCAGCGCGGCGGACGGCAGCCGGCGCTGGCCGGCGGGCAGCGCCTCGACCACCCGCCCCCGGAAGTGGGTGTCGGGTCGGCCGGCGAGGCGGACTTCGACCCGGTCGTCGGCCGCGGCCAAACGCGGGCCCTCGAACTGGTCGGCCGCCACCCGCACCACCGGGTCGCCGACGCGACGGAGCACCCCGACGGTGTCGCCACGCTGTAAGTGATGGCCCCTCACGTCGTCGTCGAGGTCGGCGGTCCAGACGCCGGCGAAGGGGGCGTGGGCGGTGAGCGCGTCGCGGTCTTGCCGGGCGCGGTCGAGCATTTCCTGCGTCGCCGCGATCTGGCGGATGAGTACCTGCTGCTCGCTGGGTTCGCCGGTGATCGCCTGCTGGTAGCGCATCCGCAGGGCCTGCTGCCGGGCCTCCAGCTCCCGGACGCGGGCCTCGAGCTGCGGCGACTCGGCCCGGAACAACACATCGCCCGCCGCGACCGCCGCCCCCGTCGGCGCGAGATGCGTGAGCTTCCCGCCGGCTTCGGCGTGGACCACCACCCGCTGCCGCGCCTCCAACACCCCCGAGGCGCGGGGCCGATCGGGCACGGGCACCAGCGCCAGCAACGCCACCGGCACGCCCGCCATGGCGAGCGTCGCCAGGACCGCGCGGCCGCGGACCCGGGCCGGCTCGGCCGACGCCGTGACGTAGTGCAGCAGCTTCGACGCGGGCACGACCACGTAGCCGACGACGGCCATGATCGCCAGCAACGCCCCGACGAAGAACAGCTTGTCGGCGACGAACATCACGATCACGACGCCGAGGAAGATCCGGTACGCCAGGGCCGCCAGCCCGTAGACCACGAACACGAGTTTCTCGCTGCGCAGGTGCGCGGGGTTGAGCAGCTGGCGAACCCCGTAGACGTAACGCCGCACGAGGTACGTCAGGTACCGGGTCGAACGCTGGTTGAGGTTCGGCATCTCGATCAGGTCCGACAGGATGTAGTAGCCGTCGAACTTGATCAGCGGATTGGCGTTGAACAGGATCGTCGAGACGCCGGCGATGAAGATGAGGTTGTAGGCCAGCCCGTGGGCGAGGGTGCCCTCGGCGGTCTGCGACCAGACGACGGCGGCGGCGGCGGCGACCGCCAGCTCGGCGTACATCCCCGCCGCGCCGACGAACGCCCGCTGCCACTTGCTGGGCAGGGCCCACGCGCTGGTCGCGTCGACGTAGGGCACGGGGGTGAGCACCATGAGCATGATGCCGACGGTGTGGACCTCGCCCCGGCCGTGCCGCTGTCGGCCGAAGCGCTTGCACGCGAAGGCGTGGCCCAGCTCGTGCAACGCCTTGATCCCGACGAAGCAGGCGTAGAGCCAGGGCAGGTTGGCGGGGGACAGGACGTTGCCGCCCTGGCTCCACAGCTCGTCGCCGCGGCCCAGAACCGACCACACGCCGACGCCGATCAACACGACCCACAGCACGACGCCCACCGGGCCGAAGACCCAGTCCACCGCGGGCGACCAGCGGTTGAGGAAGCGGTCGGGGTCCCAGATCGGCACCCGGGCGAAGAGGATGTTCTTGAAGTAGCCGCCGACCTCCTTACGGACCCGTTTCTGCCGCCGCTCGAACATCCGCCGGGCGTCGGGCGGCAGGTCACGGTCGAGCAGGTTGCTGGTGTGCAGCTGGCCCAACAATTTCAACGCTTCGCCCTGGGTCGGCGCCTCGTCGCCGAGCTGGTTCCCGACGGCCTCCCAGACGTCTTGCACGGTGCGTCGGCCGTCGAGCATGCCGACGAAGCGGTGGCCGGCGGCGCTGACGCGGAAGTGCTGGTTGTTGCCCGGGTCCAGGAGCACGTGCCACGTCCGGCCCCGGAAGGTTTGGCGGACCGCCTGGACCGTCGGCCGCAGGCGGGGCCGGGTGTCGGCCACGCGGTGCCAGGACTCGTCGTAGGTGGGTCGGTCGAAGGCCAAGGCGGTTCGATTAGAGCCAGAGTTTCATGCGCAGCCAGTTCACCGCGTCGCGGGTCCAGAGCGTGAGGTAGCGGTCCTCGCCGGCCGTGATCCGCGCCGCGCCGGTCATACCCGGCCGCATCCAGCCGGGCTGGCGGTCCAGCTCGACCTCGACCGCGAAGACGTTGCGTCCCTGTTCGACCCGCGCCGCCGGCTCGATCCGCACGACACGGAAGCCCACCCGCTGGTCCGGGTAGGTGGTCGTCGCCAGCTCGCCCCGCATCCCCGGCGTGACCTCGCCCGCCCGGGCTTCGGGCACGTACAGCTCGGCCCGCAGCGCGTCGAGCGGCGCGACCTCGAACAGCGTCTCGCCCTCGGAGACCGCCCGCCCCAGCTGCCGCTTCAGGTCGCCCCGCACCACGACGCCCGCCAGCCCCGAACGCAGCGACGCCTGCTCGATCTGGCTGCGCACCAGGTCACCCTGCGCCGCGACGGCCGCGGCCTCGGCCAACGCCACCCGCACCCCGGCCATGTCCCGCTCGCCGCGCGCCCGCTCCGCCCGCTGCCGCAGCGATGCCTCTTCGGCCGACAGCCGCGCGGCCTCGAGCCGAAGCTCCGCGGTGTCCAGCTCGGCCAGGACCGACACGCCCGCCTCGACCCGGTCGCCCGGCCCGACGTGCACCGCGTCGAGATAGCCCGCGAACGGCGCGGTGACCAGCTGACGCTCGGTGGCCTCGGTCACGAACGTCGACTTCACGTAATCCGTGCCCCGGGCCAACGTCATCCACAGCCCCGCCGCCAGCAGCGCGACCGCCGCCAGCTTCGCCCAGGTGTACTCGCTGCCCAGCACGTGACCCAGCCCCCGCCGCGCCGCGTCCCGGGCCTTGACCGGCAGCCAGCGGTCGCGGTCGTGCAGCTCCGCCAGCAGGGGCGTGGCCAGCTCCGCCAGCAGACGCAGGCGTTCGATCACATCCGGCCCGGGCGTGGTCTCGGGCCGACCGTCCACCGCCGACCACTCCACCACCAGCACGGCCACGACCCCCGCGGTCCCGTGACGTAGCGGCAGCGACACAACGTGGCTGCTGCCGTGGGATTTCGTCAGGGCGGCGTGGTCGCGGCTGACCACCGGCAGCTCTGGAGGCGACGGCCAGGCCACCTCGGTGTCCTGGTCGTGCGTCTCTTCCATCGCCGCCTCGAGGTCCTGCACCAGTTTCATTCGCCGGTTCACCCGCTCGGTCCGGCTCATCGCCACCAGCTTGACCCCGCCCCCGCCCCCGGAAGTAGCAACGCCTCCTGACGGCCCCCGACTTCCGCGGGGGGACCAACCCAGGCTGACGCGGTGGGCGTGGTGACGGGAGGCGACCTCGTTGCAGAGCGTCATCGCGGCTTCGCGGAAGCGTCGGCTCGCGCCGAGGGCCGCCAGCAGATCGATCGACTCGGTCAGCCGGTCGATCCCGTCCTGGCGTCGCCCCGCCTCGCAGCGGGCGTCGTAGGCCTTCACAACCGCGACGGTCGACCCGAGCTCCCGCGCCGCCCGCTCGGCCGCGGCCCGGTCGTCTCCGGTGACACACAACGCCGACATGAACCGGCCGGCCCCGGGGTCCAGGCTCACGGCCGCGGGCAATGCCAGCAGCAGGAGCCAACCCGTCGCGGCCTCACCCGAACGGGCCTCCAGCAGCGTGGTGCCGGGTGTGGCGAACACCCGCGGCGCGTGCTTGGCCGCCGCCCCCAACCAGGACGGCGGCAGCTGGTCACGCTGCGGGTTGTAGCTGGCCGTCAGCTGCGGCCCGGACTCGGGGGCAAACCGCAGCACGACGCCTTGGTCGGCGCCCACCATCGCCCCCTGCATGGCGATCAGGTTGGCCAAAAACGCCGGCGGTGGGCCGTCGAAACCCGCCAACGCTTCGACGGCTGAGAGACGTCCCGGACGCGGTGCGCCGCCCGACGCCAGGGACGGCGGGCGGGCTTTCGGGGTCTCGGACTCACTCATCACGGCGCTCCGCGGCGGCCCGGCGTTCGACGACCGCATCGGGCACCCAGGCCCGGAACCCCGAGGGCAGGCGCTTGTCGCCATTTGCGATCTCAAACACGCAGCGGAACGTCTGGCTCGCCGGGTCGATCATCGGGTCGATCCACGTCAGCTCGGCGTCCAGTTGGTCGTTCACCGGCGACTCGGCGTTGAGCGTGTAGGCCCCGCCGACCCGCATCGCGCCGTAGCGCTCGACCGGCAGGTAGAGTTCCACTTTGAGCCGGCTGAGGTCGGCAAAGACCGCGACCGGGTCGCCCGGCGCGAGGGTGGCTCCGCCGTAGGCCTCGAACTTCATCACCCGCCCGTCGAACGGGGCCCGCAGCGTGAACTTCGCCAGCCGCTCCGCCTCGACCGCCTCCCGCAGCCGGGCCGCCTCCTGCTCCCGCCGCGCGATCGCCGCGTCGATCTTCGCCAGTTCCAGCTGCACCCGCGCTTGACGCAGCTCCCACTCGGCCCCGGCGTCCCGTGACACCAGCGTCTGGGCCTGCTCGTAGCGGATCTCCAGTTCTTTGATCGTCTCCGCCGCCCGCCGGATCGCCAGCTCGTCCCGGGCCTGCAGCTCGGCCAACGCCAACACCCCCGCCTGCTCCCGCGCATCCTGCGCCGCCAGCACCTCGCCCCGCGCCAGCACCGCGCCCTCCGCCACCATCCGGTCCATCAACAGCCGCCCGCTCGCCTCGGCCCGCACCGTCACCGTCCGCAGCGGCTCCGCAACCCCCTGGTAATCCTGAGGAGAACCGCCCCGGGCGTTGACACCCACAGACAGCACGGCGATGGTCCAGATTAACTGCAGGCGATGTTTAAGCACGCATAAAGCCCCAAAAAATCAGGTCACTGGATTCGAAACAAATTAGTCTCAACCAAGTCCACCACACGTTGAATAAATGAACTCACTTGCTTATCGGATTACCGATCCGTGCCCACGCCATTCCAGCTCGTTAACTAATTAGTTTCGCAGGGATTGCTGTCCATTGAGCAAACCCGGCCGTTCCGGAATGTAGGTGCCGGATATCCACCGATGGGCGCGCTCATTTTTCTTCAAAACATCACCGTACAGGCAGAATTCTTAGAGGACAGAATCGTGATTAACTCAGGGACCTCGGGCGTCCTGGACAAGTAGCTTAACTTATTGACATGCGAAGAAGAAATCGGACCCGGGTTATGATTTAAACGGCTCGTCGGCCGTAGCTTTTGAGCGAGGCGCCCAGCTCGGACCGACAACCGATCGAGCCAACAAGCCTGTCCTTATTGGGCGAGCCTCAACTTGGGCGTGCCTGGCTGGCTCAAGACCCGGTTGCCCACGCCCTAAGCCGTGCGGATATTCAGGTCATCCCTGCGAGGCCTGCGGCGAGCCAGGCAAACGAGACGAAGTTGGCGGCCTTCTATTCGTAGCGGATGACGACGCGGCGGCAGCCCTTGATCGCTCGGAAGAAGCGTTCGACCAGGTTCCGACGCTTGAAACGCTTGCGGTCGTACCGCTTCCAGACGGTGTTGGGCTTGCCGAAGCGGGCGGGCAGGTCGGCCCAAGGGATACCGGTCTTGAGTACAAAAAACACCGCGTTCACAAACAGGCGGTTGTCGGCGGCGGTCCGGCCGGGGTCGCTCGCTTTACCCGGCAGGTGACCCCTGATCTGGTCCCGTTGCTCGTCGGTGAGCGCGTGGCGTCGTCGCATGATGGCCCTCATGGGCCAAATCAAACACATCGACGCATCGGGACGCCAGAAATAAATGTCCGTACTGACTGATGGGCCACTTCTGTTCGCCGGCAAACATGTTGCGGTCGCGGACATAGCCCGTCGCTGCCTCGGCGTCATAGTACAGCCCCTTGAGTTCGGCACAGCCGGACAGCCCGCCCCGCTGCTTACCGTCCATGTGGGCAGGTCAACGGGTAACGCAACGCAGGGGTCATGTAGCGCGAGTACGGCGGCGGACGCCGACGAGGGCCAGCGTGGTGACAAGAAGCGTCGCGGCGGTGGGTTCTGGTACGACGCCCGACCCAACGGGATCAGTGATCAGCGTAATCGAATACGCGGGCAGGAGCGTCGTGTCGAGGACCTCGCCGAGCGTCTCGGTAAAGAGCGACGGGTGGGTGATGTGCAGCCGGGGGTCGGCGTAGAGCATCTCGAGTAACGAGTTGCCGTCGACCCACAGGGACGTGTCAAACGGCCGGTCGTCGCCCGACAAGTTTAAAATTAGGACCCGGCGTTCTTCGGTGTCGTCGTCGAAGATGCGGACGGCCATGATCGCGGGGTGGCGATCGCCCTCAACCGTGACCCAGTTGTCCGGGTCGCTGAACCAGATCTTCTGGACCCGGTCGGCCCCGTCGAGGGCTTTGCCAAACATCTTCATCGCGTGCCCCGACGAGGTCAGGTCATACTGCTGGGGCTGATAGGTCAGCGGGTTGAAGTCCTGGGTGATGGGCAGAGACGGATCCAGTCCGTCGAAATCGCTCGCCGAGTCGAAAGACAAGCCGAACATTTTCGCCTGGTTGTATAGGTTGTGGTAAGAGGTCTGGGTGACGCGGAAGTCCTGAAGCATCTGCATCTGCAGCGCGGCGGTGAACATGCCGTGGGCCCAGGTATGCCGGACCGTGCCGTTGCGGTCGAACAGGCTGTGCTCGGTGATCCACAGGTCCGGGCCGCCGGGGATCTCGGTGTTGCGCTCAACGGAGTCGAGGTACTGAAACGCCGAGCGGATGAAGACGTCCGGGCCGTCGGGGGCGAGGAACTTGTCGTACTGGCTCGCCTGCTCTTCGGGCGAGCCCCACTTATTTGGGGCGTTGACCCGGCCGCCGAACAAGCCCGAGCCGGTGTAGTAGTGGAGCGTGATCGCGTCGATGTCGCTGGTCTGGAGCGTCTGCCAGACCTCGCGGTTCCATTTGCCCCGCCGGGAATCTGGGTCGGTGCTGCCGATCTGCACCGCCCCGATCGCGGCGATCTCGGCCTCGGGGAACTGCCGGCGGATCTCGGCGGCCCAGTCCTTGGCGGTGGTCCCGTAACTCTGTCCGTCGGGATACACCGAAGCCCAATGGTCGTCGTCTAGGTAGTACTCGTTACCGAGTTCGACACGCCGAATCGGCACACCCAACGCCGCGGCCTCGGTAAGCTGTTCGATCTGCCGATCGAGGCCGCCGCCGTTGATCATGTTGAGCACGAAGATCGGCGTGGTGCCGGTCTGTTCGTAAAGAAAGCTCAGGTCTTCGAGCTCGTATTTGAATTCGGGGCGTCCCGGCGAACCCTGCGGCGAGGTGCCGGTCCACCACTGAAAGTAGCTCGAGACCGTGCCCCCGGGGTAGCGAACCGACGTGAAATTCAGGTCTTCGATCAGCTGCGTCCCGCCCGGATTGCTACGCCAGGCCGGGTTCTGCACCGTGTTCTGGTTGACACCGAAGTAATCCGCCGGAAGGGCGCGGAGACCGCCGAAGTTGGGGCTCAGCGGGTCAGCCGATGCGGTGTCGATGACGGCGGTACACAAGAAAGCCGATAAACCAAGTCCGATTGAACGAATCATGACGCGGATCCCTGGGTTGAGGAATGCCGATGCCTCACGGCAATGGATGGCTCGACCGCGTTGTGTCGAAATACCGGCCGCCGGAAGGCGGATCTGCAGCCGCAGCCGACGCCACAATTCATCCCGCCGGTTCCAGGCGGAGCATGACGATCGAGTGCGGAGGCACGTAGAACGCGTCGAGGCTAAGCCCATCCACGGACGGCTCGGCAACGCCGATCTGCCTGCGATTGTGCCCGTTGAAACTTTGCAGGTCTTCGCCGGTGAGTACGCGGCAGGACCCGATGGTGTACTGACCGCTCAGGTCGATCCGGGCGGTCCGCCCGAACTCGCCGTCGCGGTTTGTCAGCAGCAGATGGATCGCCGCGCCGTCGCCCATCGCCAGGCTCGTGAAACTCAGAGACCGGTCGGTGAGGTCGGTCTGCTCGCCGCGGGTTCGGGTCGGCAAAACCCGATCGCCCAGGGCTTGGTCGTAGAAGACAAAGAGGTCGTGGATGCCTGTGGTGTAGAACTCGCCGCCGCGTCCGTCTTGATTGATGACGTGCCAGGGGCCGCCGGAGAGCGAGTGGTACCCCGCGGCGGTGACCATGGGGTTGTTGAAGAGCTGGTTGAGGAACTCCGATGTCGCCAGCGTCCCCTCGAGGTTGTGGGTTTCAACGGACTGCAGCACGCCGCGGGGGTGGGTTGGCGTCGGCTCGCTCCGCGAAGGCCAGCGGGCGTGCTCCGAAATGTAAAGCTTGATGCGATCCGGGCCAAACGCTTTGATGATGTCCTTTTCGATCTCACCGATGTAACGGTCCATGTGGACGGTGTGCACGCCGTGGTAGTACGGGTGGAATACGAGGTAGTCGAGCTCTTTGCCGAAGTCCTTCAGGATGTCGCGGTGCCACTGCCGCCAATCCACGTGCGGGTCGCGAGTCGGCCGCCAGGGCGAGGTCGCCGCCAGAGCCGCGAACCGCGCGTCGGGGTCGACTTCGCGGATCGCCCGGATCGCCGCGACGCACCAGTCGCGGTACATCTCGTAGCTGACCTCCCAGCGGTCGTGCTCGAGTTCGTTGGCCAGCTCCCAGACCTGCACATCAATCGGTTCGGTCAGGCCGTAGTCGGCCCGAACCTGCGCCCAGTCCTTGCCGCCGTTGCGGTTCTCGCCGACAACACCGACGAGCAGCTCCGCCAGATCGCCGTGGTCTCGGGGGCTGTCTTCCAGGAAGTTGAGGACCCAAGCGAACCGCACCTCGGGGTTGAACGCCATCATCGATTCGACCCACTCGAGCGGGCCGTAGTTGATATGGTTCGGTTTGGGGTCGTGGTTCCGGGTTTTCTGGAGTTCGCGTTGTTCGAGCGGGCCCACGGCCAGCCGCCAGTTGAACATCTGCGAATCGGTTCCCGCCATCCGCGCGAGCGGCATCGGGAACTCGCCGAGGGCGTCGAAGTAGGCCTGGTTGTACTCGCCCGGAGCGACGCCGGCGAAGCGTTCGGACCAGTACCAGACGTGGTTGGTCCCGAGGATCGCCGGGTATACCGGGTGCCCCTCGGCGTTGTTGTCGATTCGGACCAGGACAGGCGACGCCGCGTCGAGCGTTTCCCGGGGCGGCAGGACGAGCCCTTCGTCTTCGAAGCCGCCGGGCACGAACGGTCGGTTCTGGGCGTGGACGGTGGTAGCGGCCGCCGTGATCACTGCGCCGCACCCGGCCGTCAAAGCCGGTCGGGCCAAGTGCGCACACCGATCAATAAGACGCGACGTCATGCTTGCGGTCTCCTGTTGAAAGCGCGGTTGGACAAAAGTATCAGTAAGCCCGGAACGTGTGCTCTCGTGTCCAGACCGACACTGTGGCGTTGAGCGGTTCGGCCGTGATTTCATCGAGATCGACGGCTTCGACGTGCCCGTCGTAGGCTAGCCAGTTGGCGTTACCGAGGTGGCGAAAATCGATGATTCGCTCGTTGACGATGTTGGTCAGTTGTAACGGCGATTGGATCTTGTTTTGCTCGTTCGCGTTGTTGTCGGTGAAATGCAAGAGCGCGGTCGGCTTGGTCAAGAATTCGACACGGATCGATCCCACGTAATTGAACGTACCGTGCACGACCTGCGCCGTTCCGACCAGACGGCCGTTGCCCAAGTACGACCCGTTGTATTTCCACTGGTGGGCCATGGTGTCGCGGTTGTACTGAAAGATCTCCGGGCATTTGATGATGCTCGCGTCGTTGACGTCCCCTCCGTCTCCCGAGTTGCCGGTTCCCTGCGTCGGGAAGTAGCCGCCGTCCCATAACGTACGGTACCAAGGGAAAAAGTTACCTCCGCCGAGATCAACGAAGTACGGCGTTGCCCAGCCGTCGTAATCGACCACGTAGGCGGCGTGGGCGATACCGATCTGTTTGAGATTGGACGAGCAGGCAATGGACCGGCTACTCGCCCGGGCTGACGACAAGGCGGGCAGCAGCAGGCCGACGAGTAGTGCGATGACGCTGATGACCACGAGCAATTCAATCAGCGTGAAGGCGGGTCTGTTTTGAGGACTCATCTGAAGAATCTCCGAAATGAAGGCGGCCACGACGTGACAAAGGCTGGCTTGAGCAACTAAGTCGAATCGGGCGGAGGCGTACGCTTAGGGATTTGATTCGATGAAGACCCTGACGCGCGGTGGGCGCGTCGGGGTCGGGGTAAGATGCGATCAGTGTGCTCTGCGCCGGCGAACGACCACGGCGACAACGCCGAGCGTGGCGAGACTAAGGGTAGAAGGCTCGGGGACCACCGCGGTCACGATCAAGTCGTCAACGGTGAGGCTCCGGGTCGCGGTCGCGCTATTGCTCTGTGCTTCTAGTTCCACAAAAACGTTCGCGCCGCTGGTGAAGTTGGTGTAATCCAAATTGTGGGTCAAGTCGATCAGGCCGGTGATCTCGGCTCCGTCCTTCAAGGCGGTAACGGTCGTTTCGCCGATCTCGAGGCTGAAGGTGCCGACTCGACCCAGGTTGGTCGCGGCCGCGCCGATCGATGTGTTTACCCCGTCGACGGTTCGGAAGATCGAGATCAACGCGGCCGTCTGATCCCCGCCGTTGTTGCCATAGATTTCGAGGATAATCTGGTCCGAGCTGTCGTCCACGGACGAGAGCCCGATCCGAGCACGACCGAAATTACTGAACGGGACATCGGTCGTGAAGGTCAGATCGGCACCGTCGCTGCTGGTGAGCACGAAGTCGGTCGATGTGTTGGTAAAACGGGCCGAAGTGCCCGTGAGACCGGTGACCGAGAGGTCGACGTCGTTCTGGTTGGTGTTGGGGTTCAGGCTGACCGAACCGGTGCCGGGCCCGGTGGTCGTCGTGGTATAAACCGCGTCGAACGCGGATTGATCGACGTAGTCGAACGTATCGTTCACGGTGATCGGCGCGGCGTACGCCCCGACCGATCCGACACTCGCGAACACCGTGGGGAGAGTGGCCTTCTTTACCAATCCGTACATCATTTCGTCTCCTGATAACAAGCAGCGCAAAAGGAATGAGAAACCGCGGCGGCTAGCGGCCAGCCACCGCACGACAGGTCAAACCGGGGACGTATTTCACCGCCAGCAGCCTGGGCTGTGACGGACCGCGTTGGGTGCGGATTTTCTCGATGAGCATTTCGACGGCCACCTGCCCCAGTTCGGTGTCGGGCAGCTGGATCGCGTCGGCCGGCAACGAACCGGCCGGGCGAAACTCGTTGACAAACGTGATCAGCGAAAGGTCTTCGGGGATGTGACAGCCGATCTGAGACGCCACCATGGCGATCGAGCCCAGCAGCGCTTGGTTGTAGACCACAAAAGCGGTCGGCGCGTCGGGCTGGCCGCGGTTGGCCAGGAGTTCTCCGATCTGTACGAGGTGTTCGGTGCTGTCCTGGTTGATCTCGACCGTGACCGTCTGCGGGGTCAGCCCGGCGTTGGTCATCGCCTTGCGATAGCCGGCAAACCGCTCCGCGACGCTGTAATGCCAACGCCGCGGGGTCACGACGCCGCCCCGCCGCTCGGAGCCGGGCTCCAAAAAGACGATCCGCCGGTGCCCGTTGTGCAGCAACACCTCGGTGGCGAGTTGTCCGGCCTGCTGGTCGTCGGGACGGACACAATCGGTCGGCTGGTCGGAATTGAGCCACACCGAAGGCAGGCGGTTTTCATCGATCAGCCGCCGCATCGTGGCGGGGACCCGGGCGTTGTAGGTGATCAACAGCCCGTCGGCCATCCATGATTTGAGGATCTTGGGAACGAAACGCTCGTCCGAAAGCTTTTCGTCCGTGACTTGCGCCAGCGTGAGATGCATCCCGAGCTCGGCCAGTGCCGAATCGATCGCCCGCAGGGTCATGGCCGGCGTGAGGCTGCGGGTGACTTCCATTCCGGTCAGCAGCGCGACGCAGCCAAACGTGCCGGAATTGAACGACGCGGCCGCGGCGTTGGGCTGATACCCCAGCTTCCGGGCCGCTTCGAGGACCCGCCGGCGTGTGGCCTCATTAACGGGTCCGGTCCCCGACATGGCTCGGGAGACGGTGGCTTGACCCACCCCGGCCAAGCGGGCAACGTCATGTGAGGTAGGCCTTCTGGACATCATGTAGACCAAATGGGGATCAGAGATGAATACCTATCCACTTGACTGGATACGTATCCAGACTACCATGCGGAGCGAGAACTGCAATCCTTTTTTTCAAATAAACACGGAAGAAGAACCAAACGCCCCGGCTAGACACCACGACACGGCCCGACCGCACCGCGAACGCATCCGTAAGTGCAGACCCGTGAGCCTCGGCCCGAGGTAGCAGCCGGCTGGGTACGCCCAATAACCCGTCAATATGCCCCTGGATCGCCCCAATATCCTGCTGTTGATTACCGACCAACAGCGTTCCGACACCATCGCTGCGCTAGGCAACCGGCTGATCAAGACGCCCGCCATGGATCAGCTCTGTCGGCAGGGCACAGCTTTCGCCCGCGCTTACACGCCCTCACCGGTCTGTGTCCCGGCCCGACACGCTATGGCCAGCGGAATGCCGCCCCACGTCAGCGGCGTCTTCGATCTCTGGGATGTGTCCCGCCCTGTTCCCAGCTTTATGCAACGCCTCGCCCACGTGGGCTACCGCACCCACGGCGTGGGCAAGATGCACTTCACCCCCGACGCCTACGACCCCTGGGGTTTCGAGACGCGGGACACCTCCGAAGAAGGCTCACGCGATCCGCAACGAGACGACTACGCCCGCTTCCTCGACGCGCACGGGTACGAACACGTCCGCGACCCCTACGGCTACCGCAGCGAGTTCTACTACCTGCCTCAGCCGTCGCAACTCCCCGAGCGGCTGCACCACACCCGCTGGTGCGCGGACCGGTCGATCGATTTCCTCCGCGGGCGCGATACACGCCGCCCGTTTCTTTTGTGCACCCATTTTGTGGGGCCGCACCCACCCTTCGCGTCGCCGTATCCGTGGTCCCGGTTGTACCGCGGCGACGAGCCAGACCCGCCTTACCTCCCCGATCGTCACGCCGACTGTCTGACCTATTGGAACCACGCCCAGAACCGCTACAAGTGGCGCGACGGCGGCACGGACCGCCACGTCCTGGGCGCGATGCGGGCCGCTTACCACGCCAGCGTTAGCTACATCGATTACCACGTCGGCCGTATTCTTGAAAGCCTCGGCTCGGACCTCGACGACACGCTTGTGCTGTTCTCCAGCGACCACGGCGAACTGCTGGGCGATTACGGCAGCTTCGGTAAGCGCTGCATGCTGGACGCGGCGGCGCGGGTCCCTCTGTTGGTGAGTTGGCCCGGTCGTGTCGCCGCCGGCCATCGCTGCAACACACCCGCGTCATTGCTGGATATCCACGCCACCGTTGCGACGGCCGCCGGCCTCGACCGGCCCGCGCCCCACCCCGAAGCCGTAGATCTCGTCGCCCTGGCCCGCGGCGAAACACCACGCCAGACCGTCTTTAGCACCTTCCAGCGCGGCGGTTTCGGCCTGCACATGGCCGTCACCGCAGACACCAAATACGTCCGATCGGAAGCCGACGGCAAAGAGTGGTTCTTCGATCAACCCCACGGCGGCCCCGAAAGATCCAGCGAACCCGACGACCCGCGCTGCGCCGCGTTGCGCGAACAACTGCTCGACCGCTACCGCCGCGACGGCTACACCGAAACGCTGAACGACGAGCGAACGGGCTGGCGGGATTGGCCCAAGCGGCGGGTCCCCGAAGACCCCACCACCGGTCTGCTCCTCCAGGACCCCCCCGAATTGCAAGCCGACATCGATCGGCTCGGGCCGTACGCCCGCAACGTCACCAAGCCCACCAAAACGTCCCAACTGTTGCTGCGGCCGCACGGCTGAACCTAAGCCCCAGGAATCCCCCCCCATGCTGGCCACAATCAATGACACCGAACTCCGACCCCGCATGATCGGCTGCTGGCTCGGCAAGGCCGTCGGCGGCACCTTGGGTATGCCCTACGAAGGTGTCCGCGAAGTCTTGAACCTTACGTATTACGACCCCGTCCCCGAAGAGATGTTGCCCAACGACGACTTGGACCTCCAGGTGATCTACGCGTTTCTGTTGGACCGTATGGGCGATCGGCCGCACGTCGATCGCCGCGCCCTCTGCGCGGCTTGGGAGTACATCGGCATGTCGCCCGACGAGTACGGCATCGTCAAGCGGAACCTGAAGCTGGGCCTGCGGGCACCCGAGTGCGGGGCTTACGACAACCCCTTCGTCCGCGGCATGGGGGCGGCGATCCGTACGGAGCTGTGGGCCTGCCTCGCCCCGGGCAACCCCGATCTCGCGGTGAAATACGCATACGAGGACGCCTGCATGGATCACGCCGACGAAGGCATCGACGCGGCCGTCTTCCTCGCCGCGCTCGAGTCGCTCGCCTTCATCGAGCGGGACCGCGACCGCCTCCTCGACGCGGCGCTGCTGTACCTGCCCGGCCACGCCGACAGCGAACTCGCCGCCGCGATCATCGACACCCGGGCGTGGTGGGAAGCGACCGGCGATTGGCGTGAAGTGCAGCACCGGCTCGCCGAGGCGTACCTCAACGATAATTTCACCGACGTCGTCATCAACCTCGCCTACGTCGTTCTGGGCTGGCTCGCCGGCCAAGACTTCGGTGAAGCGATCTGCATCGCCGTCAACTGCGGACAAGACACGGACTGCACCGGCGCGACGCTCGGCGCGCTGCTCGGCATCCTCGATCCCGAGGGCATCGACGACCGCTGGCTCGAACCGATCGGCCGGGATTTGGTCCTCAGCCCTTGCGTACGCGGCGTCGAAAATCCCCCCACACTCGACGGCTTTACCGACCTCGTGCTCGACCTGCGCCGCCGAATCCATGCCGACCCGCCGCCCCTGCCCCGTGCCGACCCCGACCCACGTGCCTGGCGTGACCTCGGCGTCCCGGTTCGCAAAGCGTGGGCCGATCATCCGGCGACCGATACCGCGTCTCCGCCGGACTTCGGCGATGCCGAACCCACCGTTCTTCCCGGCTGCTACGTCGAAACCGTGGCCGAACGCGGAGGCGTGCTCCGTATGGCGTACCGCGTCACGATCGCCGAAGCCCAGCGTATCCACGTGATGTTCAATACGCCGCAGCCCGTCCGGGTTTGGTGGCAGGACCGACTGATTATCGATTCCGCCGGCGGCAGTTTCGTGCCCGCCCTGCACCGCACCCGGCCGAAGGACCAGATCGCCGGACTGTCAGCCGACGCCGGCACGTTCGATCTGATGGTCGAGTTGCAGTCGCCGGGCGCTGGACAGCCCCTGCGTTGGTGTGTCGCCGTCGCCGACGACGCGCCCGGAGAAGACGGCTGGCCCGTCGGTCGCAACTGGCTTACGGATGCGTTTGAGCGGGTTACCAGCGTATACTAAGCGGGGCTGGCGTTAGCTTACTGTCTCGAGTTGTTTACCGGTTTCGGTTTCGCCATCCGGCTATCCGTCCCGAGTGGCAGGCCACGCCACCTACCTCCTTACCCAACCGGTCTCGGGGTTGGTCGTTCGAGCCACCCCACGATACTTGCCCTCGTTCTCAAACCAATGACGCTACCCACCAACTCCGAAGCCCCCAGCAACTTTCGGCCGCCGTGCATCCCGCTCGTCGCCGTTGATCCGTACTTCAGCGTCTGGTCCCCGCACGAACTTTTATACGCCGCCGAAACCGAGCACTGGACGGGCACGCCCCAGCCGCTCCGCGGTCGGGTCCAAGTGGACGACAAGACCTACCGGTTCCTCGGCTCGACCAAACCCGGCAATAACGCGATCCCGCAGACCGCGCTGCGTGTCGATGCGCTGTCCACGCACTACCGTTTTGAGGGCCGGGGCCTGGCCCTGGACGTGATCTTTTGGACACCCCTGCTGCTCGATGATCTCGACTTGATGTCCCGCCCGGTCAGCTTCGTCACGGTCCGGGTCCGCAACGCGGACCAGACCTCCCGCCGGGTGCGGGTCGAGTTGGCCGTGTCGCCCCGCCTCTGCGTCAATACGCCAGACCAACTGGTGGCAGGAAGTCGGGGTGACACGTCCGGCGGACCGCCGGGTCTCCGCCTGGGCAGCGTGGACCAGCCGGTGCTCGAAAAAGCGGGCGACAACCTGCGTATCGATTGGGGCTACCTGCACTTGGCGGCCGCCGCGGACGGACGTCCGATCCGCTACGACTGGCCGGACGATCACCTGCTGAAGCGTGAGCCACCCGCCCACGACGCCGCCGCCGAATTCGGCCCGGCTGCTCCGGCCGACCGTGCCCGCTTCGCCCGGGCCACCGTCGACCTGGGCCAAGTCGATCACGCCCCGCAGGAGTGCGGCTTTGCCCTGGCGTACGACGACCTCGAATCCGTCACGTTCCTTGGTGAATCCATGCCCGCGTGGTGGCGGCGGGGCTCCGACTTCGACACGATGTTTGCCCAGGCGTTGGCGGATATGTCCGAGACCTACCGCCGCTGCGACCGCTTCGATCGCGAGCTTAACGCAAAGCTGGACCGGGCCGGCGGCTCCGCTTACCGGGACGTCGCAGCGCTCGCCTACCGCCAGGCGATCGCCGCGCACAAGCTCGTCCAAAACCCGGCGGGCCAACCCCTCTTCTTCTCCAAGGAATGCTTCAGCAACGGGTGTATGGGTACGGTCGACGTCGCCTACCCGTCGATGCCGTTGTTTCTGCTCTTCAATCCACAGCTCGTCAACGGGATGCTCCGGCCCGTGCTCGAATACGCGAAGACCGCGGATTGGCCCTACGACTTTGCGCCGCACGACGTAGGCCGCTACCCCCGGGGCGACGGCCAGGTCTACGGACGCGACCCCGATACCAACCAACACCAGTTCGAGAAACAGATGCCCATCGAAGAGTGCGCCAACGCCCTGCTGATGGCCGCCGCCGCGGCGCAGGCCTCGGGCGACCTCAGCCTGATCAAGGAGCACCGGCCCCTCTTCGACGGCTGGGCCGACTATCTGATCGCGCACGGACGGGACCCCGGCGAGCAGCTCTGCACCGACGATTTTTCCGGCCGGCTCGCCCGCAACACCAACCTGGCGATCAAGGCCTGCGTCGGCGTCGCAGCCTGGGCCCGCGTCTGCGAACGCCTCGGCTCGGATTCACGCCAACAAACCTGCGCCGCGGCGGCCCGGAGCATGGCCCGCTACGTCCTCGATCATGCCGACGACGGAACGCATTACCGCCTGGCCTACGACCAGCCGGGCACCTGGAGCCTGAAGTACAACCTCGTTTGGGACCGACTCCTGAACCTGGGGCTCTTCGGCGACGACGTCTATGAAAAAGAAATCACTTGTTACCAGAGTCACATGCTCCGTGGCGGCGTGCCCCTCGATAGCCGGGACGAGTTCACCAAGTCCGACTGGTACGTGTGGTGCGCGTCTCTGCTCCCGCAGTCGGAAGACTTCGCCCACTGGATACAAGCCTTGTGGCGATCCTTACACGAGACGCCCCACCGCGTACCGATGACCGATTGGTACTATGCCGATACCGCCTTGCAACGCGGGTTCCAGAACCGGAGCGTCGTGGGCGGATTGTTCATCCGTTTGCTCTTCGACAACCCCGTTGAAGGAGCCGCGTCCTCCTCAACGCTTCCCGAAGCGTAGGCACCAGATACTTCCTGCTGGAACGTATAAACGTTTAACCACAGTCTCTTGCGCTGTCGTTCGCCGATGGCAACGATGAGGCCTTCAAATTCAGCGGCGTCGATGGGCTCGCAACGACGTGTGGTGAAGGCGACAGACGAGGGTCGGCCGCGCACGGAAGTGACTCGCAGGCTAGGGTGAAGACCAGTCAAGCCCGGCGACATCCTGCTGGCCGACACCGACGGCACGCTGGTGATCCCTCGCAAGATCGCGGTCGCGGTGCTGGAGCGGGCCGGGCAGGTCGAGAAGAACGAGGGCGAGATCAAGGATTGGGTCGACGCCGGTCTTTCGGCCCAGGAGATCAGCGACCGGGGCGGCTACTTCTATCGCCCGGTTCACCGGCCATTCTTTCGTGGAATCGGGAGATGGTTTGCTGACGTGCCGAAGCATCTCGATCAAGCGGGGCGGCACTCAGACCCGGCCGAGGTGGCGGCCGAGAAACAGCAGGCAGTCGTCGAACCACCGCGCGACCTCGGGCTGGTGCTCGGCGAGGCCCACGCCGTGGTCGGCTTGCTCGTAGAGGTGCAGGTCGAAAGGGACGCCGGCCCGGCGGCAGGCGGTGGCGTAGAGCAGGGCGTTCTCGGGAGGCACGCCGCGGTCGAGCAGGCCGTGCCAGAGAAACGCGGGCGGGGCGTCGGGGGTCACGTGCCGGTAGGTGCTGAGCAAGGCCAGGTCGTCGGGGTCGGGGTCGGTGCCCAGCAGCCCGAGGCGTGAGCCGGCGTGCGCCGCGTCACCGGCCAGATCGATCACGGGGTAGGCCAGCACCACGGCATCGGGCCGGGCGGGCACGACGTCGGCCAGGTCGTCGTCCGGACAAGCGAAACGTTCGGGGTGGACGGCCAGGGTCGAGGCGAGGTGGCCGCCGGCGGAGAACCCCAGGGCCGCGCAGCGTTCTGCGCGGATCGCGGGATGGCGACGCATGAGGCGGATGCCGCGCTGCGCGTCGTGGATCATGGCGGGGTGGCGGTCGGGGTTGACCCGGTGGCGGAGCACCGCCGCGTCGAAGCCGGCGGCGGCGAGGCGCTCGGCAACGGGGGTGCCCTCGTGCTCGCCGAATTGGTGGTAACCGCTGCCGGGGATCACCATGACCGCGCCGCGCGGCGTGCTGGCCGTCGTAGGGTGGAGGGTCAGGGTCGGGCCGAAAGAACCTCCCCAGAGCGGCAAAGTCGGGGCTGATGTGCTCCCGGGCGTGGAAGGCGGAGTGGTCATTTCGCAGACGGGGTGGATGAAGCAGTTGGAGCGGGGGCGGGCCCGGAGCTTTCGCGGACGTGCAGGGTGGGCGGCAACGGGGTGTGGCGACGGGCGATTTCGCCGCGGGCGTCGGGCGCGGCGTCGAGTAGTTCGCCGAGCCACTCGCCGGCGAGCCGACCCATGTCTTCGAGGCGCTGATCGACGGTGGTCAGCCGCAGCGTGTTGGCCGAGGCATCGAGGTTGTCGACGCCGACCACCGAGATGTCGCGGGGGACGACGAGGCCGCGGCCCTGGAGCACGCGGACGGCGGAGATCGCGGCGGCGTCGTTGTACGCGACCACGGCCGTGAAGCGGGGCTGCTCCTGGTCGAGGAAGGCGGTGAGCACGGCCTCGCGTTCATCGGCCACGGCTTCGGCGTCGGCGTGCTGGCCGGCGGTCCGCCAAGGGTAGTGCACCAGCCGGCCGCTCATGCCCAGCTCGAAAGCGGAAGCGAGGAAGGCCTGCTCGCGCATCGACGGCGGAGCTTGGTCGCCGTGGCGGTCGGCGGGACCAAACCAGAGCAGCTCGCGGTGGCCGAGGTCCGCCAGGTGCGGGATCAAGAGCCGGACGGCACCCTCGGGATCGGCCGAGATCGAGGCGTAGGGCCGGGGGCCGTCGGTATAGACGCCGACGACGGCGGGGTGCTGGTTCTGCCGGGCGAGGGCCGTGCAGGTCTCGTCGAGCCGGCCCTGTGCGGTGCTGGGCAGGACCACGAGCCCGTCGAGGCGTCCTTCTTGCATCTGACGCAGGCCGCGTTCGCCGGCGCGTTGGCGTTCGCTCGGGACGATGAGCGAGAGGTTGAGGCCCACACGGTGGGTGGCCTGCTCGACGCCGGCGAGCAGCCGGGTGAAGAACACGTCGCTGAGCACCGACGGCGGCCCCGGCGGCTCGACCGGGGCGTGGACGTCCAGCGCGACCCCGAGCGTGTCGCTGCGGCCGCGGTTGATCGACCGGCGGTGGTAAGCGGCACGGTAGCCCAGCCGCTCGGCGGTCGCGCGGACCAACTCGCGGGCCTCGCCGCTGATCCGCCGGTTGTGCTTGGCCCCGTTGAGCACCCGCGACGCGGTGGCGACGCTCACGCCCGCTTCGTTGGCCACGTCCTGGAGGGTGGGCATATCTTAAGCCTCGTCAATCAAGCGGCCGGGTTTCGCCCGCCGACCGCATCAGAAACAGACCTCGCCAACGGTCAGGTCCGCGTCGTCGGCCGCCCGGTACTCCACGCCGCCGGCGTGACCATCGACGTAGACGATGTTGGCCGTCCCGGGCCCGCCGGGCTCGCTGTTGAAGTGGCGGAAACGCATATACATCCAGTTGGTGTCGTCATTGGGGCCGGCGTTGATCGATTGCGTGGACTGAGCCGCGGTGGTCAACAGCGACTTATCGTAGCGGTGCGCGACCGGCGAGGTGGTCCCGCCGGGCCCGCCCCAGACGGCCGTCCAGTCGAGAAAGTTCGCCACGGGGTTGGCGTAGCCCGCGCTCGGAAGGATCGAGCCATCGAAGACCAGCGGCAGTTTCGAGGTGTCGCGGATCGAAGAAATCGACACGAACTCATTCTGGTAGGGCGTGCCGGTCGCGGGCATCGCACGCGGGTGCGCCGAGTAGTGCTTCTCGTTCTGGACCGACTCGAACTCATCACCGACCGACGGGCAGCGGAACATCTCCTGGACGGTGGACCCGAGGTCGTTGGCATTAGCGTTGCTGATGGTACGGGTCTGGGCAAAGGACTCGAGGACACGGTGGGTCCAGTCGGTGCCGGCCGGACCGTCGAGGCTGCGGGGCAGCTTCTCGTCGTTGTCCACGCTGTAGATCGACAGCCCCAGCCCAAGCTGCCGCACATTGCTGAGACACTGCAGGTTACGCGCGGCCTCGCGGGCTCCGCGGAGCGCGGGCAGGAGGATGGCGACCAGCAGCGCGATGATCGAGATCACCACGAGCAGTTCGATGAGGGTAAAAGCGGGTTGAGATCGTCGGGAAGCGGACGGCATGACGGGACCTTTCACCAGAGACGCAGAGGGTTGAATCGTTCGCAGGGCTTCGGCCCGGTGGGCCATGGATCGTGGCGTCGACCGGGGCCTAACGGTCGGGGCGGGCGGCGAGGACGCCCCACGTGTACGCGTTCTTGAACAGCAGGTTGATGGTGTACTCGTTGTACGACGGCAGGACGGCGATGTCGGTGTACGCCTCGTAGGCGGGCCAGGTCTCGGAGTCGGGGGTCATCATGTCGGCGAAGACCCACTGGTGGGCCCAGCGTTCGAAGGCGTGGTCGGCGGCGGGGTCGCTGGGTCCGCAGATCGTGATGCCGACCGGCGCGGGCTGGCCGGAGTGCCGGCTGTCGAGGTGCAGGGGCCAGACCGGGGGGTTGGGGCCGAGCCCGGTGGTGAAGGCGCGGTTGTCGGGGTTGACACCGACGCCGAACTGCGTGGAACGCAGCACGGCGTCGAGGTAGCGGTCGTCGCCGGTCAGGACGTAGGCGCGGGGCAGGACCTGCGACAGGTTGCCGGGGATCGTGAAGTAGCCGACCCAGCCCATGACGGGGATGCCGGCGTCGGCGGAAGCGAGGTTGAAGGCGTTGCCGTGAGTGAAGTCGATGGCGGTCCGGGCGGACTCGAGGATGAACCGGCGGGCTTTGGCTTGGAGCTCGGGGTCGGCCAGGCCGCCGGGCATCCGGGCGTAGGCGAAGATCGCGGTCTCCTGCCGCAGCAGCTTGCCGCCGGGGCCGTCTTTGGTGTTGAGTTCGGTGGTGGCCTTGAAGTCTTCGTGGTACCCGGGCTCGGCGGTGAGGCGGTACAGCTCGACGGCGGCGAGGTTGAGGGCCTCGTCGGCGGCGCGGCGGGCGCCGCCGCGTTTGCCGGCGTTGCGCATCGCGTCGATCACCGCGTCGCGGTGAGCGTGGGCCCAGTCGTAGGCGCGGACCGCGGCGTCGCGGTAGGCCGCGGCGCGCTCGGAGTCGAGGCCGTCGAGCAGCCGCGCCGCGCGGGCGGCGTTGGCGGCGAACAGCCAGCTGGTCACCGGGTCGGGCGCGAACAGGCCCACGAAGAGCGACTCCTGCCAGCTCGTCTCGCCGTGGCGGGGGTGGGCCGAGGACTCGATACCGCCGCGGACGCCGCCGTCGGGCTCCTGGATCCGCATGAAGAAATCGACGTTCCACAACGCCTCGTCGAGGGTGTCGGGCAGCCGGTTGGTCGCTTCGTCCTCGCGGAGGGCCAGGGGCAGGTCGGCCAGGGCTTCGGGGAACAGCTCGATGAGTTCGAGCAAGAGGATGCCGTGAGTCAGGTGGTTGCTGCGCCGGTCCCAGTCGCCGGCGTCCATGTACCCGCCCCACGCGTGGGCCACGGGCTCGGGCCGGTCGGCGGGTTCGAGTCGGGCGAAGCGTTCGGCGGCGGCGTTGATGGCGTCCGACTCGCCGTCGAGCTTGGTCACATCGACGGGGTACACCTCGACGTTCAAGCCGGGCATCATCGCCGGCGGCCGCGAGAACGCGGACTGGGGCGGCCCGATCTCGTAGCCGCTGCGGTGCTGCCAGATGCCCTTCATCGACAGGGCGAACGCGTCGGCCCAGGTGTCATTGGCGATCGTGAGCGGGTCGCTGGTGCCGACGCCCGGGACGTGCAGCCGGTAGGTGCCCGGCTCGTTGAAATCCGAGAAGTCCAGGGCGTAGACCGGCGTCTGGGCGAAGTTTCGGCCGCCGTTCAGCGACTCGGACTCGTCGGCCGCCTTGGCGAGCGTGGCTTGCCCCCGATAAACAACGTCTCCGTTCTGCTCGTCGATCAGCTCGAAACGGATCGGACGTGGCACCCCCTCGAAGTCCCACGCCCCACCGGTGCCCCGCCACACCGAGAGCTTGCCGGCTTTGTAGGGGTCGTCGGGCCGGTAGCCGACGTGCGAAGCGTGGACGGGCTCGCTGCGGACGCGGGTGGTGTCGTGGGTGTAATCGACGCCGGCCTGGGCGGTGTTGAGGCCGTGGAAGCCGACACGATAGGTTGCCCCGTCACGCAGCGGCGCGGGCAGGTCGAGATAGACGGTCACGAGCGTGGCGTGGCCGCGGTAGCCGTTGGGCTTGCGCTTGACGTGCACGCCCAGCGGTTCGAGCGCGGCGGCGTAGGCCGGGTCGTCGGGGCTGGTCAGCCGATAGGCGGCGGGCAGCGCGAGGGCGTCGGCGAGGATCGCCTGCCCCGAGCGGTGTGGCCCGGGCCAGACCGCCGGGCCCCGGGCGACGTACTGCCCGAGTACCGCGTCGCCGCCGCCCGGCTCGGGACGGACGACCTGGACGTCCTTGCCGGCGAAGCGCATCCCGCCGTTTTCCTCCCAGTACCAACGCTTGTTTTTGTCGGCGTAGCGGATGCGGTCGCCGGGCTGGGACACGTACGGCTCCTGCCCGGCGGGTTCGACGCGGCGGTCCTGGATCTGCACGCCGAGCTGCGTCGGCCCGAGGGCGTAGACCGCGACGACCTCCGGACCGTCCGCGGGGTGGCTGGCCCCTTCCAGCACCACCCGCCGACTCAGCCAGGCGGTCCGTTCGGCCGGGGCCATCTTCGCCAGGCGTTGCTCAAGCTGCCGGGCCCGCACCGGCTCCGGCGGAGACCCGATCGTCAGGCTCTCGACTTCGACGTGGAACGGCGTGTCCTGCCAGTGACCCAGGATCGACCACGTCGTGAGGTTCGACGTGTCGAGGCCCGGGTCGTCGCCGGGTTTGTTGATGCTGGCGGGGTCGCCCAGCGTCGAGCCGTCGATCGGGTACAGGTCGCGGAACCCGTCGCGGTCGGCCCGGGCGAGGTCGAAACCGAATTTGACCGTCGTGCCGTCGCCGTCGCGGACCTCAAGAAAGATACGGTTGGCCCGGTTGGCTTCCCCGAGGCGTACGCGGAGGACGGGCTGGCCCGAGGCCATCGCCCCGGCCGAGACGAACTGGTTGAGCCCGACCCCACCCTTGCCGTCGACGCCCGGTCCGCCGAGGGTCAGACCCGCCGGACCCTGGGCGGCGGCCTGCTCCCAGGAAAGAAACGAAAAATCCGTGCCGCGGCGGCGGAAGTCTCGCACCACCACCCGGCCGTCGTCATCGGCGACCGCCGCCGGCGCTTCGCCCGGCGGGTCGTCGGTGATCGCCAGCTCGGCGAGCGTGAAGTGCACCGGCGTCTCGGCCCAGTTACCCAGCAGGACGAAGCGCGTGAGGTTGGCCAAGTCCAGCCCGGGTTCACCGCCGGGCTTGCCGGGGCTCGGGGGGTTGCCGAGCGTCACGTCGCCCCGTGGGTACAGGTCCGTGAACGCCGCGGCGCTGGCCCGGCCTAGGTCGTAGCGGAACTTCACCACCGTGCCGTCCGCGTCGCGCAGCTCGAGGAAAACCGCATCCGCCGTGTTGTGCTCACCCAGCCGAACCCGCAGCACCGGCAAGCCGGCCGCGAGGTCCGACGCATCAATGGCGGTGTTAAGCCCCGCTCCCCCCTGCCCGTACGTCTCCGCCCCGCCGACCTCTAGCCCGTCGGGCGTCAAGGCAAGACCTTCTTGCCACTGCATAAAGGCGTAGTCCGCACCGGCCTCCGCGAAGTCTCGGACCACCAACCGATCCGCCGCGGCGGAGGACGACAACGCCACGATCCAGGCACTGACCAAAACACAAAGGTTCAGAGTACATCGACGAAGCACGGAGACCTCCGGCAGAGAAATGATGGCGGGGCAAAGAGGTTGGGGCAGATGCATGAGCAAATATTTGCTCCATTAGAATAAACGACATCATCAGCAAACGCAAGCGAATGAGGCCGAGACCCGCGATATATTCTCTTGGTGCGCCCAGAATCCGGAGGGATCGGATTGTGTGGAGACCATTCTTGGGATAATATTTGCTCAATAACCCCGGAGAAGCCATGAAACACCGTCTCGGCCTCATCGGCGCGGGCAAGAACGCCCGCAACCACGCCCTGTACTACAAAGACCGGCCCGACGTCGAACTGGTGGCGATCGCCGACCCGGACGACGACGCCCGCGACCGGCTGGCCGACCAGGTCGGTGCCCGCGGGGTATCGGATCACACCCAGCTGCTCGACGACGTCGAGGCGGTGGTGATCTCGTCGCCCAACTTCCTCCACGCCGAACACGCCGTCGCCTGTGCGCAGGCGGGCAAGCACGTCTATATCGAGAAGCCGATCGGCCTGACCCTGGATCAGACCGCCGCGGTGACCGACGCCGTTCGGCAAGCCGGCGTCGCCTCGGCCGTCGGCTTCTCGGTCCGGCTCAGCCGCGAGGTGCAGACCCTGCTCCGCCTGGCCACCGAGGGACAGATCGGCCAACTCGCCTCGATCTGGTCGCGGCGGCTGGTCTACCTGCCCGACGAGGTGTTCCGCGGCTGGCGGGCCGACCCCGGCCGCTCCGGCGGGCTGCTCATGGAGGTCAACATCCACGAACTCGACTGGATGCGGCTGATCGGCGGCCCGGTCGAGTCCGTCTACGCCCGTACCGCCGGGGGCTCGGCCGAGCACCCGCGGGCCAACGACCACGTCTGGGCGACGCTCAACTTCAAGAACGCAACCGTCGGCACGCACGAGGGCGGCTGGCGCTGCGCCAACACCAACTTTTACAAGGGCGTCTGCGGATCGGTAGGCGGCGCAGCAACGAACGAATGGGGCCAGGGCCTGGTCTACACCCCGCTGGGCGGGGCCGCCGAACCCATTGAGCTCGACGAGCCGATGGACCTGCGTGGTCGCTGGCTGGACGCCATCGCCGGCGGCCCGCCGGTGCCCTGCGACGCCGACTGGGGCATGGAGGTCATGCGGATCGCCGAGGCGGTCCTCCGCTCGGCCGAGACCGGCCGGGTCGTGCGGATGGACGGGGTCGACGCCCCGACCGTCACCGAGCCGCCGGTCGCGTCCTCGCTTGTGTGATCGTCCCGCGCCCAGGAGCCGCCGCCCATGCGCCTCGCCCACCACGCCAACGCCTGGATGCACGCCTTCCGTCAGGCCGACACCGGCTTCGACCTGCCCCGGCTCGCGGCCGAAGCGGCCGAGGCGGGCTACGTTGGCGTTGAGCTGCCCGCCCAGCCGGAGCTGATCGGCTCGGCCGAAGAAGTCCGCGATACCCTCGGGACGTACGGCCTTTCGTTACCGGCTCTGGGTGTCGAGGTGCCGCTACTGCTGGATTGGGCCAACCCCCAGTCGTTCGCCGCATCCTGCGTGTTGGCCGAAGCGCTCGGCGTCTCGGTCCTCGTCGCCTGCGGCGGGTTCAACGCCCAGAAGCGCCGCGTCGCCTTCGACCGAGAATACGCCGGCTTCGCCCAAAGCCTCGACCACCACGCCCGCCTCGCCGCCGACCACGGCTGCCGACTCGCCTTCCACCCCCACCTCAAGTCCATCGTCGAGACCGACGCCGAGCTCGACCGCCTGCTCGAGCACGCCCCCGACGTCGACCTCTGCCTCGACACCGGCCATCTCGTTGCCGCCGGCACCGATCCGATCGCCCTGCTGCACCGTCACGCCGACCGCACCACCCACGTCCACCTCAAGGACTGGGACCCGGACGCCGAGGTCTTCCGGGAGATCGGGCGGGGCTCCGCCGGGCTCGATTTCCCCGCCTTCTTCGCCGCTCTCGACACCGTCGATTACACGGGCTGGACCGTGGTCGAACGCGACAGCCCCAAGCTCCCGCCACTCGAGTCCGCCCGCCTCAGCAAGGTCGGCGTCGACGCCGCCCTCACCCGCGCCTGAGAGACGCAACCGAACCGTGTGGCGGGCGACGCGCAGCGTCCCGTTTCACTCGTTTTACCCCGCGATCGGCGACGCGTGCGCCTTGCGGTACCGGCCGGGCGAGACCCCGTGCTCCCGCTTAAAGGTCTGCGAGAAGGAAGACAGCGACGCGAACCCGCACCGCACCGCCACGTCGATCAGCTCGACGCGGCTCTCGATCAGGAGCGTCCGCGCCCGGGCCATCCGCACCCGGCGGACCTCCTCGCCCGGGCTGTGCCCCAGCTGTTCCCGAAACAGCTGCTCCAACCGCCGACGCGACAGCGGCACCACGTTCAGCACGTCGGCCACCCGCACCGGCTCGAACGCGTGCGCCCGTAGCCAGGCGACCGCCTCGCTCAGCAGCGGGTCGTCGAACCCCAGGTAACGCGTCGAGTCGCGCTCGACCACCCGCCGCGGCGGGACCACCAAGGGGCGACCGATCGGCCGGCCGTTGATCATCGCTTCGAGCAGACTCGCGGTCTCGTACCCGGCCCGCTCGGGGTCGGTATCGACGCTGGAGATGCCCGGCTGATGGAACTCGCAGTCGACGGGGTTGTTGTCCACGCCCAGGACCGCGACGTCTTCGGGCACCCGCCGCCCCAGGCCGTGCAGCAGGCGTATCGCCCGGCGGGCCTGGCCGTCGTTGGCCGCGAACAACCCCGTCGGCGCGGGCAGCGCCGCGAGCCGGTCCGACAGCTGATCTTCGCCCCCCGACCAGGCGGCGTCGATCCGGTCCGGCCGCACGCCCCGCGCCCGCGCCGCCCGGTCGAACCCCTCCCACCGCCGCCGCGCCCACACCCGATCGACGCCCCACATCGTCAGGCGTCGGTGCCCCAGCCTCAGCAGGTACTCGGCCGCCGTGGCCCCCACCCGAGCATCGTTGAGCGCCACCCGTGGCGCGTCGAACTCGACGTTGTAAGCCGCCACCGCGGGCAGGCCGATCGCCTGGGCCCGGGCGTACAGCCCCGCGTCCCACGTGATCAACCCCGCCGCCCCGGCGAGCTCGGCCGCGCCCTCGGCCGCCCCGGGAACCGACCCGACCCGCAGGCTCCAACGCCCGTGCTCCAACGCGAAGCGACCGACACCCCGCAGAAACCGCGACCAGCTCCCGAAAGGCTGCGACGTGCGGACATGGACGATCATGGGGTCGCGGGCCATGCGCATAGACTAAATAATCTTGCGCGTTTTTGCCAAACTCTCGGCCGCGACGTGAGATGTTTGTTGCGTCGATGAGCAAGCTTTTGCTCACGCCCGGCTCCGGCCCCTCGGGCCCGCCCTCGTCCCGACCCCCTCAAGGTCGACTCTTCGCGTCTTAACTTCTCAGGAGGACCTCTCATGAATCCGACCCGCTTTGGCCTCACCGCTTATGCTGCCGCCGCGACTTTCCCGCTCGCCTTCAACGCCCACGCCGCGTTGGTCATTCAGCAGGACGTCGGCCAGAACTACATCGCTTGGGAAGCCGAGTCCGGAGACCCCGTGATCGGCGTCGACGGCCCGCGCTCGTGGTCGGTGGATACCGACTCGGTCGTCGCCACCGGCCCGGCGGGATCCGCGGGGGCCGGCAACATCGCCTCGATCACCTGGACCCTCGAGATCACCAACGCCCCCGCGGTCGACGACTGGAACCTCTTCGTCCTCGGCGGCGCGACCGACTCCGACGGCGTCGGCGGCAGCGGCGGTCACAACAGCTTCTTCAGCCCCGACGACTTCAATCTCCCCTCTGGCAGCGCCGATGTATCCGAATTCGACAACGGCTCGGGTTTCAACAACATCACCTGGCGGACGGCTTTCGACGCCGTCGAGGCCTCGACCTTCGGCAACGGCAGCACCGTCACCTTCACCTTCCAGTTCCGTGAGCCCGGCTACCTGATCGACCGCATCGTTCTGAGCCCAGACTCGCTCTCGTCCAGTCAACTCGACGCCCTGACCAACAGCGCGATCGTCCCCGAGCCGGCGTCGCTCGTGCTCGCCGCCACGGGGCTAGGCCTCCTGGTCGTGCGTCGCCACCGTCGGGGCTGATCGGGTAGCGATACGACCAACCGAACTTATTTGCGACTTTCCATCGTGAACCTCCACCTAGGCCGGACACGTTCCGGTCTTTTCTTTACCCCCGCTTTTCGGATCGCTCTCACCCCATGACCACCCCCGGCCCGCACTACTTCCGACCCGACTGGATTGCACGCACCGACGAAACCCTTCACGCCGACCTCTGCGTCTACGGCGGCACCGCCGCGGGCGTCGTCGCTGCCGTCAAAGCGACCCGGCTCGGGCTCGACACCGTCCTGCTCCAGCCCGGCCGGCACCTCGGCGGCATGACCACCGGCGGGCTGAGCCTGACCGACTTCGGCAACAAGACCGCCGTCGGCGGCCTCGCCGGTTCTTTCTACCGCCGGCTCGGGCAGCGCGACGGGCTCGAGGCCTGCTGGAACTTCTGGCCCTCCGACGCCCGGGCCGTTATCGACGAGATGGTTGACGAGGCCGGCTTCGTCGTCCGCCGCGCCGCCTACCTCGACCGCGTCGACATGGACGGGCAGCACCTCACCGCCCTCCGTTGCCTCGGCGGGCTCACCGTCCGCGCCCGCATGTTCATCGACGCCAGCTACGAGGGCGACCTGCTCGCCGCCGCCGGCGTCGATCACATCATCGGCCGTGAGCCCAACGCCCGCTACGACGAAACGCTCAACGGCGTGCAGGTCCCCGACGACCACCAGTTCCGACCCGCCGTCGTCAGCCCCTTCGTCACCGAAAACGACCCGTCCTCCGGCCTGCTGCCCGGCATCGAGGCCACCAACTGGCGTCACCACACCGGCCGCGGCGACCACAAGGTCCAGGCCTACTGCTTCCGCCTCTGCACCACCGAAGACCCCGAGCTCAAGCTCGACTGGGACGCCCCCGACGGCTACGACCCCGCCGACTACGAGCTGCCCCGCCGATGGTGCACCCAGCCCGTGGCCATGGAGATGGACAGCGACCCGCTCCGCGTCTGGAAGACCGGCGAGCCCACCACCCAGCCCCGTAAGTTCGACACGCTCAAGAAACGCACCCCCGGCGGGTTCAAGAAGGTCGACACCAACAACTTCGGGGCGGTGGGCAGCGACTTCATCGGCGCCAACCACGCCTGGCCCACCGCCGACTACGCCCTCCGCGAAGCCCTGTTCCAGGCCCACGTCCGCTACCAGCGCGGCCTGCTGCACTTCTTCGCCCACGACCCCGCGCTCGACGATAAGTGGCACACCGCCTACCGACGCTGGGGACTGGCCCGCGACGAGTTCGCCGACACCGGCAACTGGCCCCACCAGCTCTACGTTCGCGAATCCCGCCGGCTCATCGGCGACGCCGTCATCACCGAGCACGACTGCCACGGCCGCACCCGCGTCGCCGACCCCGTCGGCATCGGTGCCTACGCCATGGACTCCCACCACTGCTGCCGCTTCGTCGCCGAGGTCGACGGCAAGCCCGTGGTCATGAACGAGGGCGACGTCCAGGTCCCACCGACCGACCCCTACCCGATCGGGTACCGCACGCTGATCCCCAAGCGCGGCCGGGCCGAGAACCTGCTCGTGCCCGTGTGCTTCTCGGCCTCGCACATCGCCTACGGCTCGGCCCGCATGGAGCCGGTGTTCATGGTCCTCGGCGAGACCGTCGCCTGCGCCGCGGCTCTGGCGGTCCGGGGTAACAACGCCGTGCAGGACGTGCCGTACGACGAGCTGCGGTCGCTCCTCGACGAGGCGGGGCAGGTGGTCGACACCGCCGACATCGACGCCGCCGGCGCGACCGAGACCGGCAACTGACCGCCGTGTCGTTTCACCCCGCCCGCCACCGCGAGAGCCCGGTCAGGAACGCCGCGGCGTGGGGCAGCCAGTCCTCGTCCGTGAACTGGTGCGGCCCGTCAACCGCCGCGTCGATCGGCACGTCGAAGTGGAACTGCCGCCCCACTGCGAACCCGTTGCACACCGACCCGCGGATCGTCGTCCAGCCCCCCGCCCACCGCCGGCCCACGCCGTGGATCATGCTCACCGGCAGCGCCACCCCCGGCACTGTGTCCGGGCTCGACAAGAAGCACCCCGCCAGCCCTTCCGGGGTCAGCCCGGCGTTGAGCCCCGCTATCCACTGCAGGTTGCCCATCGCCAAGCCGCGTAGGCCGTCGATGTTGAGCAGGTCGTCGAGCTCGACCAGCAGCCGGGCGGTGAGGCCGTAGATGCAGTTCATGCCGTGCCAGGGCCCGACGAAGTTCAGCAGGCCGTGGGTGCGGTGCAGCAGCTGCGGGGCGAGGCCGAAGGGGTTGCGTTCGCACGCCGGCTTGAGGTAACCGAGCGTGTAGCGGCGCAAGGCGTTGCGGTACGCCGGCGTCCTCGGGTGGTCGGGCCAAGCCTTCACGAACCGCACGATCGGCCCGACCCACTGCGGGTAGGTCGCCCCTGCGTCGATGCCGATCACGCCGTCGACGATCTGGTGGGCCCACGACGGCTCGGCGTGGTGGCGGTCCTCAAACTCGAAGAAGAACCCATGTAGCCCGTCGATCGCCTCGGACGCCTCGGCCTGACGCGCCAGCGCCGCGTCGATCAGCCCGCTCGCTTGCTCGGCGTAACCCGGCAAGCCCGCGCCCGCCAGCTCCACGCACGCCCAGGCCCGCATCAGCAGCTCCCGCGTCGGCCACTGCCCCGCGGGCGGCTCGTAGCTCGCCGGCAGCCCGCGCTGATGATGATTAAACCCCAGCCGCCCTTCGGGCTCTACCGAGAGACACCAACGCAGCGCCCGCTCCGCCCGGCTCAGCGCATCGTCTCGATCGCCCCGCACCCGTGCGGCCATCGCCCAGGCCACCGCCGCCTTCGCCGCGTCCGGCGCGATGCAGCGATCGACGTAGTCCGGCATCTTCCGGGTGACCATATGGCACAACGCCCCGTCGTCTTCGCCCCGCTCCGCGGCGGTGTCTTGACACAGCGCGAGGTAACCCAGCCCGTTGTCGACCTGCTCGCCCAGCCGTCGGCGGGTGTCGTCGTCGAACCCATCGGGCGCGTCTTCGAGCAACTCCAGCAGTGCGATCACCATCACGCTCTGCGCGTTCGACTCGGTCCACGTGCCCCCCGCATCCATCCACCCCAGCTTGCGCTCGGTGAGCTCGCGTCGGCGTTCGAGCTGGCTCAACGCCGTCCAACGGAAGCAACGCTGCCAAAGCAGGTCGCTCCCGATCTCAAAGACATCGCTCGCGGGCTCGCCCTCGATTGTCAAACGGAAACTCCCCGCTTCCGTCAACACACCAAACTCCGCGACCCACCAGTGGCTGCCCCAGCATTCGCCCCAGTACTGCAGCCGGCCCTCGGCCACCGCCGCCCCACCCGCACCACCCACTTCGCGGTGAACCTGCCAGGCCGCGCCGTCGAACTGTGCATCCCGCGACGTCGACCGCCGAAGCGCCCGCTTGGGGCCGTCGTTCTCGTAGCCGACCTGGCTGGTGAGCAGACCCGTGACCCGCGTCGGCACCATAACCTCGTCACCGTTCACGACACCGCGTCCGTCAGTCGGCGGGCGATGTCCGCGGCCCGCGGGATCGAGGGCTGGGCCCCCGCGACCGTCGTGGCCAACGCCCCGGCCACATTCGCGTAACGCAACGCATCGGGCATCGCGTCACCCCTGGCCAGCCGTGCCGCGAGTGTCCCGCAGAACGTGTCGCCCACCGCGGTGGTATCCACCGCATCGACCGTCAGCCCGTCCTCGCGCAGCGACGCCCCGCCCGGCCCGGCCGCCGCATAGCCCGCTTCGCCCAGCGTCACCACCGCCCAGCCCGGGCCGCGGTCCCGCAGCGCCTCCGCTGCGTCTGATGCCTCGCCCGGCCCGACGACTCCGTCGTCGAGCAGCGCCGCCGCCTCGACCTCGTTGACCACCAGCACGTCCGCTTCGCGGGTCAGCCCCAGCGGGTCGCCCACCGCTGGGGCGTAGTTCAGCAGGACCGTCACGCCGTGGCATTGGGCGATCTCCAACGCCCGCCGGTTGGCGTCGTTCGGGATCTCCATCTGCAGCACGACCCCCGCCGCAGCCGCGATCGCCGACTCGGCCGCAGCGACGTCGTCTGCCGTGAGCTCGAAGTTGGCGCCCGGGGCCACAGCCAGGTAGTTGTGTCCCGAAGTATCGAACATGACCAAGGCCGTGCCCGACGCGACGCCCTCGGCCCTGATGACATGAGCGGTGTCGATGCCGTCGGCTTGAAAATTGTCGAGCATCTGCCCGCCGAAGCCGTCGTGCCCGACACAGGTGACGAACGTGACCTCAGCCCCGGCGCGGGCGGCGGCGACGGCCTGGTTCGCGCCCTTGCCGCCAAAGGTCTGCGTGAAGGTCCCGTCGGTGACGGTCTCGCCCACGCCCGGCAGCCGGGGCAAGGCGACGATGAAGTCAGTATTCGTGCTGCCCACCACCACCACCCGGGGTAGTCGCGGCGGGTTTGCTGGCTGAGACATCGAGTTCTCCGGGCCCGAAGCGGTCGATCGCGGCATCCATGATCGCCGGCGTGCTGGTAGTGCCCATTCGGGTCGCGCCCAAGGCTGCGAACGCCAGGACGTGATCCAGCGCCCGCACCCCGCCCGAGGGCTTGACCCCCACCGACGCCGGGCTGGCCTCCCGCATCAGCGCCACGTCGGCCGCGGTCGCGCCGGTGTACCCCACCGTCCCGTCGGGGCGTTTGACGTAGCCGAAGCCGGTCGAGGTCTTGACGAAGTCCACTCCCAGCTCGCCGCAGAGCTCGCAGAGCCGGCGTTTATCGTCGTCCCGGGTGACGTAGTCGGTTTCGAAGATCACCTTCAGCAATCCGCCGTTCTCTCGGCACGCGGCAAGCACCGCGGCGAGGTCGGCCCGCACCGTGTCCCACTCCCCGCCCAAAACCGCACCGACGTTGACGACCATGTCGATCTCGGCCGCCCCGGCCGCCAAGGCTTCGCAAGCCTCTGCCGCCTTGGTTGCCGCGGTAGTCGTGCCGTGCGGAAACCCAATCACAGTGCCGATCGCGGGCACGAACCCCTCGACCAGCCCCACGGCCTCGGTCACATGAGAGGGCTTGACGCAGAACGACGCGAGTGGCCAGTGGCGCAACGCTTCGATCTCCCGCCGCATCGACGCGGTGTGGACCGTGGGGTGGAGGATGGCATGATCGAGCATCGCCGCCACCCCGGACGCCGAGCAAGGAGTGGTTACTGCTTCAGGCATCGCCTATCCCAGACATGTTTGTGAGTGGGCAATGGTCTAACACAACAGTGTTATAACGTATTGAGCAAACTTTTGCTCAAACTCTGATCGACCGGCCCATGCTGAACGCGAGGATGGCTGGGCAGTAAGCCCAGTTACGACCTCAAATCTTCGAAGTACGGTTTCCCCATCGATATCGACCCCGAAGGACAACGGGTAGCGGCCGTAGAGAAGCAGTACCACGAGATGTTCAAGGGGCAGCCCGACAAACCCCGGGCCGTCCATCCGCGCCAACTCGTCCGAGCTGACCGGTTCGTAATCCAATCCGACCGCTGACTCACCCGCTGTTGATGCCCAGCAGGATCATCGCCCGAAGGTGGGGGTTGTCAGCCTGCTCCGTGATGGCGTGGATTTCCTCGGCCGTGAACGTCTGCCGCCCCAGCTCCCGCCGGCGTTTCCGCTTGCGGGCCTTGCTCGCCACCTTGAACGCGGGGCGGAACCGCGGGGCCGGTCGATCACTCCATCTCGTAGGCCCAACGGAACGGCATCCGGCAGATCGTGACCGTCTTCACCGCCGTCGTCGGGACATTGGTATACAGCCGGTCGATGCGACGCTGCAGCTTTGCGGACGCGGTCGGCCCCAGCTCGCTCAACGGCGTCTGCCGGCCCATTACGTCAACCAGCAGCTTCCCGGCGCCGAGGTAGTCGGCGAACGTCCCCGCGGCGATCTCGCCAGCGTTGCGGCGGTCCTCCTGCCTGGCGAGCCACTGGTTGACCACTCCCGAAAGTGTCACCCCTGACACTTCCTGGTCCTTCGGCGGCACCGCCTCGCCCCGCTCGAGGTAGTTAAGCTGCCGGTGGTATTCCTGCAGGGCCGCCGCTGGATCGTCCAGCTAGCCAAAGCACCGCCGCCGGCAGCCGATGGTCCTGTACCACCGCCCTGTTGCGGTATGAGTCGAGAGCGGAAAGTCGGGATGACGCCGCAGATAGGGGTGTTTCGCCCTCCGCTTGCCTTTGGTCGGGTGTCCTGCTGTGGTAGTCTTCGCCTTCGCCATGCCGTCTACCCGACCGCCAGAACGTGTCAGAATACGTGTCAGCAGCACAACCGCCTGCCGGCCCAAATCAGCCACAACCCTTTACTTACAGACTTTGGGGGCGTAGCTCAGTGGTTAGAGCACGGGACTCATAATCCCAGGGTCGCGGGTTCGAATCCTGCCGCCCCCATTCTCATCATGGCAAACACCGCCACCATACCCCTCCGCATCGTTCTCGTCGCCCTGCTCGGGCTCGGCCTTGCCGGGTGCAAGGCCCCGGCCATCGTCATCGGGCTCGCCCCGTCGCTCCAAGAACTCCAAGAGTCCACCGTCGAAGCCGACGGCCGGACGTCCAACAAAATCGCCCTCATCGACGTCTCCGGCGTCCTCTTCAACGCCGACCGCCCGGGCCTGCTCACGCCCGGCCCCAACCCCGTCGCCCAACTCCACGAACAACTCAATCGCGCCGCAGACGACGACCGTGTCAAGGCCATCGTCCTCCGCGTCAACTCCCCCGGCGGCGGCGTCACCGCCTCCGATCTCATGTACCGCCAGGTCCAGCGTTTCAAACAAACCACCGACAAGCCCGTCGTGGTCTGCCTCATGGACGTCGCCGCGTCCGGCGGCTACTACCTCGCCTGCAGCGGGGACCACCTCGTCGCCCACCCCTCCACAGTGACCGGCAGCATCGGCGTCATCGCCCAGCTCGTCTCCCTCAAGCCCGCCCTCGACCGCCTCGGCATCACCGCCACCACCCTCACCTCCGGCCCCAACAAAGCCGCCGGCTCACCACTCGACACACTCACTGAAGACCAACAGGCCGTCCTCCAGACCCTCGTGGATACGTTCTACGACGACTTCAAAACGATCGTCCGCGAAGCCCGCCCCAACGTCGCCGAGGCCGACTGGGACAAGGTCACCGATGGCCGTGTCGTGACGGGTCGAGACGCCCTCAAACTCGGCCTCGTCGACGCGCTCGGCGACCTCTACACCGCGTGGGACACCGCCAAGTCCCTCGCCAATATCGACCGCGCCAAGCTCGTCCGCTACCACAGCGCCCTCCGCCGTGTCACGTCACCCTACGCCGCCGCACCCCAAGCCAACGCTTCCCAAACCACCCAGATCAACCTCGCTCAGTTCAATCTCAACGCCGGCCTCGACGCCAACTTCCCCGTCGGCTTCTACTACCTCTGGTCACCCGCCACCCAACTCCCCACCCGCCTCCCCCAGTAACCCGCCATGCCCCGCACCATCGACCTCGAATGCCCCAGCTGCAAAGACCTGCTCGAACTCGACGCGGGCTTCGCCGGCGGCGTCTGCCGCTGCTCTAGCTGCGGGATCCTGATGACCGTCCCCAAGCTCAGCGGCGGCCAGTCCGAACAGCTCGTGCGCCCCTCCGCCCCCGGTGAATCACCGTCCAGCCCCACCGAATCCAGCACCCGGCCCGAACGCCCAGGCCGACCGGACGCCCCCCCATCCCGCAGCTCCCGGCCATCCCGCTCCCGCACCGACTCGTCCCGTGGCCGAGCTTCTTCATCACGCAGCAAATCCAGCAAATCCAAGAAACCCACCAGCCGCAGCAAAACCAAAAAGGCCACCCCGCCGCCCCCCGACCGCGAAGAGGTCTACCAGACCGCCTCCGGCAAAAAAGTCCGCATCAACGCCGCCCGCGTCCCCACCGCCAACCTCCGCAAGACCGTTCGCATCACCACCGCCGGCATCGTCATCCTCTTCCTTGCGGCCGTCGTGGCCAGCGTCGTCGTCTTCGGCATCTACCTCTTTTCAACTAACGAGGCCACGCCCCCGGACCTCGACCAGGAAGGCGTAGTCGCCGTCCAGGAAGAAGCCTTCCAATACAACTCGACCGTCGACCCGTTTACGCTCGATCAGCCCCACGCCGTCGGCTTCCCGCTCCGCGATCACACCGCCGTCGTCTTCGACACCTCACTCGACGCCGAGGGCAAGCTCCCCGCCCTCCACGCCATGCTCACCCACGGCCTCGCTAACCAATCGAGCCCCAAAACCCTCACCCTCATCGCCGCCACAGCCGCCGGCCCCAACACCCTCCTCGACGGCTCCGTCGAGCTCGCCGACCTCGACCCCCAAGCCCTCGACGACTTCCTTGCCCAACACCCCGCCCAAGGGCAGCGCCAACTCGACAACGCCCTCAAGGCCGCCATCGCCGCCGAGCCCGATCTCATCCTCCTCGTCGCCTTCGGCAACCCCCGACGACACGCCGACGCCATCACCTCGGCCCTTTTCCCCACCGGCATCACCACCGACATCCTGCTGGTCGGCGGCGACTCGGTCACCCTCGAACGCTTCCTCCAAGACCGCGAGGGCCAACTCGTCCGCCTCCCCACCTCCCGCTTCCTCCGCTGGCACGAGGACCAGTCCTCCCCATAAAGCCGCGACCGCTGGTCGCGACCGTGCTGCCGCAAACACAACGTGAACCGCGTGATTCACCCCCCCGGGAACGCCGCGTTTGCGCCCCAGATCAGCACCTGCAGGTCCGCCAGAAACTTCGCCAGCAGGAAGTTCAGCACGATAATGGCGATGAAGCTGGTCACGAACGCGTCCGTCGCTGCCCGCCCCACACCCGCCGCACCGGCCTTGCAGTTGAACCCCTTGAAGCAGCTCACCAGCCCGATCGCCAGCCCGAAGAACACCGCCTTGATCAGCCCCGTCACCACGTCGTAGCTCGTCACGAAGTACGCCGAGAAATCCCAGTACGCCTCCGCCTCGACGCCATACGCCACCACCACCACCAGATACCCCCCTACGATCCCCATCAGGTCGCTGATCACCGTCAGCACCGGCACCATCAGCACGCACGCCACGACCCGCGGCACCGCCAGGTAACGCACCGGGTTCGCGCCCATGACCCGCAGCGCCTCCACCTGTTCCGTCACCCGCATCGTCCCGATCTCCGCCGCCACCGACCCGCCCACACGCCCCGCGATCATCACCGCCGCCAGCACCGGCCCGATCTGCTTCACCACCGACAAGTGGATCACACCGCCCAGCCGCGTCTCCTGCCCGAACGCTGCGAACTGGGCAAACGTCTCCAGCCCCAGCACCGCCCCGACAAACGCCCCCACCAGCATGATCACCGGCACGCTCCGCGTCCCGATCAGATACAGCTGCGGCACCAGCAGCCGCCAATTCCGCACCGGGCCCCACCCCTGCTTCGGCCACATCCCCGCAACAACCCTCCCGGAGAACACCGTGAACTTCCCCAGCCCCTCCATGCCGTCGAGCACCGCGTCACCCACGCCCGCAATCCGCTGCAGCACCATCGTCAAACCCTTCATCGCCCCGCCCGTCACCGTCCCGGCATCCAGACCCCCAAGCCCCACACCGACCCGACAAGGGTGACCGACGGGATTCGAACCCGCGACCCCCAGGATCACAACCTGGTGCTCTAACCAACTGAGCTACGGTCACCATCCCGCCGCGGGACAAACCCGCAGCGATCCCGCATCGTACCAATCCCAAGCTCACCGACAACTCCACCCCACCGCCGGCGCCAACCAAAGGTCCATCCCGTCATGCGAACGGGTTATGATGTTCGACCGGAGTATCCCCAAAGTGAGCGACCCCAACCCCCCATCCAAACGCCCCCGACGCCGGCGTCGCTCCAACCGCGACCGCCCCAAGGCGGATAACGCCGCCAACGCGACCCCCGAGGCGTCCGCGGACACCCCGCCATCCAACACCGGTTACTCCAACCACAACGCCAGCACCGCCGACCCCAAGCCCGACAACCGGCCCCCCAAAAAGCCGCGTCAAAACCAGAACCGCAAACCGGCCAAACCCGCCACCCGCGACGCCAACTCCAACACGACCGCCACGAACCAAGCCGACAACAAAGCACAAGGCAAACCCAAGCCCAAACGCAAGAAGCCCCGCACCAAGACCTGCTTCAACTGCTACACCCCCTGCCTCTCGCTGTTCCGCGTCCAGGTCGACCACACCGCCCGCTGGAAGTTCGTCTGCGACATCTGCTGGGACTCCGTCGCCCTCGACAACCCGCACTACAAGTTCGGCGGCGTCTGGCCCCCGCCCCGCCAAGCCCGTGGCGGCAAACCCAAGGGTAACGGCCCACCCAGGGGTAACGGCCAACCCAAAGCCCACACCAAATCAAGCGATTCCAACCCCCAATAGCCCCCGGCCATGCCGAGGGGGCACGCGGCAAGCCGGATGCCACCCGACCCCACCACCCCAGCCCCCGACAACCCCCCCCCAACCCACCCCTCCCAGGGCGATACGCCCCCCGACCGCCCGAACGCCAACCCGATCGACCAGGCGCTCTATCTCTCCCTCCCCCTCCCCCTCAGCCACCTCTACTCGCGCACCTTTACCGCCAAGACCGCCCGCGCCCGCCACGACAACGCCTACTACCTCTTCGAAGCCCTTATCAAGCTCACCGCTTGCCCCCCCATCGCCGCCTACTGCCGCGGCACCGCTCTCACTGGCACCGGCGCACAACCCCGAAACCCCGACCTCGACAAGAGCCTCCTCGCACTCCGCACCCCGTCGGTCGGCCACTGGCTGGGGCTGCTCCGCCAGACCGCCAAGCACTTCGCCGCACAGCCGCACCACCCCCTTTCTCCTCTCCACCGCGCGCTAACCACCAACCGCTACGCCGATGACCACCCGGCCATCCTCGCCCTCTACCGCGCGATCAAGAACGGCCCCGACGCCCCCCCGGCCAAAGCCCAGGCCTGCTCCCTCCTCGACCTCTTCGATAGCCTCACCCAATACCGAAACGCCATCTTCGGCCACGGCGCTGCCCGACCCGAAACCTTTTACGAGCAGCGCATGGCCCCCCTGCTCTCCGGTGCCGCCCACGAGGTCCTCGCCGGCAACGTCCTGCCCATCCTCGGCCCCGAAGGCACCCAGCTCCTCCACCTCCGACAGGTCCGCGAACCTTCCGACACCCGCCGAGAGCTCGAAGCCCGCGAGCTCGTCGGCCCCGCCAGCCAACGCCTGCCCCCCATCCCTCTCACCCCCCGCCACGCCGAGAGCCTCACCGCCGACGGCCACCCGCTCCCCGCCGTCGCCGTCCACTGGCCTGGCCACGCCCCCCTCCGGCTCGACCCTCTCGTCCGCTTCCGTGAGTACGAGGTCGCCGATGACGCCGTCCTGCTCAACCGCGACCGCCGACGCAAACACGTCGAATACCTCAGCTACGCCACCGGCCGGACCGAACGTGACGCCGGCTCCGCCAAACTCCTCAATGACTGGCTCGCCCGTGCCGCCGACGAGGACGCCACCGCCATCGATGTCGGCAGCCCCGACGACGCCGACGACGACTTCGATGATTCCACTTATGCCGTCGAGGCCGGCCGAACCCTCGGCGACTACAACCTGCTCGCCGAGATCGGTCGCGGCGGCATGGGCGTCGTCTACCTCGCCGAGCAGCGTAGCCTCCGGAGGCAAGTCGCCCTCAAAACTCTACCCCGCGAGCTCCACGACAACGCCAACCTCCTGACCCGCTTCCGCCGGGAGATGCGCGTCCTCGGCTCCTGCGACCACCCCAACATCGTCAAGCTCCTCGACTCCGGCGTCCTCGACGACGGCACCGTGTACTACACCATGGAGTACATCGCCGGCTGCGACCTCAACGCCGTCTGGAACGTCCTCGCCCAGTCTCACGCCGCCGTCGAACTCACCCAGCTCTCCACCCAGACCTTCAACAAAGCCTTCCAGTCCGCCAGCCTGAACGCCCGCACCAAGTTCCTCGATGCGGCCAAGACCCAGGCCCCCGGCACCGCCGCCCAGCTCGAAGACAAGCTCCCCATCCAGGAACAGCTCGCCCCCCCGCCACTGCCTCCCACCGCCCTCGGCAAACGCGGCGAAGACGACTACGCCCGCCGTGTTGTCCAGCTCATCCGTGACGCCGCCGACGCACTCGACACCGTCCACCAGCGCGGCATCGTCCACCGCGACATCTCCCCCGGCAACCTGATGCTCACCCCCGACGGCTCCCGCGTCGTCCTCATGGACTTCGGGCTCGCCAAGGGTCAGGACGTCTCGGTCCAGCTCTCCGCGGAGGGCGCCTTCGCCGGCAAATACCGCTACGCCGCCCCCGAGCAATACGCTGAGGGACGCGAGCCCATCACCGCCGCCGTCGATGTCCGCGGCCTTGGCGTCACCCTCTGGGAGCTCCTCACCCGCCGACGCCTCTTCCCCCAGAGCAACACCCCCGAGGCCCTCACCCACGCCGTCACCCGCACCGACGTCCCCCGCCTCCGCTCGATCGACCCCCATTTCGACAAAGACCTCGACGCCATCGTCGCCCGGGCCTGCGAACGCGACGTCAACGACCGCATCAAAACCGCCGGCCTCCTCCGCGACTACCTCCAGATGTACCTCGACGGCACCCCGCTGCCGATCCGCCCCCCCAGCCTAGGCGAGATGGCCAAGCGCTGGGCCAAGGAAAACCGCGGCGTCGTCTACGCCTCCGCCGCCGGCCTCGCCCTCGCCCTGCTCCTCACCGTCGCCGCCTTCTTCGGTATCACCCAGCAACGCAATGTCGCCATCGCCAGCTTCGAGAACGCCCGCACCACCGTCTCCCAGTTCTTCACCAACCTCACCAACAGCCCCGCCTTCTTCGACGACGCCACCGCCGCCTCACAGCGTGGCATGTACGAAGACGTCATCGCCCGATTCACCGAGCTGCTCGACACCTACGCCGACCGGCCCGACGTGCAGTCGCAGCGTGTGGCCGCCATCGCCGAGCTCGCCGCCGTCGAAGCCCGCATCAACAACCACGACCGCGTCCTCGCCCACACCCAGCAGGCCCTCGATACCCTCGACGACCTGCCCGAGTCGGACGACCACGCCCCACTCCGCGCCCGCCTGCTCAACCAACGCGCCCGCGCTCACCTCGCGCGACGCGAACTCCAGCCCGGTATCGACGCCGCGCTCGCCGCCCTCAACGCACACCCCGACCCCAATCCTGACGCCGAAAAACCCACCCCCGACCCCCACCGCGCCGCCGCCCACCTCGCCCTCGCCGACCTCTACCGCACCCGCATCGACTTCACCGCCGCCGCACGCCACTACAACACCGCACGCGAGCAGCTCGACCAGCTCTACAACCCCGAAGACCCCGACCCCCGCGTCCTCGACGACTGGGTCCACGCCACCCTCGCCCTCGCCCGGCTCTACCGCGACGAAAAACGCAAAGACCTGGCCAGAGACCTCTTTATAAAAATCATCGATCGAATCGACACCTTCCAGAAAACCAGCCGGCTCACCTCGCAGCTCCTCGTCGCCCGCAACACCGCCAGACGCCTCCTCTACAACGAGGGCCCAGCCAGCTTCGGGAAGGCCCAGCTCTTCAACAGCATGGTCGCCGAGCTGCAACGCCTCGCCAACCAGAACGGTGCGCCCCCTCGCTACGCCACCGAGCTCGACTACGCCCGCATCGCCCGCGCCCAACACGCCGCACGCTACTTCAAGCAGTTCGGCAGCCCCCCGCCCCACACCCACGAGCTCAAAACTACGCCGCCCTCCTTGTTTGATCACACCCTCCGATACATCGAACACGACCTCAAGACGGTGATCGAACGCCACCAGAAGCCCATCCCCGGCCTCACCAAAACCCAGCAGACCATCCTCCTCACCACGGCACTGATGCACCAAGGCACCTCACTCTGTGATCTGGTCGCCGGCCAATTCCAGAGGCTCCGATACGACAATTCTGACCAGGTCGTGAGCACCGCGAAAACCTGGGAACCCGTCCTCGCTCAACACGCCAAAGCCGCCCCCGATCACATCAAGGACGCCATCCAACGCATCAACGCCCTGATCGAAGCCCGCGACAACGCCAACCTCCCCCCCGACTTCGGCCTCCTTTATCAACGCACCGATATCCGCTTCCGCCTCGCCTTCACCCTCTACGCCCTGCAGAGCATCCCCGAACCCGACCACGCGGTCTGGTCCGCCGCCCGCGAGCAGTACGCCCTCCTCACCAAAGAAGGCCAGGCGCTGATCAACCTCAGCCCCAACAACATCGCCGCCCGTGTCCTCTTCGCCGACGCCCTCCTCGAAGCCGGCAACGCACTCCACCCCCGCCACGATACCGATGACCGCCTCGACCGCCTCCGCCGTGCCCTCGACACCCTCCGCCCGCTGGCCACGCCCTACGACCGCGTCGGCTATGGCATGTACATCGACGTCGCCGGGTCTATCGCCTATACCGCGCTCGAGGCCGGCCGACCCACCGAGCTCAGGAACGCCCTCGACCTGCTCCGCCCCCACCTCGGCCCCTGGCTCGTCTCTCACGCCGACGAACAAGTCGGGGAACTGTTCGAAGACCTCAACGTGCCTAACGCCCTCGAACGCCTCGCCGCCGGTGACCTCAAAATCAACCTCACCCCCGATGAACGCCAAGAGGTCGCTGACAGCCTCGTCTTCTTCGCCCACTACCTCAACCGCTACCTCATCATCTCCGCCGCCGCCCGCCTCGCCCCGCCCGAAACGCCCGACAACCCCACCGCCGGCCAGGACCACCTCTTCCGAGTCCGCGACACCATCGACCGGCTCGTTACCCTCTGGGGCAGCCCCGATAAGCTCGCCCCACCCGCACCCGAAGACCCCTTCCGCTCGCCAGAACCCCCACGCCCCACCGACCCGTGACCGCCAACCCCTCCCCACCCAACACCGCCAAACCCGGCCCCGCCGAGCCCGAGGACCTCGGCCAGACCGGTATCGTCTTCGCCGACCTCGCCGGCTACTCCCAGCTCGTCTACCAGGTCGTCCACGACGAACCCCGCCGCAACCGACTCGCCCTGGCCATGCAGCGCCTCCTCCATCACGACCCCGCCGAACACCCCCACGTCACCATCGAGGGCTACGCCGGCGACGGCTTCCTCGCCCTCGTCCAGCACAATCAGCCCACCGCCGCCGCCCACCGCTTCGCCCTGTCCCTCCACGACCGCTTCCAACACTCGGTCCGCTCGCTCCTACTCGACCTCGGCTTCCGTGCCGACGTCCGCCTCCGAACCGCCCTCCACTGTGGCCCCGTCTACCGCCTGCCCCTCGACACCCCCGACGACCAGCCCCCCCGCTCCGTCGTCCTCTCCGACGCCGTCGTCATTGCCGCCCGCATCGCCGCTTCCCAGACCTGCCGACGCTTCGGATCCGCCCTCTCCCTCAACGCCTACAAACGCCTGCTCCGCCTCGGCGGCCAGCCCGCCCGCGATCCGGATGAGGTCATCCAGGACCGCAACCAATACCCCGAGCCCATCCCCGTCTACCGCCTCCGCCCCGGCGAATCCCCCGCCCCATAACGCCCCGCCCAAACCCACATCTTTCGTAGCCGCGATGCGACGCATCGCCGGCCGCCTGACCCTACGCATTTTTTTCAAGCCACCGGTGTAACACCACGGACCCCTGCCCCGTCTACCCCCACGGATGGTTGGTAAATCGTGGACCCCCTTCAAGCCCTGTAGCCCCTACCAGGACCCCACATGTACCGCATCCACCACCGCCCGCGTTCCCGTCACCTCACCCGCTTCGGCCTAGCCACCGCTGCCGCCGCTGCGCTCGCCCTCACCCCCCTCACCGGGTGCAGCTCGACCAAGGCTTCCGAAGCCAAGCCCCCAGCCGTCAACCACGCCTACCACGATGCCCTCGCCTCCGCGGCGACCGCGATCAAGCTCGCCGAGTTCGATCAGGCCGACGCCCGGCTCGCCGAGGCCCGCACCTCCGCCCAGTCCAAGCGGCAGCACACCAAGGTCAGCGACCTCCAGCTCCTGTCCGATGGCTCGCGTGCCCTCATGGCCGGCAACGGCGCCGACGCCGCCAAGGCATATTCCAAGATCACCGACAACGACCTCCGCGAGCAGCTCAAGCAGCGACTCCGCGAGGCCGACCTCGACCTGCCCAAGCCCCGCACCTCCAGCCCGGGCAACGCGCAGCTCGTCACCCGTTAACCCCCAACCGACCCGTCTTCCCGTCTGTCCACCCTCCAACCCGAGGCCCCCTTATGCCACGCCCGAAACCCCAAGCCATGCGACTCCCAACCCGGCTCGCCCTCGCTACTGCACTCGCTGTACCCGCCCTGCCCACGCTTACGACTCACGCCCAGGAGGCCGCCCCCACCCAGGGCCCGGTCACCCCGGTCATCAAGCGGGACAAGCCCAACACCTTCGCCCAGCCCGCTCTCGAAGGCTACGACTTCCAGGCCGTTTTCAAGCGGGTCGACGGCTCCACCGTCTCGCTCCGCCGGGAGATGGACGCCTCTTTCAAGGTCTTCCAGAACTCGATCGCCGAGGCCGAAAAGCTCATCGACCAGGGCAAAACCCAGGAAGCCGTCGAGAAATGCGTCGTCGCCATCAACGGCGTCCTCCGCGTCCGTGACGACGTCCTCGACCCCATGTGGGACGCCCAGTCCTACCTGCAGGAACAGGTCGCCTTCGTCCGCAACCGCCTCGGCCAGGCCCTCGAAGCCGACCCCAAGCCCGCCGCCGACGGCCAGCCCCGCGAAGACCAGCTCGACCGGCAGAACGAAGCCGTCCTCGACGCACTCGCCCTGAAGATCCGAGACGAGAAGGACCCGACCCGCCGCAAGAAGCTGGTCATGCAGTACCGCACCCTCCGCGAGATCGGGAAGGTCCGCCAGATCGCCAAACGCCTTTCGCCCGACCAACGACGCGTCTGGGCCTCGGTCCTCAAGGTCCTCGACAACGTCTCGCTCAGCCACCAGCAGGTCATCCTCAACACCGAGCTGCTCTTCGTGCAGTTCGAGGCCACCGCACAACGACTCGACGACAACCTCACCCTCATGGAAACCATGAAGGGCGCCCGCGAACTCCTCGGGCTGGTCAACAACGCCGGCGCGTCCGAAGGCGCACTCGCCCGGTTCGCCACCGACATGACCAACCTCCAGCAACAGCTCGACGCCTTCAACCGCCAGACCGAAGACATCGTGCTCAACGAGAACGGCGACCTCAACGTCGCCCTCCAAGAGGTTGAAGACAAGATCACCGGCCCCCAGTCCGCACTCGAAGACCCCGTCGACGACGAGCTCGCTCGCCGACTCGACCGTCTCGAAAACCCCTAACAACACAACGGCCGTCCTATATGCACCAGGCCTAGAAGCAATAAAACCCACTCAACAGAACTATCACCCGCTTGTCCACCCGAAAGGCAAGACCATGAACCCCACCCGCCGACCCTCTAAGACCCTTAAGCTCGCCACCGCCGCCGCCCTCGCCCTGACCGCAGCAGCACCCGCCCTGCCGGCCGCCGCCCAGGCAACGCCCCCGACAGGCCCCGCTGCCACCGAGAGCAGTACCTTCCAGGATCGACGCCAGGCCGACAGCCGAAAGTTCAACAAGCTGCTTTATGACCGCAATACGCTGGTCCGTAAGCTCGCCGACCTCGACCGCTCCGCCCGCCGGGCCGTCTTGGCCAGTGAAGCGGCTCCCACCAGCCTTTTTGCACAACAGCAGGGGGTGGAGGACGAGCTCGACGCGGTCAACTTCCGCCTCAACGTCCTCGCCCTCCGGCTCGGGCGTGAGGTGCCCTCCGCCCCGGCCACGGCAGGCCCGGTGATCGGTAAGGCCGGCCCCGATGAGCTCGCCGGCGTCCGCGTGAACTTCACCCGTGGCGAGAACCGCACCCTCGGCTCCATCCAGAACCGTGCGAAGCAGGTCCTCCAATCCCTCGACCTCTCCGCCTACGCCGACCCGCGCTAAACCCCACTCAACGCCCTCGGTCTTCCATGCAATGACCTCAACCTAGATCACCATCATGCTCTTGTCTCTCTTTCAACGCGGCGGCCCGATTATGTGGCCGCTGCTTTTTTGTTCCGTACTCCTCGGCGGCCTGCTCCTGGAACGCCTCTGGACCGTCGTGATCCGCAGGCACATCCTGCAGCAGGAAGTTATCTACGCCCACCTGCGTGCACACCGGCGTTCACTGCCGTTCTTCACCGATGTGCCGCCCGCGCTCGGGCTCCTCGGCACGGTAGTGGGCCTCGTCCAGTCGTTCGCACTCCTCGACGACACCCTCGCCGCCAACGGCGTCGGGGCCGGCCTCGCTACCGCGTGCATCACGACCGTCTTCGGGCTGATCATCGCCATCACCGCCTCCGCCGCGAACTACACGCTCTGCCTGTTCGATCACGCTAACGACCCGATGCAGCAGGCCGGAGCAGCGACTCAACCCGCACCAGCCCAGAGCACGCCTGCACCACTACCCCGACCCAACCCGTCACCCCCTCGACCGTCTCCGCCACAGCCCGTAACTACTGCCAGCCCGATCACACCACGCCCAACCCGGCCCGCCGCCTGACCTAGCCCATGCTCCTGAAGTCGTTCATCGATCTTGCGTTCATCCTGCTCTGTGCGGCTGTTGTGCTCCTGGCGCAGTCGGTGCGCGTCGGCGTGATCGACACCGACCCTGCCGAGGTCCAGGGCAGCCAGCTCGCCGACCTGCCGCCGCAGACGACCCGCGTGGTGGTCATCGGCCCCGACGAACTGTTCCTGGAAGACCAGCCCATGCCCTCGATCGACACACTCCTGGACCAGACCGGTTCCGACACGGCCCTGATGCTCACGCCGCAGTCCGAAGCGGTGTCGCACCACCGGGTCATGTTGGTCTGGTCCGGGCTGTCGGCGGCGGGGCGCATCGTCAAGATCGCTGCTGTGGCATCGCCCGGCGGTGGTGGAGGAGCTCGGCCGTGATCCGCCCGTCACTCCTGATCGCCGTGGTGGTTTCCGCTGGGCTGCAGAGCCTAGTCCTATTCTGGCCGCTGCTGTTTCCCGCAGACGTACCACCCCAGGCCGACGCCCCCGCGGACACGCCAGCTGATGCACCGTTGGTGGTAACCGTTGCCGACGTCCCTGAGCCGGAGCCGCAACCCGAACCGCAACCCGAAGAATCAGCGGAACCGGAAACGGTCGAGCCGAACACGCCGGAACCTCCGAGTCCGCAGCCCGAGCCCACACCCGAGTTGCCCGGAGCCCCCGCTCCTTCCACGCCCGAGACCACCCCCGAGCCTGTGCCAGAGCCCACGGAGCCCGCCACAACACCCGAGCCCACACCCACGCCGTCTTCTGCGACCGAGACTTTCACCAGCAACAAGCCTGCGCCGGGAACGCCCGAGACCACGTCTACTCTCACACCCGAACCCCCGGCACCCGAGCCGACCGACAGCCCTGCGACAAACGCCACAGCGAACGAAGGCCCGCCGGTCCCGGCCACCGACAGCGACCGCGAGACTGGCGTTGTCTTCAACTTCCGGGCCGCCGATATGCACCGCCTCCGCGAGCTCAGGGGTGTGATGGTCCTGGTCATCGACGACCAGTCCCGCGTGCTCGACGAGGTCGACCTTTCCAGCGGCACACCCCGTCGCAAAGGCCGGCTCCCCCGCGACCTGCTCGGCCCGCTCGCCCGTGGCTTGGAAAATCACACGACCCTCGAATACGCCAGTGACCAGCACAATACCCGCCAACGCCTCGGCCTCGCCCCGAACGAAAAGCTCTTCGTGGCGTTACCCAACCGCCTCGCCAGCGAGATCAGCCACGCCTACGCGCTGAAGGCCGAGCAGATGCGACGTTCAGGCCAAACGCTGGGTGTCGCCGCGTGCCAGCTCGAGATCCGCGGCAACCGCGTCGTCCCCGTGATCATCCCGTTGGACTAACCCCACCCGCCCAGACAGCCAAGCACCGGATCACCAGCCCGGGCCACGCGTGTCCACCACCCCCCGCGGTAGTACCGACGCGCCCTCGTAGACCATCACCACGTCGTCCTCGAACGGCGGCACGCCCGGGTTCGTCGAATCCGTCACCTCGTTCTTCACCAGCCGGCAACCCAGCTGCTCGTAGAACGGCTTGACCTGGTGCGACGTCTGGAACAGGCTCAGACCGAACTCGCCCGAGTCCACACGCCCAAACGAGGCCCGCACCACCGCCTCGCCAATCCCCTGGCCGCGCAGGTCCGGCGACGACGCCACACCGGCCAGCGCAAGCATCGCCATCTCGCCGTTTTCACCAACCGCGTTCTCGCCGCCGCCCGTCAACGCGTCGTCTACCCCGATCACCCGCTCGTACGTCGCCGCCTTCCCGATGACCCGGCCCGTTTCGGGCTCGCGGATCACGAACATCACCCCGCCGACCGGTGGTCCGCTTGCCGATCGGCCCCACTCCGGCTCCAGCCGATCCGCGTACTCCTCTCGGCTTCGGCCCTTCGGCGGGAATGCCGAAAGATGCAGCTCCGCCAAGCCCAACAACCCCTCACGATCAACCTCACCGGCCCGCCACGACTCCACGGTCCATGAACTCATCTCGCAGCCTCCTGTCGTCGAATCCGCCAGTGTAAAAAAGAGGTTTAGCATAACGGGTTCTATCGACCGCCCCCCTCGTTCAACACCAGCCAAGCCCCAACGTGTCCCCGCACCCCTACCCACAACCGCACCCATCCCCGCAAAAGCTCCGACCCGTCGTCCTGCTCGGCCCGACCGCCGGCGGCAAGTCCCGCCTCGCCCTTGACCTCGCCCGAGCTTTGCCCGGTGGGGGCCAGATCATCGGAGCCGACTCCATGCAGGTCTACACGGAGCTCAACACCGGCACCGCCAAGCCCACCCCGACCGACCGCCGGGCCGTGCCGCACCACCTCATCGATCTGGTGCCTCCTGACCAGCCTTTCACGGTGCACGACTGGCTCGGCCGTGCACACACCGCCATCGCTGACATCCAGGCCCAAGGCCAGACACCCATCATCGTCGGCGGGACCAACCTCTACCTCAAAGCCCTGCTCGAAGGCCTCTTCGACGGCCCCCCACGCGACCCCGCCTTCCGCGCGACCCTCAAGCCGTTCACGCCCCAACAGCTGCACAGCCGGCTCCAATCCCTCGACCCCGTCGCCGCCGACCGCATCGCCCCCGCCGACCGTCAACGCCTCACCCGTGCCCTCGAGGTCCACCACCTCACCGGTGCACCCATCTCTCAACTCCAAACCCAGTGGTCCGAAAAACCCGACGCCCGACGCCCTACGCCCTACGCCCTCCTCGGCCTTAACTGGCCCGCCGAGGCGATCAACCCCCGCATCAACCGCCGGGTCAAAGCGATGTTTTTCCCCGATAAGGTCGAGCCCGAGCTGGCGGCCGAGGTCTGTTTCACCGACGAATCACTCCCCGACGAGGTCCGCCGGCTGCTCGACCAGGACACCCTCGGCCCACACACGCCGCAAGCCAACGAGGCCCTGGGCTACAAACAGCTGCTCGCCCACCTGGCCCCCGATCGGTACCCCGACCGCCAGATCAAAACCCTGAACGATGCCTTCGAGCGGACCAAGGTCCTGACCCGCCGATTCGCCAAGCAGCAACGCACCTGGCTTAAACGCTTCCGAGAGGTCCACTGGCTCGACGCTGCCGAGATGTCTGCGGAGCAAGCCTGCGAAAGCGCACTCGATCATGTCTGCAAAATGCTGCCATGAATGCATTTGTATCGCAGATCGGCTGGCCTTCAACAGAGGGTTATTCGGATACTGAATTGAGGAAGGATCGGGCCGAGCACTTGACATCGCCGAATCCCGCTGCTCAAGTGAGGAACACGCTCGGGCCGACACGACTGCAGGACCAACCCACGGGAACCCCCTCCCGACCGCCCGCAGGGCTCTTGAAACAGCCTCCGCCAGACCGCGGCGAACCCATCCCCGCCGCCTCGCCGTAGACAGCCGGCAGCCCGTGCTCCATACACCCCGGCGACGCAGCGAATCGCTTAACGCAAGCCCTCACCCCACCGTTCTCAAGCATGGCCAAGAAGAAGCCCACCACCAAGAAAAAAACGACCAAGCGATCCACCCGGACCGCCGCGGCCGTGGATGCGTCGGGCAAGCACCTGGTCATCGTCGAATCGCCAACGAAGGCCAAGACGATTAATAAGTACCTCGGGCCGGACTACGTGGTCATGGCCAGCGTCGGGCATATCCGCGACCTGCCCCGCTCGGCACCCAAAGGCGCGAAGCGCAAGGACCACCCCGTTCCGGGGGTCGATCTGAGCAACCGTTTCGAGCCCACCTACGAGGTGATGCCGGACTCGACCAAGACAGTCAATGCGCTGAAGAAGGCTGCGAAGCAGGCCGACGACATCTGGTTCGCCACCGACCTCGACCGCGAGGGCGAAGCGATTGCTTGGCACCTGGTGCACGCGTTGGGCATCGACCAGCACGAGGCCAAACGTGTCGTCTTCAACGCCATCACCAAGGCCGAGATCGGGCGTGCCTTCGAGAAGCCCCGCTCGATCGAGCTCAACCGGGTGGACGCGCAGCAGGCCCGCCGCATCCTCGACCGCATCGTGGGTTATCAGGTCTCGCCGCTGCTCTGGAAGAAGGTCGCCGGCGGGCTCTCCGCGGGTCGCGTGCAATCCGTTGCGACTCGGCTGGTCGTGGAACGCGAAGCCGAGATCGACGCGTTCGTGCCCGACGAGTACTGGAAGATCACCGGGCTCTTCACGCCCGACGCCAAACAAGCCGCCGCCCTTGGCAAGGCCTGGGCCGAGTTCTACCGCGTCGGTGAAGACGAGAACCCCCGCACGGTCAAAGACCAGAACGCCTGGCTCTCCGAACGCGGCGTGATCAAGGCCGAGCTCACCGAATACGACGGCAAGAAGTTCAATGCCGACGACCGCAAGCAGGCCCTCGCCGCTGCCGAGTCGCTCGGCTTCAACCTTACCGAAACAAAAGAGTCCGAAGACGAGGAAGCCAAGGGCCCCGCCCAGCACCCCTGCGTCTTCCTCGGCCAGGTCGCCAAGTCCTGCCCCGACTACACCATCACCGGCATCGAGACCAAGCGGACCAAGTCTCGCCCCTCGCCGCCGTTCATCACCTCAACGCTCCAGCAGCAAGCCTCGACCCGCCTCGGCTTCAACCTCAAGCGCACCATGCGGGTCGCCCAGCAGCTCTACGAGGGCGTCGACCTCAAGGGTGCCCGCGGCCAGACCGGCCTCATCACCTACATGCGGACCGACTCGACCCACCTCTCCGGGGAGGCCCTCTCTGCCGTCCGTAATCACATCGACCAGCACTTCGGTGACCACTACATGCCGGAGAAACCGAACTTCTATAAGTCCTCCAATAAAGACGCCCAGGAGGCCCACGAGGCCATCCGCCCGACCGATGTCTCGATCACCCCCGACCAGGTCCGCGGCGCCCTCTCCGAAGAACAGCACCGCCTCTATGACCTGATCTGGCGGCGCTTTGTGTCCTGCCAGATGGTCCCAGCCGAGTGGGATTCGACCGCGGTCACGATCAAACCCCAAGGCGTTGACGCCACCTTCCGTGCGACCGGGCGGACGCTTGTCTTCGACGGCTTCCTCAAGGTCATGGGCCTGCCCAAGTCCGACGACGTGATCCTCCCGAAGCTGGAAGAGAACCAGCCCGTCACCCCTATCGACCTCGACCCGACGCAGCACTTCACCAGCCCCCCCGCCCGCTTCACCGAAGCGTCGCTCCAGAAAAAACTCGAAGAGGAAGGCATCGGCCGACCCTCGACCTACGCTGCGATCATCGGCACCATCCAGGACCGCAACTACGTCGAGACGCTGACCCCCCGCGACAAACGCCTCCGTGCCACCGACCTGGGCAAGGTCGTCACCGCCAAGCTCATCGAGGCCTTCCCCCGCATCATGGACGTCGGCTACACCCGCGAGCTCGAGTCCCATCTCGACGAGATCGAATCCGAAAACCAGGACTGGAAAGACACCCTCGAAGCCTTCTACGCACCCTTTAAAGATCAGCTCGAGCACGCCCTCGAGAACATGACCCACGCCAAAGCCGAGACCGAGCCCGCGCCCTACGACTGCCCGACCTGCGGCAGCCCCACCGAATACCGCTTCGGGAAGAACGGCAAGTTCCTCTCCTGCACCGCATACCCCGACTGCAAGTACGCCGCCCCCATCGACAGCAAGGGTCGGCCGCAAGAACCCGAGCTCACCGACATCCTCTGCCCCGAGGACGGCAAGCCAATGATCCGTCGCAAGGGACGCTTCGGCCCATTCCTCGCCTCATCGAACTACCCCGAGGTCAAGTACATCGTGAAGCTCGACCCGAAGACCGGAGCGGTTGTGCTGCCTAAGACTCCGCCGATGGAGACCGATGTGCTCTGCCCCAAGTGCGGCGAAGACACCGGGGCGACGCTGCTGCTCCGCGACTCCAAGCGTGGGCTCTGGCTCTCGTGCAGCCGGTTTCCGAAGTGCCGCGGCCGGGAGAGCTTCGCCAAGCTCGACGAAGCGAAGCAGAAGGAACTCGAAAAGGCCTGGGCCCAACACCAGAAAGACAACCCCATCCCCGAGATCCGCACCTCGTCCGGGCACGTCATCGCCGAAGACGAGAACTACATCCCCATCGTCGCCGGCGAAGAACCCGCCGGCGCGATCGGAGACGACTACTCCGACGCCGACGCCGCGTAATCACCCGATTGCTCACAGGATTGACATGAATTATCGAGCCGCTGGGGTCTGCTTTCTTTTCATCGCGTCGCTGCTTTTCACCGCCCGGTATCTAATCGTCTTTATATACGACCAAGGGGAACGAACGAACGTTGGAGCAAAGGTCGGTTTCATCCACGAGCATGGAGAACTCGGCTTTTTTCATCACTGGGCCCTGGCTGCATTCTTAGTTGGCATCGCTTATTTGATCGCGGCCGAATGGAAAGCCGCGCGATCGCCTCGGCAGAAGCGAATCGATACAGACGCCGCGTAAAACCACCGAAAAGAAACAAACCGTTTAGCCCGGTCGCTCGCGACCGGTCGCCCTGCCATACACTCGCCCCGTGCGACACGCGTTATTCATCGCCGTCCTCTTCTCCTTCGTCTGGCAGACCAGCGCCGAGATCACCATCGACCGCACCGGCCAGCCCACCACTGTTGTCCGCGTCGACGAACCCACGACGGTCCGCGAGCTCGGCCACCACCTCCGCCTCAACCCCGACGAAGCCCACGCCTGGCTCACGCTTACTCCCGCACCCGACGAACCCCTGACTGCCGATTCACCCCTCACCCCAGGCTTCGTTGAGACCCACCGCCCCGCCGTTCCCAACACCGCCGTCTTTCACCTCGGCTCCGCCACCCGCTGGTCCACCCTCGCCGGCCTCGGCCCACCCCGCGAAGCCTTCGCCGTCTTCATGCTCCGGCAAGCCCGACGCGAGGCCCAGGCCAAACGCGACGCCGGCTACCACGTTGTCTTCCACGAATCGGCCACCGCTGACGACACCCGCCACGCCCTCACCAACATGACCCATAACGGCACGCTCGCCGAGCTCTCCTTCTTCGGCCACGGCGACCGCGGCATCATCAACACCACCGGCGACCCCCTCACCGGCGTCCTCCCCAAACGCCACACCGCCTATGGCCTGCCCCGCCTGGCCCTCCACACCTGCGGCTCCCTCCACCCCGCCGGCTCGCTCACCCTCACCCTCGACATCAAAGGCAACACCCGCCGCCTCCCCCCCAACACCGCCTCCCACTGGCAATTCAACGTCGCCCCCCACGGCCAACTCGTCGGCTACCCCCAGCAAGACGTCACCCCCATCACCCTCGGCCTCACCCTCACCCTCCCCGGCCTACGACCCCACCCCAAATTCACCCCAAAACCACCTGCCGCTCGGCTGCAGGCAGGTGTGCCCGCAGCTATCCCCCCGCGGTGATCCCTGCAACTGCAAGACGCTACACCCCAACGAACCTACAACCTACGGCCTACCACCTACAACCTCACCTCACACCGGGCTCGGCAGCGTCTCCAATACCTGCTGCAGCACCTGCTCCCCCGTCATCCCGTCCGCCTCGTGCGTATAGCTGCGCGTCACACAGCGATGCGCGAACACCGGCAAGACATTGCTGATCACATCCTCCGGCACCGCGTAGTCCCGGCCGTCCAGCATCGCCGTCGCCCGCGCTGTCCGCACCAACGCCAGCGACCCGCGTGGCGATACCCCGATCTGCAGCTGGTCGTGCTGCCGTGTCGCGTTGGCGATCGACACCACGTAGTCCACCAGCGTGCGGTCCACCTCAACCTCGCCGACCTTCCGCTGCAGCGACACCAGGTCTTCGCAGGTCAGCACCGGTTTCAGTGACGCCATCGTGTGACGCTGCGGGTCATCGGTTAAGACCCGGGCCTCGTCCTCAGGCGACGGGTACCCCAAACGCACGCGGATCAGGAACCGGTCCAGCTGCGACTCCGGCAGAAAGTATGTCCCCTCAAACTCGAACGGGTTCTGCGTGGCGATCACCATGAACGGCTCCAGCAGACGACGCGTCTGCCCGTCCAGGCTGACCTGCCGCTCGCTCATCGCCTCCAGCAACGCCGACTGCGTCCGCGGCGTCGTCCGGTTGATCTCGTCGGCCAAGACCACGTTGTGGAAGATCGGCCCCGGCTTGAACTCGAACCGCCCCTGCTGCTGGTCCCACACGCTTAGACCCAGGATGTCGGCCGGCAACAGGTCTGGCGTCATCTGCACCCGCGACAGCGTCCCGTCGATCGATTTGCTCAGCGACAACGCCAGCGTCGTCTTGCCTACACCCGGCACGTCTTCGATCAGCAGGTGCCCGCCCGCCAGCAGGCAGATGAGTGCCCGATCCACCGCCTGGCTGTTGCCGTAGAAGCAGGACTGGATGTTGGCTCGGAGGCGTTGGAGGCTCTGCATCGCGGGCCGGCAGTATACCGCTGCGTTGCGGTCCACCACACAGCCGGGTCGAGGCCGCTGCATCCGATGATGCCACCGCCGCGTCGGGCCGTTTACTAGCCTTGATTTGTATAAGTCCAGACGGACTCAGTGCTTTTGCCATGCCCCGCCGCCCGATCGACCGATACCGTTCTGAACCTGGCTCCGGCATACGTCAGTCAACATTCGCTACCGCACCGTCATACGCCTCCTAAACTCAAGCATCCTTCCGATAAAAACACGCCGCCCCGGCCTCAACCGTGACCGAACAGATCACCCTACTCCTCGAACGGCTCGACCAGCTCTGGCAGCGTGTCGACAGCTACCTCACCACCGCGTGGTGGGAGGTCGCCATCGAGCTGGCCGTGATCTGGGTCGTGGTGTTCGTCATCCTGCGGTTCCTCAAGGGCACCCGCGGCGAGCGTGTGGTCAAGGCGGTCGCCGTGATCCTTGTCGTCGGCACCGTCGCCTTCCGCGTGCTCGGCGGCGAGAACGCCCTGGAACGCCTCAACTTCCTCTACTCCAACTTCCTCGCCTTCATCTCGCTGATGCTGGTGATCGTCTTCCAGCCCGAGCTGCGGCGCGCCCTGGTCCGCCTCGGCGAGGCCAAGCTCTGGCGGCAGTCCGGGCTCCGCAAAGCCAGGGTCATCGACGAGCTCGTCGAAGCGACCGCCCAGATGTCGAAGAACAAGATCGGCATGCTCGTCGCCCTCGAACGTCAGGTCGGGCTCCGCGGCCTCGCCGAGTCAGGCACCCGCCTCGACGCCGAGGTCTCCAAGCAGCTCCTCACCACCATCTTCTGGCTCAACACCCCGCTCCACGACCTCGGCGTCATCATCAAGGACGACCGCATCGTCGCTGCCGGCGTGCAGTTCCCGCTCGCTGAGTCCTCCACCGTCGCCCAGGAACTCGGCTCCCGTCACCGCGCCGCCATTGGGCTCTCCCAGGAGTTCGACTCCCTCGTCGTCGTGGTCTCCGAAGAGACCGGGACCATCTCCGTCGCCGAACGCGGCGAGCTCACCCGTGAGCTGGACCCAGATGCCTTGCGTCGCATCCTGACCAAAGGCCTCGGCCGATTCGCCGTCCCACCCCGTGCCGACGGCTTCGACGACACCCCGCTCTCCACGCCCCCCGACGAAGACGCCGTCGCCGGCTCCGTCTACCGCGAACCCGACCCGCCCCGCTCCTCCGTCGACCACACCCCGCCCCCCGCATCGTCTACACCCAAGAGCAGCACTTCAGCCAGTAAATCACCATGAAGCTCCGTAAGACCTTCGAAGCCATCCAGACCTTCATCGTGGTCAGCATCATCTCGGTGCTGGTCTGGGTCTACGCCGAGAACGAGAACGTCAAGGTCTACCCCAAGGAGTCGGTGCTCGTCCGGTTCGTCGCCCCGCCGCGTGAGAACCTCTCGATCGCCCCGCAGGAACGTCAAGTCCTCGTCACCATCCGCGGCAACACCGCCCAGGCCCAGCAGTTCCGCGAGCTCGTCAAATCCCAGCCCATCGAGCTCACTGTCTCCCACGACCCGACTAACCCCAACGACCCCGCCGACGCCCGGCATACCGTCCTCCTTGCCCAACGCCTCGCCGAGACCGAACTCGCCCGCCTCGGGGTTAACCTCCTCGAGATCGACCCGCCCTCCCTCGAGATCGATATCCATCGACTCGTCGACGTCCGCGTCCCCATCCGCATCGTTGCCGCCGACCTCCAGACCTCCCCCGATCAGCCCCCCGTCGCCGAGCCCAGCGAGGTCCGGCTCACCGTCCCCGCCTACCTCGCCGACGCCGCCGCCACCCTCGCCGCCTCCGCCCGCCTCGACAAAGCCACCATCGACACCGACGCCTCCGGCGTCTCCCAGCGGGCCGTCGTCACCGTCGAGGTCCCCCCCACCCTCCGCAGCCCGCTCACCACCCTCCACGACAAGTCTGTCGACGTCACGTTCACCATCGAAAAACTCACCGATACCCTGACCATCCCGCAGCGCTCGGTCCGCATCGCCTACGCCCCCGACCTCGTCTCGGACCGCACCCCGCAGATCGCCCCCGAAGACCGCACGGTCACGAACATCACTCTCAGCGGGCCGAAGGACGCCATCGACGCTTTGGGCAACGCCGACTCCGCGCAAATCACCGCCGTCGCCCTGCTCACTTCCGACCACCTCAACACCGCCGCCCCTCCCAACTTCGAGGTCGAGGTCCCCGTCACGATCATCACGCCCCCCATGGTCCGCATCACCTCCCCCGCACCGACCGTGACCGTGATCCTCCGGCCCAACGGCGAGCCCAATCCCAACTGATCACCAGGTCACCCCGAGCACAAGCCCGAGGCTTCAGACCTCCATCGGCTCCCGCTAAACTCACGGGATGACCACCGCCACGACCGCCACCCCACCCACCGATGTCCCCACGTATTGCCGGACGCTCGCCGCCGACGCCCGCGCCGCCGGCCTGTCCCTCGCCTCGACCTCCGGCCAGCAACGCGACGCCGCGCTCTACGCCATCGCCGCCGCGATCCGTGCCGACCACGACGCCCTCCAGTCCGCCAACGCCCTCGACCTCGAAGCCGGCCAAGCCAACGGCCTTGCCTCGTCCGTGCTCGACCGCCTCGAGCTCACCGACGCCCGCATCGAATCCATGGCCGCTGGCGTCGAACAGGTCGCCGCCCAACCCGACCCCGTTGGCGAATCCCTCGAAGGCCGTGTTCTGCCCAACGGCATCCGGCTCGAAAAACGCCGATGCCCCATCGGCTCCATCCTCATCATCTTCGAGTCCCGCCCCAACGTCACCGCCGACGCCGCCGCCCTCTGCCTTAAGTCCGGCAACGCCGTCATCCTCCGCGGCGGCAAGGAAGCCCTCCACTCCAACGCTGCCATCGCCCAGTGCGTCAAACGTAGATTGATCGAAGCCCAACTTCCGGGGGCGTCCGTCCAACTTGTCGCCACGACCGACCGCGCCGCCGTCGGCGAACTGCTGGCTCAAGATACGAACCTCGACCTCTGCATCCCCCGCGGCGGCGAGTCGCTCATCCGTGCCGTTGTCGAGCAGGCCCGCATCCCCGTCATCAAGCACTACACCGGCAACTGCCACGTCTACGTCCACGCCGACGCCGACCCCGATATGGCCCTGGACATCTGCCTCAACGCCAAAACCCAACGCACCGGCGTCTGCAACGCCGCCGAGACCGTCCTCTTCCACCAGGACACCGTCACCACCGGCCTCGCCGGCCGGATTCTGAACGCCCTCGCCGACGCCAATGTCGACATCCGCGCCGACGCCCGCGCTGCCGCCACCTGCGACCGCACCACCACCGCCACCGACGAGGACTGGGCCACCGAATACCTCGACCTCATCGTCGCCGCCCGCGTCGTTGATGACCTCGACCAGGCCGTCCACCACATCAACCACTACGGCTCCAAGCACACCGACGCCATCGTCACCACCTCGCTCAGCGCCGCCGACCGCTTCGTCACCACCACCGACACCGCCAACGCCATGATCAACTGCTCCACCCGTTTCTCCGACGGCCAGCAGTACGGCCTCGGCGCCGAGATCGGCATCTCCACCGACAAGCTCCACGCCCGCGGCCCCATGGGTGCCGCCGACCTCACCACCTACAAGTGGATCGCCACCGGCACCGGCCAGCTGCGTTCATAGCCGCTTAGCCCGGTCGCTCGCGACCGGTCACCCCGCCATCTCTTCCAACTCCGCCCACCGCGCGTATAAACCCTCGACCTCCTCCTGCGTTGCCCCCATCGCCTCGCATGCTGCCGCGTACGCCTCCCGGTCCGCCATCAATCTCTCGTCCCCGACCTTTTCTTTCCACGCTTCCAACCGCGACTCCGCATCGAGGATCCGCTCCTCCATCCCGTCCAGCTCACGCTGCAGTTTGTACGTCAGCTTCTTCCCACCGCCACCCGCAGCAGGCTTCGTCTTTTCTGTGACCGGCTTGTCTTCAATCGCCGAAGGCGAATCTCCCCGCCCGGCCCACCACGCCTCATACTGCTCGTAACTTACGAACCCCTTCGCCGTCCCCTCCCCATCCAACGCCAGCAGCTCCGTGCTGACCCGCTGCAGCATGAACCGGTCGTGCGTCACCAGCACGATCGCCCCCGGAAACTCCATCAGCGATTGCTCAAGCACTTCGAGTGACGGGATATCCAAGTCGTTCGTCGGCTCGTCCAGAATCAACACATCCGCCGGCTTCAACATCAGGTTCGCAATCAGGATCCGAGCCTGCTCCCCACCGGACAAATCCCCCACCGACGTATTGAACTGCCCCCGATCGAACAGAAACTTCCCCGCCCACGCCGAGACGTGCATGGGCTTGCCCTGATAGTCCACCACATCCCCGACCGGGCACAGCGCCTCCCGCAGCTTCTGCGTCGGATTCAACGCCTCCCGGTGCTGCGTGAAGTTCACCACCCGCAGTTCCGCTGCCGGCTTCACTGTCCCCGCGTCCGGCTCCAAGTCCCCCGTCAGCAGCTTCAACAGCGTCGTCTTCCCCGACCCGTTCGGCCCCAACAATCCCAGCCGCTTACCCGGCGACAACTCCAGGTCCAGCCGTTCAAACAGTGTCTTATCCCCCAGCGTTTTACTCACGCCATGCACCGCCAGCAGACGCTTCGTTTTCCGGTCGGTCGCCTGGAAGTCGATCGTCGCCGTCCGCTTCGGCGCATCATTCCGCCCCTTCAACGCCTTCATCTCCGCTCGCCGATCCGACGCCGCCTCGATCTGCGATTTGTTACGCGTCTGCCGGCCCTGGATCCCCTGTTTCAGCCACGCCGTATCCCGCCGGATCTTGTTCGCCAGCGACGACTGCTGCGCCGCCTGCGCCTCCAAAAAATCCTCCTTACGCCGGACGAATTCCGAATAGTTCCCCTTTGCCTCGAACGTCCCCCCCGGATACGCCCGGCTCAGCTCCACCACCCGCTCCGCCACAGACTCCAGAAACACCCGGTCGTGCGTGATCACCACAACCGCCACCCCACCCACCCCCTTCACGAACTCTTCGAGCCACAACACGCCTTCCAAATCCAAATGGTTCGTCGGCTCGTCCAGCATCAACACGTCCGGCTCCGCCGCCACCGCACCGGCAATACTCAACCGCTTCTTCCATCCACCCGACAGCGTCGCCACCGGCCGGTCGTGATCCGTGAAACCCAGCTTCGACAGCGTGATCGCCGCCCTGGTTTCCGCATCCAGCGTCTGGTCCGGCAAGTCCCCCTTCAACCGCTCCACCACCACCGACAACGGCGTCGCTCCCTCTCCGAACTCATCCGCCTGACCCACATACGCCAACCGCAGCCCCCGCCGCCCCGTCAGCTCCCCTTCATCCGGTACCTCCAACCCCGCCAACACCTTCAGCAGCGTCGATTTCCCCGACCCGTTCGGCCCGATCAACGCCAGCCGCTCCCCGGTCTCCAACGACAGACGCACCCCCTCAAACAACGTATGCGTCCCGTACGTTTTCGCCAGCCCGGTCGTATTCAACAGCATTGCCATAGCCCGGTAAGTCTACCCCACCCACCGCTCCATCCAGAAGCCCTCGGTCACCGATCGTGGGTCGTGCCGCCAAACACCCGGTAACCTCTCGTCACGCACCAACCCGCGAGCCCCACCCACGAGCCCATCCATGGACGCACTCGACCGCCTCACCTTCCCGACCTACACCCTCCGCCGAAAGTTCTTCAAGCTCTTCGGCGCCAGCTTCCACATCTTCGACCCCGACGGCAACGTCGTCCTCTTCTCCAAACAGAAGGCCTTCAAGCTCCGCGAAGACATCCGGCTCTTCACCGACGAGTCGATGTCCACCGAGCTTCTCCGCATCAGCACCAAGTCCGTCTTCGACATCTCTGGCACCTACGACGTGATCGACTCCATCGACGGCGACCGCGTCGGCGCCCTCCGCCGACGCGGCCTCAAGTCCATGTTCAAAGACGAATGGCTTTTCATCGACGAGCAAGGCAACGAGGTCGGCACCATCAAAGAAGACTCTGCCCTCCTTGCCACCCTCCGCCGATTCATCGAGGCCGCCTCGTTCCTCTTCCCCCAGAAATACCACGCCGAGCTCAACGGCCAGCCCGTCGCCACCTTCAAGCAGCGCTTCAACCCGTTCATCCAGAAGCTCGACATCGACTTCACCCCCGACACCCAGGGCACCCTCGACCGACGGCTGGGGCTCGCCGCCGCGGTCATGCTCGGCGCGATCGAGGGCCGACAGAGCTGAACGCATGATGGTGAACACTCCCGACATCCAGCTGGTTGTCTTCGACCTTGGGCGTGTCCTGCTCCGCATCGCCGACGACTGGAACCACGCCGCAAAGCGTGTGAACCACCCCGAACTCACCGGCCTTACAGGCGACCTATCAACCGCCGCCGCACGCGGTCAACACCACCCCCTCGCCGACTTGCTCGACCGCTTCGAGGTCGGGCAGATCACCCCCGAAGCGTTCTTTACTCAGGCCGCCGACCTTACCGGTCATCCCCCACCCTCACTCCGCGATGTGATGGATGCCGTCCTCATCGAAACCTTCCCCGGCGTACCCGAGCTGCTGGCTCAACTCCATGCCCGATCCGTTCAGACCGCCTGCCTCAGCAACACCAACGCCCGCCACTGGCAGCTCTTCACCGACCCCAACCACCCCGCCTACCTTCCGCTCGACCGGCTCGACTTCCCCCTCGGCAGCCAGCTCGTCGGCCACGCCAAACCCCACCCCGCGATCTACCAACACCTCGAATCCCTCAGCCAAACCCCGCCCCACCACATCCTGTTCTTCGACGATCTTGAAGAAAACCTCACCGCCGCCGCCGACCGCGGCTGGCACACCGTGCTCGTCCCTCGCCTCGACAACCCCATCCCTCTCATCACGCAGCACCTGCACGCCTACCGTGTCTTATAGCTCCACCACACCCCTATAGCCGGCGAGCTACGCTCGCCCGGTCCCCGCGCATGACCCCTCCCGCTCAAGACGACAAGCCTGACGCCCGCCCCGGCCACGTCCCGGGCTGGACGCTCATCGTCGCCACCCTCAGCCTCTTCGTCGTCGTCCCCGCACTCGTCATCGGCATCCTCGCCCTCCTCCCCGAACCCGCACCCCCGCAAGACCCCAACGAAACCCTCGACTGGTCGCAGCGAGACAACTGGCGGGCCTACAACACCGTCCCCGCCGACCTCAACACGGGCCTGATGAGCCAGATGCGGACCGGCGGCCGCGAATTCAAAAAGGTCCGCTTCGAGATCACCCCCGAGCTCGAACGCACCCTGATCACCGCTTCCGCCCTCGCCCGTGACCCGCAGGGTTTCACCGACCCGCAGACCCTCGTCGCCCTCGAATCACTCCAGAACGACACGGGACCGCACTTCTACCTCTCGTTCCTGATCGGTCAGCACCACCGGCTCAACAACCGTCCCGCCGAAGCCGACGCCGCGTTCACCCAGGCCTTCGCTAAGGCCCCGGCCGTCCTCACCCAACGCGTCCCCCTATCCGCCGAACCCCAAACCTACGCCATCGGGCTCGACCGCATCCAGGACGATATCCGCAATGTCTCCCTCGTCCTCGTCTTCCCCCAGCTGACCCCCGACGAGACCGACCCCACCACCCGCGTCTACATGCCCCTCTACCGCATGGTCTACCGGCTCGCCGACCTCGACACCCCGCCCGGCACCATCACCCCCCGAGAGATCGACCGCGGCTGGTTCGCCATCCCCGGCGGCCGCATCGGCAAGCTGCCCGATCATCGATCCACCGACTGATTATGATCCGGCGATGACCACCGCACCGTCGTCCACCGAGACACCACTGCCCCCCCGACACGTCACCCGCCTCGAACGCCGACCCGCCCCCGGCCAGCCCGACCCCCACGCCGACGCCGTCCTCCACCAGCTCCAACAGCTCACCCCCCCGCTCCCCGTCGAACGCGTCGAGCACGCCACCGTCTACCTCATCGAAGGCCCCCTCACCGACGCCGACACCGCCGCCATCGCGACCGAGCTGCTCACCGACCCTGTCGCGCAGACCGCCTTTACCGATACCCCACCACCCGCATCACTCACCACCGAGGTACACTTCCTTCCGGGGGTCATGGACCCCGTCGCGCAGTCCACCCAGGACGCGATCGCCGAGATGCTGCCCCACCTCCGAGACGCTGGCGTCACTGTCCGCACCGCTCAGCGTTTCGATTTCACCCTGACCGACCCCACCGCCGAAGTCCTCGATCAACTCACCGCCTGGGCCCAAGCCAACCTCGGCAACCCCGTCATCCAATCGATCCACACCACCCCCCAATACCCCGAACGCTTCCCCGCCGGCGAACCCTACGACTTCCAACTCACCCACATCCCCATCCGCGAGCTCGACGACATCTCCCTCGAACGCATGTCCCGCGACGCCCACCTCTTCCTCTCCCTCGAAGAGATGCAGGCCATCCAAACGTACTACCGAAACGCCCGACGCGAACCCACCGACATTGAGCTCGAGACCCTCGCCCAGACCTGGTCCGAGCACTGCGTCCATAAAACCCTGAAATCCACTGTTTCCTTTACGACGGACGATCCCTCAACCCTCGACATCTTCAAGGACAAGCCCGGTCACGACATTGACCCCGACGGCTACGTCACCATCCATAACCTCCTCAAGTCCACCGTCGCCGCCGCCACCTTCAAGCTCCGCGACGACTTCCAAGGCACACCCAAAGCCGACTTCCTCGTCTCCGTCTTCGACGACAACGCCGGCATCGTCAAGTTCGACGACACCCACGGCATCGCCATCAAGGTCGAGACCCACAACCACCCCTCCGCGCTCGAGCCCTACGGCGGGGCCGCCACCGGCATCGGCGGCTGCATCCGCGACATCATGGGCACCGGGCTGTTTGCAAAACCCATCGCCAACACCAATGTCTTCGCGGTAGCCAACCCCAATGGCGGATGGAATTCCGAGCCCACCTCCACCTCAAACTCAAAT